>NZ_JXAQ01000003.1:0-406895 GCF_000815295.1 Bacillus sp. MSP13
AAGCCACTTTTTCGAAAGTGGCTTTTCACATGATTTTCTTTTTAATAGCCGAAATCATTGGCGCAAGCTCCTTTAAAGCGGGCTTGATTTGATCAATAGAGTTCATAATTGATCCGATTTGGTCCATAATATGCATATCATGAAACGTCTCTTCTTCGTTTGTCTGGGATGCTTCCTCTTGCTGTTCTTCCTTCTCTTCTGTTTGTTTTGCGGAATCGCCGAACATCATCTTTGAAAACACATCCAACTGCGTACGCCTCCTTTCTATATACAATACTCTATGAATAAGATGAACTGATAGTTTAGACGAATATATTGCCATGTGAAAAAAAATAGGATAGAATTAGTACCTGATACTAATAATTGATCACAACCTGATTGATCTTCTAAATTTACAATATAAAGGAGTCTTCCCTTATGAAAGCTGGAATACTTGGTGTTGGACGTTATATTCCCGAGAAAGTTTTAACAAATCATGATCTTGAACAAATGGTTGAAACTTCTGACGAGTGGATTCGTACCAGAACAGGAATAGAAGAAAGAAGAATTGCCGCAGATGATGTGTATTCATCACATATGGCCGTTGCAGCGGCGAAAAAAGCGCTGGAACAAGCCGAAGTGGCAGCAGAGGATCTGGATATGATTCTGGTTGCGACTGTTACACCTGATCAGTCATTCCCTACGGTTTCTTGTATGATTCAAGAAGAGCTCGGCGCGAAAAAAGCGTGTGCTATGGATATTAGCGCGGCTTGTGCGGGCTTCATGTACGGGGTTGTAACCGGTAAACAATTTATTGAATCCGGAACTTACAAGCATGTTCTTGTTGTTGGTGTAGAAAAGCTCTCAAGCATTACAGACTGGGAAGACCGCAATACAGCCGTTCTGTTTGGAGATGGAGCAGGCGCTGCGGTTGTCGGGCCGGTCAGCGATGACAGAGGGATCCTTTCATTTGAGCTAGGAGCAGACGGCACAGGCGGTCAGCACTTGTATCTTAATGAAAAAGGACATACAATCATGAATGGACGAGAAGTGTTCAAATTTGCAGTCCGCCAAATGGGAGAATCATGTGTAAATGTGATTGAAAAAGCCGGACTCTCAAAAGAGGACGTCGACTTTTTGATTCCGCATCAGGCGAATATCCGTATCATGGAAGCCGCTCGCGAGCGTTTAGAGCTTCCTGTCGAAAAGATGTCCAAAACGGTTCATAAATATGGAAATACTTCTGCCGCATCCATTCCGATCTCTCTTGTAGAAGAATTGGAAGCCGGTAAAATCAAAGACGGCGATGTGATCGTCATGGTAGGGTTCGGCGGAGGATTAACATGGGGCGCCATTGCAATCCGCTGGGGCCGCTAAAAAAAGGTGAGGTGCACACAAGATGAGTAAAAAAAGAGTAGTTGTTACAGGACTTGGAGCATTGTCTCCGCTTGGCAACGATGTTGATACAAGTTGGAATAACGCAATCAACGGTGTGTCCGGAATCGGTCCGATCACTCGTGTTGATGCTGAAGAATATCCGGCGAAAGTAGCCGCTGAATTAAAAGACTTCAATGTTGAAGAGTATATGGATAAAAAAGAAGCCAGAAAAATGGACCGCTTCACACAATATGCGGTCGTAGCTGCGAAAATGGCGGTTGAAGACGCGGATCTTAACATTACCGATGAGATCGCGCCGAGAGTCGGTGTTTGGGTAGGATCCGGAATCGGAGGGCTTGAAACACTAGAGTCACAATTTGAAATCTTCTTAACGAAAGGCCCAAGACGGGTCAGCCCGTTTTTCGTGCCAATGATGATTCCTGATATGGCGACAGGCCAGATTTCTATTGCATTAGGAGCAAAAGGGGTCAACTCATGTACGGTTACAGCATGTGCTACAGGAACAAACTCTATCGGTGACGCGTTTAAAGTCATTCAGCGCGGCGATGCTGACGTAATGGTCACAGGCGGAACAGAAGCGCCGCTGACAAGAATGTCATTCGCGGGATTCAGCGCAAACAAAGCGCTGTCTACTAATCCAGATCCGAAAACAGCAAGCCGTCCGTTCGACAAAAACCGTGATGGCTTTGTCATGGGTGAAGGCGCAGGGATTGTTGTTCTTGAAGAGCTTGACCACGCTCTGGCCCGCGGCGCTAAGATTTACGGAGAAATTGTAGGCTATGGCTCAACGGGAGACGCTTATCATATCACAGCTCCGGCCCAAGACGGTGAAGGCGGAGCGAGAGCGATGCAAGAAGCTATTAAAGATGCGGACATTTCTCCTGAAGACATTGATTATATCAATGCTCACGGAACAAGCACGTATTACAATGACAAATACGAAACAATGGCAATCAAAACCGTTTTCGGCGAGCATGCGCATAAACTTGCGGTAAGCTCTACAAAATCGATGACAGGCCACCTCTTAGGAGCAGCTGGCGGTATTGAAGCGATTTTCTCTGTGCTTGCCATTAAAGAAAGTGTGATCCCGCCGACAATCAATATTGAAACACCTGACGAAGAATGCGATTTAGATTATGTGCCTGATGAAGCCCGCAGACAGGATCTCAATTATGTTCTCAGCAACTCATTGGGATTCGGCGGACATAATGCCACATTGATCTTTAAGAAATACCAATCATAACTACGCCAAACCGGCTGCCCTTAAAGGGTAGCCGGTTTTTTTTGCGCGCATAGAATAAAAAGAGGAGGCGATCACATGAGTGTGGAACAAACATATAGCTGGCTTAGCCAGGCTGCTTCAATAAATGATTTGGCGCATTACATTGTCCCGCTTTTTTCAGGGGTGGAAAAAAAGGACTGGAAAGGCATTTTGGGACACCTTCAGCATTATGGAATGTTTAAAAACATAAAAGAAGGCAGCGATACAGCTTCCAAGCTGAAAGAAAAAGGGTTTTACGAGCATATTCAAAATGAAGAACAGTATCTGAAAAACAAATGGAAAGGTCCTGATGTACCAATTGTCCCGCTTCCGGTTGACGTGCGAAACAGAACAATCCGTTTAGAATTCGGCTCAAAATCAGGACTCGCCTTTCAAGATAAGATGTTCCTCTTTCTCTCGTCAGAGTTGGATTTTGCGTCAGTCTCTGCCCTAATGACACATGAATATCATCATGTTTGCCGGTTAGATCATCTGACAAAAGAGGAAAAGGATGTCACATTACTTGATACAATCATCATGGAGGGGCTGGCAGAATATGCTGTTTATGAGAGGTTCGGCCGAAGTCAAACGGCTGAATGGACATCTTGGTATACTGAAAAACAGCTGCAGGCTTTATACGAGAAAAAAATCGCACCCAACTTGGATATCAAACGGGAAAACCGCTTATTCTCACAGCTGTTATTCGGAAAAGGATATCATCCTAAAATGCTTGGATACGCAGTCGGATTCAATATTGTAAAAAAATATTTAACCGCAAACAAAGCAAACACGGCAGACGGGCTGTCCATACCCGCCAAAACCTTTTTGAATGCAACGCTTTAAAAGAATAAAATAATGGAATTTCGTTAATAATATTACATTTATCCTAAAAAATTCTTGATTTTGCAAAATGATTGTAATAATATACAACTATAAAATTTTTCGATAATTCGATATTATTTATTATTTCTGAATAAAGGGATTACTTTCTCTTGAAAATGTTTGACAACAAGAGGGGGAAAGGGGAGCTAGCATGAGCACACTTTTAGAAGTGAATAATTTAAAGACTTATTTTTTTAGGAAAAAGGAGCCGATCCCTGCGGTTGACGGAGTCGATTTTCACATCAGCAAAGGCGAAACCGTCGCGCTTGTAGGTGAATCGGGCTCCGGAAAAAGCATTACTTCTTTATCCATTATGGGCCTCGTCCAAAGCGCCGGCGGAAAAATCATGGACGGCTCTATTAAACTAGAAGACAAAGACCTCACCTCATTCACTGAAAATGACTTTTGCAAAATCCGCGGAAACGAAGTATCCATGATTTTTCAGGAGCCAATGACCTCCCTTAATCCGGTGTTAACAATCGGAGAACAAATTACCGAAGTGCTGGTTTACCATAAAAACATGAAGAAAAAAGAAGCGCGCCAAAAAGCTATTGAGCTCTTACAGATGGTCGGTTTCTCCAGGGCCGAGCAAATGATGAAGGAGTATCCGCATCGGCTGTCCGGCGGAATGAGGCAGAGGGTGATGATTGCCATCGCACTCAGCTGCAATCCTAAACTGCTCATTGCCGATGAGCCGACGACAGCGCTGGATGTGACAATACAAGCCCAAGTTCTCGAGCTCATGAAAGATCTCTGTCAGAAGTTCAACACGTCGATCCTTCTCATCACACACGACTTAGGTGTCGTGTCGGAAGCAGCCGACAGAGTCATTGTCATGTACTGCGGACAAGTCGTAGAAAATGCCGCTGTCGACGACTTATTTTTAGAACCGCTTCATCCTTACACAGAAGGCCTGCTGACGTCGATTCCCGTCATAGATGGAGAGATTGATAAATTAAACGCGATTAAAGGCAGCGTGCCGACACCAGATAACCTTCCGCCGGGGTGCCGATTTGCCCCAAGGTGTCCGAAAGCCATGGATAAATGCTGGTCAAATCAGCCTTCGCTTTTGACGCACAAAAGCGGAAGAACGGTGAGATGTTTTTTATATGAGGAAGAGGGTGCCGAACAATCATGACAGCAGCTAATCAAGAAACAATCTTAGAGCTTCGTGACGTAAAAAAATACTTCCCGATCCGCTCAGGCTTTTTTCAAAGAAAAGTCGGCGATGTAAAAGCGGTGGACGGTGTTTCCTTTTCGTTGAAAAAAGGAGAAACTCTCGGAATCGTTGGAGAATCAGGCTGCGGTAAATCAACTGCCGGAAGAACAATGATCAGGCTGTACAAACCGACAGAAGGCCAAATTCTTTTTAAGGGGCAGGATATTTCCAACCTGTCAGAAGAAAAGCTGAGAAAAAGTGTCCGCAAAAATATTCAAATGGTTTTCCAAGATCCGTTTGCTTCTTTGAATCCAAGAAAAACGCTGCGTTCTATCATCAAGGAGCCGTTACATACGCACCACATGTACACGATGCGGGAACGAAACGAGAAAGTCGAAGAACTGCTTGCGAGAGTAGGCCTTCACCCGTCGTTTGCCAACCGTTACCCCCATGAATTTTCCGGCGGCCAGCGTCAGCGGATCGGGATCGCCAGAGCGCTTACATTGAATCCGGAGCTGATCATCGCAGATGAACCGGTTTCCGCACTTGATGTATCCATTCAGGCCCAAGTGATTAACTTAATGGAGGAATTACAGGAAGAATTTAATCTAACGTATCTATTTATCTCTCATGACCTAAGTGTTGTCCGCCATATCAGCGACAGAGTCGGAGTCATGTATCTCGGCAAAATGATGGAACTGACCGGAAAGCACGAGTTATATGACAATCCGCTTCATCCTTACACGCAAGCTCTTCTATCGTCCGTTCCGGTTACAAGAAGAATAGGATCTGTCAAACGCGAACGCATCGTCCTGAAGGGAGAACTGCCAAGTCCGGCCAATCCGCCAAAAGGCTGCGTTTTCCATACGAGATGCCCTGTTGCAAAGCCGATATGCAAGGAACAAATACCAGCATTCAAAGAAGCTGCTCCCAGCCACTTTGTGGCTTGTCACCTTTATAGCTAATGTTGTCCGCACAGCTTTGAGAGGGGGTATGCACACTACATAAACAACAGCTTAGAAGAACGAACATTTCAAGAGGGGGAATATTGAATGAAAAGACGGAAAACCGCACTGATGATGCTAAGTGTATTGATGGTTCTGGCCATCTTTTTATCGGCCTGCTCTGGATCAAAATCGAGCAGCAGCAGCGAGAAAAAATCAAACGGAAAACCGCAGCAAGGCGGGGATTTGGTTGTGGGTGTAACTGGGGAGCCAACTTTGTTTAATCCACTTTATTCAACAGATGTTGCCAGTTCAGATATTGAAGGGATGATCTATAGCACATTATTAGAAACAGATGAAAAATTAAATGTGAAGCCTGCGCTAGCCGAGAAAGTGACGGAATCCAAGGATGGATTGACTTATAATGTCAAGATTAGAAAAGGTGTAAAATTTCATGATGGAAAAGAACTTACGGCAGATGATGTTGTATTCACATACAGCATCCCTTTAAATAAAGATTATAATGGGGAACGCGGATCGGGTTTTGAGTCACTTGAGTCAGTGAAGAAAAAAGGTGATTATGAAGTTGAATTTAAACTAAAGAAAAAGGATGCGTATTTTTACAATGTTGTTTTAGATAGTTACGGTATCCTGCCTAAACACATTTTAGGGAAAGTGCCAGTTTCAGAATTAGGCGAAAATGAGTTTAATAGGAAGAATCCGATTGGCTCGGGTCCATTCAAGTTTGCTGAATGGAAAAAAGGAAATTATGTAAAACTTGAAGCCAATGAAGATTATTACGGCGGAAGACCATATTTAGATACAGTTACAGTAAAAACAATCCCGGATTCAAATGCAGCTGTTGCCCAGTTAAAGGCTGGAGATATTGATTTCTTTGTTGTTCCGGGTACTGATTTCGAGACAGTCAAGACATTTGATAATGTAGAAGTGAAATCAGATCTTGGGTTGAACTACAGTTACATTGGTTGGAATGAGAAAAATGAATTATTTAAAGACAAAAAAGTCCGCCAAGCTCTTACGCATGCACTTGATCGAAAAGCAATGGTAGATCAGGTATTAAACGGTGATGGTGAAGTTGCAAACGTTCCTGAAAGTCCGCTTTCTTGGAATTACCCGAAAAGTGATGTGCCTACATTTGATTACAATCCTAAAAAAGCTAAGAAACTATTGAAAGAAGCGGGATGGAAAGATACAGACGGAGACGGTTACCTTGATAAGGATGGAAAGAAATTCTCATTTACGATTAAAACGAACCAAGGTAATAAGATGCGGGAAGATTTAGCAGTTGTCGTTCAGCAGCAACTTAAAGAAGTAGGAATTGAAGCAAAACCACAAATAGTAGAATTTAGTGCTCTTATTGAACAAACAAGTGCACCGAATTGGGATTATGATGCATTACTTCTAGGATGGAGCTTGGCTACATTCCCAGATCAATTTTCGATTTTCCACTCCAGTCAATCTAAGAACGGATTAAACAACATATGGTATAAGAATCCTAAAGTCGATAAACTTTTAGAAGAAGCTAAATCAATTACAGACAGAAAAGAATATCAGAAAAAATACGAAGAAATCTATAAATTGATTGCTGAGGATCAGCCTTATTCATTCCTGTTTTATTACAATTATCACAGGGCAATTCCGACAAACATGCATGGATATGTATTCCATCCCAAAAATGACTTATATCATATTGAAAAATGGTGGCTTGAACAATAATAATGAAATCCCTAGAGAGGTGAGGATCCAGCATCCTTTCCTCTTTATCCTATTTTAGAAAAGGGGACAAGAATATGGTTACATATATTGTTCGTCGAACATTAATGTCTCTGCCAATTCTTTTAGGCATTACAATATTATCATTTGCGATAATGAAAGCGGCACCAGGTGACCCGATGTCACTAATGATGGATCCAACAATCAGTCAGGCTGACAGAGCGAAATTTATTGAAAAGTATGGACTCAATGACCCGGAACCTGTTCAATACTTAAAATGGCTAGGAAATATGCTCCAAGGCGACTTTGGGACATCTATTGTGAAAAAGGGTACACCAGTTTCTGATCTAATCCTTTCACGTTTACCGAATACTTTGGTGCTTATGGTGTTTTCAACTCTTGTTGCTCTTCTGATTTCAATTCCTTTCGGAGTTCTTTCCGCGAAACGCCCTTATTCTAAACTTGATTATGGGATTACTGTCACATCATTTTTAGGGCTGGCAATACCAAATTTCTGGTTCGGATTAATTCTTATCATGGTTCTTTCTGTAAATCTCGGCTGGTTTCCTACAGGGGGCGTCAGCACATTAAACGCTGACTTTAGCATTTTTGACAGGCTCCATCATTTAATTTTGCCTGCATTTGTTTTAGCAACTGCTGATATGGCCGGTATTACTCGATATACACGTTCAAGTATGCTCGATGTATTAAAGCAAGATTACATAAGAACAGCTCGGTCAAAAGGATTTAAAGAAAATAAAGTAATTTTCAAACATGGCTTGAGAAATGGACTTCTGCCTGTTATTACAATTTTTGGATTGATGATTCCATCATTTATTGGTGGTGCTGTCGTGGTTGAGCAGATTTTTACTTGGCCGGGATTAGGCAAGTTATTTATTGATTCGGCATTCTCGCGAGATTATCCGGTTATTATGGCCATGACTGTTATTTCTGCTGTTTTGGTTGTACTGGGTAACTTGATTGCGGATATTTTGTATGCTTTAGTTGATCCGCGTATTGAATATTAAAAGGGGGAGACGCATATGACACATCCAAACACTGTAGCTCCCTCTAATGAGGTAAAGCTAAAAGAAAATATTAGAAAAAAACCAGAGACAATGACTAGGATCTTTTTTGAGAAGTTCTTCAAAAATAAACTTGCTGTTGTTGGAGGTATCATATTAACAGTTATTATTTTAATGGCGGTCTTCGCCCCTTTTATTGCGCCTTATTCACCTGAGAGTCAATCTCTTTTAAATAAACTGAAGCCTCCAAGTTCTAAAAATCTAATGGGGACAGATAAGTTTGGGCGCGATATATTTACAAGGGTGTTATACGGAGCTCGTGTGTCTTTATTGGTCGGTTTTGTTTCAGTAATTGGTGCCATTACGATAGGTACCGTTGTGGGCGCCTTAGCGGGGTACTTTAAAGGGATAGTAGATGCTGTATTGATGAGGGTAGTCGATGTAGTCTTATCTATTCCGGATATTTTTCTTCTTATTACCTTGGTGACAATTTTTCAACCGGGGATGGATAAATTAATTTTAATTTTTTCTCTGACAGGTTGGACCACAACAGCTAGGCTTGTCAGAAGTGAGTTCCTATCTCTTAGGTCAAGAGAATTTGTATTGGCTGCTAAAACAATCGGCACCAAAAATTATAAAATTATTTTTTCGCATATTTTACCGAATTGTATCGGGCCGATTATTGTCTCCGCTACTTTAAAAGTAGGCAGTGTCATATTAGCTGAATCAACCTTAAGCTATTTGGGCTTCGGTATCCAGCCGCCAATCGCAAGCTGGGGAAACATGCTTCAGGATGCTCAAAACTTTACATTAATGATTCAAGCATGGTGGTACCCATTATTTCCCGGGCTATTAATTTTATTGACTGTTTTATGCTTCAACTTTGTCGGTGATGGCCTGCGGGATGCATTGGACCCAAAAAATATGAAATAAAAATGAAAACAATATTTGTTATGAAATATAACGAAATCAGAAGAAAAGCAGATCTCTTTTTGTTAGAAAATCTACAAAGAGATCTGCTTTTTGTGATTCTGATATAAACCCAGCGATTCCAGATTTCCTCAATCTCTTTGGAATAATTTCTGTGTGCCTTGCCTATACTGTGGACAACAGTTTTTATAAAAGTGAGGGGTTAGAGATGTTATTTCTTCATGATGTGTGGGTCAATTGGTTTGAAGGGGAAGAAAATGGCTACAATGTATGCCACTTTCATGAATGGCGCAAAGAAGATACGGTTGAGCTTTTGGATCAGGTGCCGCTGTTAAGGGTGCCGTCGGTTCTGTTTCATTACATAGAGAACGATTTGTCTGAGCTTCCGAAAGGGTTGCTTGACGACGTACATCAAAAATCGTACATTCGGAAAAATCATGAGCGGACAAAGCTTGAGTATTGTTTTGTCGTAACAGACGGAATCGGCATTTTGGCTGTCGACACAATCGGCTACACAATCCCTGTCAGAAAAAGCCGCTTGATCCCAAGACAGGAGCAGCTCGTTTATGAAATGGTAAAAGATGTAGAGCCTGAAACATATGAATTTGAAGCAAAGAAGCTCGAATCCTCCAAAGAATATCACATTTTATCATTAGCACCAGAGCACGTTAGAGGGCTGACAAGAAAAGAACGGCAAATCAAGCAGCTGATGTTTATGGCGCTGGATCAATTAAAAGGGCTGAATAACCGCGCTGAAATTGGCTACTGGTATACAGAATGGAACCCGCATATGTATGAACAAATCAAACGGATGAGTTTTGAAGAGATTTGGGACATGCTGTATAACGAAACAATTGAAGGCTGGTCGGACAAGCATCTGGCTTTTTGCGAAAACTTAATAAAAGGACAGCCTTTTTTTGAAAAGCTATGGGAAATGGAAAACGAATCAAAGGTAAACTGAAAAAAACCGCTCTTTGCCAAGAGCGGTTTTTTGATCAGCGTCTTTTTCGGCCAAGACCCATGGCGTTCTCCATTTTTTTCAGCATTTTGTTTGCTGTCCGGTTCGCACGTTCCGCGCCTTCATCAAGAACCCGGTCTAATTCATCAGATTCAATGAGTTCATGATAGCGGTCCTGAATCGGTTTTAATGCGTTAACCACGACTTCTGCCAAATCACCTTTAAACTCGCCGTAGCCTTTCCCTTCGTACTTTGCTTCAAGCTTTTCAATCGTCGTATTGCCGAGGATTGAATAAATCGTAAGAAGGTTGGAAACGCCTGGTTTGTTTTCCTTATCAAATGTCACGATCCCCTCAGAATCTGTCACAGCGCTTTTGATTTTCTTTTCAAGAAGCTTTGGCTCATCCAGCAAGGTAATATAAGATTTCTGGTTCGGATCAGATTTGCTCATTTTCTTCAGCGGATCATTAAGAGACATAATGCGTGCGCCGACTTTTGGAATTTTCACTTCCGGGACCGTAAAGATGTCGTTATATTTTTTGTTGAAGCGTTCTGCGAGATTCCGTGTCAGCTCGAGATGCTGCTTTTGGTCCTCACCGACAGGCACAAGATCCGTTCCATACAGCAAAATATCAGCGGCCATCAGCGGCGGGTACGTTAACAAGCCGGAGACAACAGCTTCATTGCCTTTGGACTTGTCTTTAAATTGAGTCATCCGTTCAAGCTCGCCGATATACGCGATACACTGCATCATCCATCCGGCTTGCGCATGTGCGGGAACCTCTGACTGAATAAATAATGTGGCTTTTTCTGGATCAAGTCCGATTGCTAAGTAAAGCGCAGCCAGACTGCGGATATTCTTTCTTAGCTGAAGCCGGTCTTGAGGCACGGTAATCGCATGCTGGTCCACGATGCAAAAGTAGCTGTTATAATCATTTTGCAGTTCGACAAATTGCTTCATTGCACCGATATAGTTGCCGAGCGTAACAGAGCCGCTTGGCTGAATGCCTGAAAAAATCGTTTGTTTCATCAAAATCAACCTCATTTCTTAAAACATAATAAAAAAGGCTCACTCTTCCCCTATAAAAAAGGGACGAATGAACCGTGGTACCACCCTGATTATTCCATTAAAATGGAATCACTCTGACGTTTTTAACGGAGACTGCTCCGGCTGAGCCTACTTTTCGGATTCGGTCAGCTGCTCCAAAGTCCATTCCACATTGCCCGTTATCTGCTCCCAGCACCGCAGACTCTCTTCAAACAGGTGAAATGTGTACTACTCTTTTTCATAGCACGCTTTTCTTTTGATTGCTTCATTATAAATCAATTATAACCAATTGTCATCATGAAAAAACATTCTTTTTCCGAGTAACATTGTAATGATATCAATACCCACGGGTACTGTAAAACCGCCTAAATGATAACTTCTATCAGCATGAAAATAGCTAGATATTATATGTAAAAAGCAATATGGGAAGAAAACTGGTAAAATAGATTTTAATCAATTTATGCTTTAATCGGTAGAAGGATATTATGTTCGTGGAAGAAAAACTAACGAAGTTCTAATATTTTAAATTGATAAAATAATATTGCAATAAATTATTTGTTTCATTATAATGAACTTGTTCACTCTATTGTTACAGCTTTTTTACAAAAATAATCAGAAAAGACGGAACAGAATAAAAGTTATGGAAACACAGGTTCATTTGTCTGATATTTCTGAGGATTTAGCCGTAAGGAGCTGAAAAATTATTATTTAGGGGGTTTGCGAATATGAAAAAACGTTGGTCGATTGTCACGTTGATGCTCATTTTCACTCTCGTATTGAGCGCGTGCGGCTTTGGCGGCGGCGGATCAAACGGTGAGGGGAAAAAGGACAGCAAAGGAAAGACGACACTTAACATTAATATTAAAACTGAGCCGTTCTCCTTACATCCGGGATTGGCAAATGATACAGTTTCAGGCGGTGTCATCCGCCAGGCTTTTGAAGGACTGACACGCATGAACGCTGATGGTGAGCCAGAAGAAGGCATGGCATCTAAAATTGAAACAAGCAAGGACGGCAAAACCTATACATTCACTATTCGTGATGGTGTGAAATGGTCTAATGGAGACCCGGTAACAGCGGAAGACTTTGAATATGCCTGGAAATGGGCGCTTGACCCTAATAATGAATCGCAATACGCTTATCAGTTTTACTACATAAAAGGTGCTGAAGCGGCGAATAAAGGAAAAGGCAGCCTTGATGATGTGGCTGTAAAAGCTGTAAATGATAAAACGCTAAAGGTTGAATTAAATAATCCGACTCCATATTTCACTGAATTAACTGCGTTCTATACGTATATGCCGATTAACAAGAAAATTGCAGAGAAAAATAATAAGTGGAATACAAATGCCGGAGACGATTATGTTTCAAACGGGCCGTTCAAAATGACGGCATGGAAACACAGTGGATCTATTACTCTTGAGAAAAATGACCAGTATTGGGAAGAAGACAAAGTCAAACTGAAGAAAATTAAAATGGTGATGATCAACAATAACAATACAGAATTGAAAAAATACCAAGCTGGCGAACTTGATTGGGCCGGTATGCCGCTCGGACAGCTTCCGACTGAATCGCTCCCTACCCTGAAAAAAGACGGTTCTTTACATGTTGAGCCGATCGCAGGTGTGTATTGGTACAAATTCAACACTGAAGCGAAGCCGTTAGACAACGTCAATATCCGTAAGGCTTTAACATATTCTATTGACCGTCAATCGATTGTTAAAAACGTTACACAAGGAGAGCAAATCCCGGCAATGGCTGCGGTGCCGCCGACAATGAAGGGATTTGAAGATAACAAAGAAGGCTATTTCAAAGACAACGATATCAAAACGGCAAAAGAATATCTTGAAAAAGGCCTGAAAGAAATGGGCTTAAGCAAGGCGTCTGACCTGCCGAAAATCAAATTGTCTTATAACACTGATGACGCACACGCGAAAATCGCTCAAGCTGTCCAAGAAATGTGGAAGAAAGATTTAGGCGTGAATGTTGAACTTGATAACTCAGAATGGAATGTTTATATTGATAAGCTTCACAGCCAAGATTATCAAATCGGCCGTATGGGCTGGCTTGGCGACTTCAACGACCCTATTAATTTCCTTGAATTGTTCCGTGACAAAAACGGAGGAAATAACGATACTGGCTGGGAAAATCCAGAATTCAAAAAGCTTCTGAATCAGTCACAAACTGAAACAGATCCAACAAAACGTGCGGAGCTGCTGAAAAAAGCAGAAGGTATTTTCATTGATGAAATGCCGGTAGCGCCAATTTATTTTTATACGATTCCTTGGGTGCAGGACGAAAATCTGAAAGGAACCATCCTTACTGGGACCGGAGAAATTTATTTCAGAAACGCGTACTTTCAATAAGTCAGATTTGTGAAAACAAAAACCTCAAGGTATATGGGGAGTTATTTCCCATATACCTTTCTTGCTGAAAAGTACAAAAATGTAAAAATTATGGAGGTGTTCCCCCTTGCTAAAATATATCGGAAGACGCTTAGTCTATATGATTATCACATTATTTGTGATTGTAACCGTGACATTCTTCTTAATGCAAGCAGCACCGGGCGGGCCATTTTCAGGTGAGAAAAAACTTCCGCCTGAAATTGAAGCAAACTTAAATACGCATTATGGCTTGGACAAGCCGCTGTTTGTACAATACGCCAGTTATTTAAAATCAGTTGCAATGTGGGATTTCGGACCGTCATTTAAATATAAAGGTCAGAGTGTTAACGACCTGATCAGTTCAGGTTTCCCCGTTTCATTCACTCTTGGAGCAGAAGCTATTCTCCTCGCTTTAGCGTTTGGTGTATTGTTTGGGGTTATAGCAGCCCTTTACCATAACAAGTGGCAGGATTATACCGTCGCGATTTTAACGATATTTGGTATTTCAGTTCCGAGCTTTATCATGGCGGCTGTTTTGCAATATGTGTTCTCCATGAAGCTTGATCTGTTTCCCGTCGCGGGTTGGGAGTCCTGGGCATACACCTTTTTGCCTTCAATCGCACTTGCTTCCATGCCGATGGCGTTTATTGCCAGACTTTCCCGTTCAAGCATGATCGAAGTGTTAAACAGTGATTATATTCGCACAGCGAAAGCAAAAGGGCTGTCCCGTCCAGCAGTTACAGTGCGGCACGCCATCCGAAACGCATTATTGCCAGTCGTTACATATATGGGGCCAATGGCCGCGCAGGTTTTAACGGGAAGCTTTATTATTGAAACGATTTTTGGGATCCCGGGGCTTGGTTCGCACTTCGTAAACAGTATTACAAACCGTGATTATACAGTCATTATGGGTGTAACAGTGTTCTTCAGTGTCATCCTGCTATTGTGTGTATTAATCGTAGACGTTTTATACGGCATTATTGATCCAAGAATCAAGCTTTCCAAAGCAAAGAAAGGAGCCTAGGCCATGCAAAACATTCCAAAAAACCTGTTTGAACCAGCGGCAGCGAATGCCGGCGATGCCGAAAAAATCAGTAAAAAGAGCCTCTCCCTCTGGAAAGATGCGATGCTTCGTTTCCGCAGCAATAAGCTTGCGATGGTCGGGCTTGTCATCATTGTGCTTATTATCCTTATGGCGATCTTTGCGCCGCTGTTCTCAAAGTATGATTATTCGACTACGAATCTTTTAAATGCGGATAAGCCGCCTTCAAAAGATCATTGGTTCGGAACAGATGACCTTGGAAGGGACATTTTCGTCCGCACATGGGTAGGTGCGCGAATCTCAATCTTTATCGGTGTAGCGGCCGCGGTTCTTGATTTGCTGATCGGCGTGATTTGGGGAAGCATTTCAGGCTTCCGCGGAGGCAGAACGGATGAAGTTATGATGCGTATCGCCGATATCCTTTGGGCTGTTCCTTCATTATTAATGGTCATCCTATTGATGGTTGTGCTGCCCAAAGGACTGTTAACGATCATTATCGCCATGACCATTACGGGCTGGATTAATATGGCCAGAATCGTCCGCGGGCAAGTGCTGCAGCTGAAAAATCAGGAGTATGTGCTCGCTTCACAGACACTTGGTGCAAAAACATCCCGTCTGCTGTTTAAACATATCGTGCCAAACGCAATGGGTTCCATTTTGGTTACGATGACATTGACAGTTCCGACTGCAATTTTTACAGAAGCCTTTTTAAGCTATTTGGGACTTGGTGTTCCGGCTCCGCTGGCAAGCTGGGGAACGATGGCTTCTGACGGATTGCCTGCTTTGACCTATTATCCGTGGCGTTTATTCTTCCCTGCCGGTTTCATCTGCATTACGATGTTTGGCTTTAACGTGATCGGCGACGGATTAAGAGACGCATTGGATCCTAAGTTACGTAAATAAGGGAGTGATACGGGTGACACGCCTATTAGAAGTAAAAGATTTAGCGATTTCATTTAAAACATATGGCGGAGAGGTTCAGGCGATCCGCGGGGTGAATTTCCATCTGGATAAGGGGGAGACACTGGCTATCGTCGGAGAATCAGGTTCCGGAAAAAGTGTGACCTCTCAAGCGATCATGAAGCTGATTCCAATGCCTCCGGGTTATTTTAAGCGCGGTGAGATCTTGTTTGACGGCAAGGATCTGGTGCCGCTTTCCGAAAAAGAGATGCAAAATGTCCGTGGAAAAGATATCGGGATGATATTCCAGGATCCGATGACCTCTTTAAATCCGACGATGAAAGTTGGCAAACAAATTACCGAAGTGCTGTTTAAACACGATAAAATTTCCAAGGAAGCGGCGAAAAAACGCGCAATCGAACTGCTGGAGTTAGTCGGTATCCCGATGCCGGAGAAACGGGTCAATCAATTTCCCCACGAATTTTCAGGCGGAATGAGACAGCGGGTTGTCATTGCCATGGCCCTTGCGGCGAATCCGAAGCTTTTGATCGCCGATGAGCCGACAACTGCTCTTGATGTAACGATACAAGCGCAAATTCTTGAATTGATGAAGGACCTGCAAAAGAAAATTGACACATCCATCATCTTTATCACACACGATCTTGGTGTTGTGGCCAACGTTGCTGACCGGGTTGCTGTCATGTACGCGGGACAGATTGTAGAAACCGGTACGGTCGACGAGATTTTCTACGATCCGAGACATCCGTATACGTGGGGGCTTCTTGCATCGATGCCGACACTGGATAGTTCAGGAGAAGAACAGCTGACTGCAATCCCGGGCACGCCGCCTGATTTGACAAACCCGCCAAAAGGAGATGCTTTTGCGCTGCGGAGCTCTTACGCGATGAAAATTGATTTTGAACAGGAGCCGCCAATGTTTAAGGTGTCCGATACTCATTATGTCAAATCGTGGCTGCTTCATCCCGACGCGCCAAAAGTAGAGCCGCCTGAAGCGGTAAAAGCGAAAATGCGTAAGCTGGCAAATGCGTATGAACAACCTGTCTTAGTGAGAGAAGGTGAATAAATTGACTGAGAAACTATTAGAAATCAAACATTTAAAACAGCACTTTGTCACGCCAAAAGGAACGGTTAAGGCTGTAGACGATTTGTCATTTGATATCTATAAAGGTGAAACGTTAGGGCTGGTTGGTGAATCTGGCTGCGGTAAATCGACAACAGGCCGAAGCATCATTCGATTGTATGAAGCAACCGATGGTGAGGTGCTCTTCAACGGCGAAAATGTGCACGGGAAAAAATCACGGAAAAAGCTGCTGGAATTCAACCGCAAAATGCAGATGATTTTCCAAGACCCATATGCATCCCTGAATCCGAGAATGACAGTTGCTGATATTATTGCTGAAGGCCTCGATATTCATAAGCTGGCGAAAACGAAAAAAGAGCGAATGGCGCGGGTTCACGAGCTCTTGGAAACAGTCGGTTTAAACAAGGAGCACGCGAATCGCTACCCGCATGAATTTTCCGGCGGCCAGCGCCAAAGAATCGGGATTGCCAGAGCTCTTGCTGTTGATCCAGAGTTCATTATCGCGGATGAGCCGATTTCTGCTTTGGATGTATCTATTCAAGCGCAGGTCGTGAATTTAATGAAAGACCTGCAAAAAGAAAAAGGGCTCACCTATCTGTTTATCGCCCATGATTTATCGATGGTCAAATACATCAGCGACCGCATCGGAGTGATGTATTTCGGTAAACTTGTTGAGCTTGCGCCAGCAGATGAGCTTTATGAAAATCCGCTTCACCCATATACAAAGTCATTGCTTTCGGCGATTCCGCTTCCTGATCCGGATTACGAGAGAAATCGCGTCCGCCAGAAATACGATCCATCTGTCCATCAATTAAAAGATGGGGAAACGATGGAATTCCGTGAAGTTACACCGGGACATTTTGTGATGTGCACGGAAGCTGAATTTAAAGCTTACTCATGATTCTTCAATCCTTCAAGAGAAACGTCTTGAAGGATTTTTTTGCGCAATCATAGAAAGTGAGAATGATAATATTTGCAGTTAGAGGAAAAAACGGAGGCGAAATACGATACAATTTCTGCATAACAAACATGTTTTTGCACTGCTGCTGTCTCAATCCCTTCAATCTTTAGCAGGAGTCCTTGTCACAATCGTTTTAATGGTCCGGGTCTATCAAATGACCGATTCCGTCTTTTTGGCGGGTCTTGTTTTATCGTTCATGTCGTTTGCGAGTATAGCGGCGAGCTTTTGTATTTCTGCTGTGCTTCGCAATCTCGGTTTTAAAAAGGTGCTTGCGGGCGCAAATCTGCTGAGAGCGGCCTTTACAATCCTGATGGCTTTTAGCGTCACCCATCACGGACAGATTTTCTTTTGGGTAACGCTGCTGTTTGTGTTCTGTTTTTCTTTCACAGGCGCCTTTTTTCAGCCGGCAAGATTCGCGCTGCTGCCGATGATCGTTTCAAAAGAACAATATGTGAAAGCGAATGGCGTCATCTCCCTCTCGAACCAATTGTTTCTGACTGCAGGCTGGGGACTAGGAGGCCTTTTGACGTATGCTGTACCTTTTGAACTCGTTGTCGGTGCAGCCTTTTTCCTGTTTGTCCTTTCGGGGGCTTCGATTTGTTTGCTTCAGGTAAATGAAGAAGTGGCTGATGGCACAGCTGAATCAGCGTCTATCCGAAATATATGGAAGGATGTCATGGTCATCCCTATTGTAAGAGACATTACGCTAATGGACATGATAGAAGCTTTGGCAGGTTCTGTTTGGTCGTCTGCGATTCTTCTCGCATTTACGGTGGCTGTTTTGCATGAAACAGAGGTGTGGTGGGGGATGTTTAACGCTTCTTATTTTGTAGGTGCCATTGTCGGCAGTGTGATTGCCATTCGTTTTTCTGCTTTTTTTGAGCGGAAAATGGGATTTGCCATTATGTTTAGCTCGCTAGTCATGTCGATGCTGACTCTTTTGTTCTCATTTTCTCCAATTCCGTTTTTATGTGCTCTTGCTTGTGCTGCAATGGGGCCTTTTTATCAAGTGCGTGATATTTGCCAGGAAACCGTGCTGCAGGAGGTTATTCCGAAACAGAAGCGTATCGGGATCATGGCTGCCAAAAATGCGATTTTGACTCCTTGGTCCGGCGTCACCTACTCCATCATGGGGCTTGTGGCTGATACGGCTGGTGCGAAAACGGTTTTTATCGCGGCTGCCGCATTATATGGCATAACTTTTTTTATCGCACTGGCACAGCCGCGGCTGCTTCATTATAGAAGAGAAAGCAGCACTCAATGATGCCTTTTCGCACATACCCTTCACAATGAACCGAGCGCCAGGCTGAAAAAAAATGAAACCATGGCGGAAGTTCGTACGTCTTTATAGATGTAAAGCTGTTTAAACAAGATGAAATGGGGTATATCTAAAAGTATGAAGACAATGAACTCATAAGGAGCAAATCAATGAACTGGTATGAAAAGCTTAGCGAGTACTTTCCAATTGAAGAAATGAAATCAAAAGCGCATATGGAAGCTCTATTAAAAGAACAGGGCGATATTTATCACAAAGATGAAGGCGAACATCATATTCTAATGTTTGCGGAATTCGAGTCTTTTATCTTCGTTGATTATCTGTATGTGTCTAAGGATGCAAGAGGGCAGGGGCTTGGCGGTAAATTGATCGCGAAGCTGAAAAAGAAAAATAAGCCGATATTGCTCGAGGTGGAGCCTGTGGATGAAGATGATGCTGATACAGAAAAGCGCCTGAGATTTTATCAAAGAGAGCATTTCAAGCATGCTCAGTCAATTGGGTACCGGCGCCGGTCATTGGCTACGAATGAAGTAAACAAGATGGAGATTCTGTACTGGTCACCGAAAACAGAATCAGAAGAAGAAATTCTTGAAGCCATGAAACAGACATATGAAAACATTCATACTTATAAAGATGAGAAATGGTATGGGGAATCATACGAAAAGACGGATGAGGTCCTGAAATTCATTGATGATGAAAAACAAAAAAATATTTTCGATCAGTTAGACTAATTGAGAATCAGAACATATCATTAAAATCAAAAATTTGCTGGATTGACACATTTTTTTCTTAGGATACTGTTCACACTTACTTTTTTATAGTATAATACCTGTAAAGATTCCTTTTTTAGAGTAATTTCAATTTAAGAATAAAATAGATGTTCATCCTACTAATTAGAGGAGTGAAGATGAATGGTTACACTATACACATCACCAAGCTGTACTTCATGCAGAAAAGCGAGAGCGTGGCTGGAGGAGCACGAGATTCCATTTGAAGAAAGAAATATCTTCTCTGAACCTTTATCAATTGATGAAATCAAACAAATTCTTCGAATGACTGAGGACGGAACAGATGAGATCATCTCAACCCGTTCAAAAGTATTCCAAAAACTGAACGTGAACGTTGAATCTATGCCGCTGCAAGATTTATACAGCTTGATCAACGAGCACCCAGGTTTGCTTCGCCGTCCGATCATTATCGACGAAAAACGTTTGCAAGTTGGATATAACGAAGACGAAATCAGACGTTTCCTGCCAAGAAAAGTCCGCTCTTTCCAATTAAGAGAAGCACAGCGTTTGGCAAACTAATAGATCGTATCATCAAAAGAAGGCTGAGTCATCAGCCTTCTTTTATTTTTCTACCTGCTGATAATAAATACTCGCCAGGATGACAAACGCGACCGTTAAAATGGGGAGGAGCGTTTCAATTGCGCCGTGCTGGGCCATAAAAAAAGACAGCTTTTTGTCCCTGACAATCATTTCCCCGCCTGTATAAGCAAGCAGCCCGCTTCCCGCGTAAATCAGGAGCGGGATTTTCTCAAGTGCAATGTGGATGAGTTTGCTGCCCCAAATAATAACCGGCACCGATACACACAAACCGATGATAACGAGAGAAAATTCACCGTGTGACGCTCCGGCGACTGCTATGACGTTGTCCAGCGACATAAAGAGATCTGCAAGCACAATCGTTCGTATCGCTCTCCACAGAGAGGTGCTGCTTTTGATGTGCTGCGTGTCTTTTTTTTCAATCAGCAGCTGATATCCTAAATACAGCAGGAAAATGCCGCCGGCGCACTGCAAGAAAGGAATGTTCAAAAGATATACCGCTGCGCTTGTTAACCCGATTCTCATGGCAACGGCGATAAAAGTTCCGAGAAGAATGGCTTGCTGTCTTTGCTTGTCCGGCAAATTTCTGCTGGCCATGGCAATGACGACCGCATTATCCCCGCCGAGGAGCAGGTCGATCCCCACAATCATAAGCAGAGAAATCAGATAGTCATGCTCCATGAATCGGCACCTCGCTTTCGTTCCATCGCTTGTACTACTACTATATGAGACGGGTCGTATTTTATGATATCAGCCGCGCAACTGCCGTTTTTTGGGCAAAGGTGCATTTTTATTTCTTTTGTGACTGTTTTATCATAAAATAGAAATACAAAGGAATTCACACTGGCCTTTCTTCAAGGTTAAGATGTGGACGGAATGGGTAAAGTGTAGTAAAGTACTATTAATCGGGAGCTTAGATGTCCCTTCAACATCTTATATAGAAGGGAAGGTTGGCAAATGGAAATTGAAAGAATTAACGAGCATACAGTAAAATTTTATATGTCTTACGGAGATATTGAAGATCGCGGTTTTGACAGAGAAGAAATTTGGTATAACCGTGAGCGCAGTGAAGAACTTTTCTGGGAAGTCATGGATGAAGTTCATGAGGAAGAGGAATTCGCTGTGGAAGGCCCTCTTTGGATTCAAGTTCAGGCACTGGACAAAGGTTTGGAAATTATCGTCACAAAAGCCCAGCTTTCCAAAGACGGACAAAAGCTCGAACTGCCGATTCCTGAGGATAAAAAGCAAGAACCAGCATCTGAAGATCTTGACGCCTTGCTGGATGACTTCCAAAAAGAAGAGCAAGACGTCAATCAGGAAGAGAAGGAGCAAAAGCTTCAATTTGTCTTGCGGTTTGACGATTTTGAGGATGTTATTTCTCTATCTAAATTAAACGTTAACGGAAGCAAAACGACTTTATATTCGTTTGAGAACCGATATTATTTATATGTGGATTTTGGCAATATGACTGATGAAGAGGTTGAAAATCAGCTAAGCATCCTGTTGGAGTATGCAAATGAATCCTCAATCAGCATACACCGTCTCGAAGAATACGGCAAGCTGATTATTTCTGAGCAAGCTCTGGAAACGATAAAAAAACACTTTGCGTCATAACAAACCGATTTCTTTCCGGAAATCGGTTTTTTTTATGCAATGAAATGCCACTTTTGAGAACTAAAATCAAAAATATACATATACACGGAACATACAGCGAACAGGAGTTCATCCATTTTTCCAGAAAGTATACCTCATCTGGAAAGGAGAGATGACAATGTTTAGTGCTGTGACTGAAGACGGCCAAATGTTTCACCTTCTAGGCGCTCAGCAAAGCCGAAAATTAAAGCGGGAACGATTCTTCTGCCCTGTGTGCGGGGGAGAGCTTGATGTGAAGCTGGGACTTCAAAAAGCGCCTCATTTCGCCCATAAACAGAACAAGTCTTGTTCGATAGACGTAGAACCGGAAAGCGCCTACCACTTAGAAGGAAAAAGACAGCTGTATGTATGGCTGAAAACGCAACATGCCTCTCCTGTATTAGAACCATATATCAAGAAAATCAAACAAAGACCTGACATCATGGCAAAGATGAAGGGGCGCATGCTTGCGGTTGAATATCAATGTGCCACTCTCGCTCCAGATGTCTTTCAAAAGCGGACAGAGGGCTTCACACGAGAAGAAATCTTCGTGCAATGGATTATGGGACAAAGCCGCTTAAAACGAACTGCTCCATCCTTTTATCAGTTTTCAGCTTTCCATTGGCAATTTATCAGTGCCAGTCCTTATAAATCCCTGATATGTTATTGCCCGGAAACGCGTTCGTTTAGCCGGCTCAGCTGCATCATTCCGTTTTACACGAACCATTCTTATTCCTCTGTTCAAACCATCCCTATCCATCGGGCAACTGCCAACGATCTTTTTTTCAGTGAACAGATGCCCCCATTTCAATATTCCGCCTGGATAAAAGCCATTCACCGTTTTCGCCATAAACCCCATCGCTTCATCTCCAAGGAGACCAATCGCCTCAGGCAGCTGTTTTATGAGAAGCGGCAGACGCCCCTTTCTTTTCTCCCGACTGAAGTGTTTGTCCCTGTGAAAAAAGGGGCTGTTTTTAAGAGTCCTGTTTTTGTGTGGCAGGGGTTTCTTTATCTGTTTATAACACGTCTTGGGCGTAAACGCGCGCCAATTCGCTTTTCAGCCGTTTTACAGCAGGTCAAATTGCACATTCATGAAAAGAACATTTCACTCAGATACGAATGCAGCGAAGACTGTCTATCTGAAGCTGTTAAACAGTACATTGATTTCTTGTGCAAGAAGGGATTTTTAAGGGAGACTCAGAAAGAAGTATATGTGCTGAACCAGCCTGCAGAGGGTGTACGCTCATTACAGGAACTCATAGAAAGTGACCGCAGCTGTTTTATAGAATGAGTTTGTCCTATTTGGCTCACCCTAAGACAAAAGGTGGTGGGCTGGCTTTGAGAGGCACAAAAGGAAAGGTTTTTCGAGTTTTTACTGCTTTTTTGGCATTCGTTCTCTTCATTACTGCATATGATTTGACAAAAGGCAGTGAAAAACCGGAAGATATTCACAACACAAGTTTATTGGGAAACAGCGGTTTTTTCAATTGGCTTGAATCAAAGAAAACGAGGGGGATCACCATGGCTGAGGAAAAAAAAGCAAACCAACTGCCTGACAGAAGTGAGGTAAAGGCAGAAGACACATGGAGACTAGAGGATATTTTTCCTAATGATGAGGCCTGGAATAAAGAATTTCAAGCTGTAAAAGAATTAATTCCGGATTTATCTAAGTATAAAGGAAAGCTGGCAGATTCAGCCGATCATTTATACGAAGCGCTTACGTTTCAAGATAAAGTGATGGAGCGGCTGGGCAGGCTGTACACATATGCGCATATGCGTTCTGACCAAGATACCGGGAATTCCTTTTACCAGGGGCTGAACGACAAGGCCGGAAACTTGTATACACAGGCCGCAAGCGCAACCGCTTATTTGGTTCCGGAAATTTTATCCATAGAAGAAGACAAACTGCAGCAGTTTATTCTTGAAAAAGAAGAACTGAAATTGTACTCTCATGCGATTGAAGAGATTACAAAGGAACGCCCGCACGTGCTGAGCGAGAAGGAAGAAGCGCTGCTTGCTGAAGCCTCCGATGTGCTGGGGTCATCTTCCAACACGTTTAGCGTGTTAAATAATGCCGAGATTACATTCCCGTCGATTCAAGATGAAGAGGGAAATGAAAAACAAATTACTCACGGCAATTTTATTAATTTCTTAGAAAGTGAAAACCGTGAAGTCCGCAAAAATGCCTTTGACGCAGTATATCAAACATATGGACAATATAAAAACACAATGGCCACGACCCTAAGCGGCACTGTGAAAAAGGACAACTTCTACGCGAGAGTGAAAAAGTACAAGTCAGCGCGTGAAGCCGCGCTTTCTAACAACAGTATTCCTGAGGAAGTATACGACAACCTCGTCAAAACGATAAATAAGCATTTGCCGCTCCTGCACCGCTATATCGCCCTGAGAAAAAAAGTGCTTGAGCTTGATGAAGTGCATATCTATGATCTGTATACGCCGCTTGTGAAGGATGCGGGGATGAAGGTCACGTATGAGGAGGCCAAAGATTACATGCTGAAAGGCCTGGCGCCTTTAGGAGAAGAATACGCCTCTATTTTAAAAGAAGGGCTGGAAAACCGCTGGGTCGATGTGTATGAAAATAAAGGCAAACGCAATGGCGCTTATTCATCAGGATCTTACGGCACGAATCCGTATATTTTGATGAACTGGCATGATAACGTCAATAATCTCTTTACGCTCGTGCACGAGTTTGGCCATTCCGTACACAGCTACTATACGAGAAAGCATCAACCATATCCATACGGCAATTACAGCATCTTTGTCGCGGAAGTTGCATCTACGACAAACGAAGCGCTACTTGGCGAATACCTGCTGAACAATTTAGATGATGAAAAACAGCGCTTATATATTCTCAACCATATGCTTGAGGGCTTTAGAGGAACGGTCTTCAGACAAACGATGTTTGCTGAATTTGAACATCTGATCCATACAAAGGCGCAAGAAGGGGAGCCGCTCACACCTGAGCTTCTGACGAATGTCTATTACGACCTGAATAAAAAGTATTTCGGAGACGGCATGGTGATTGATAAGGAAATCGGCCTTGAATGGTCGCGGATTCCTCACTTCTATTACAATTACTATGTGTATCAGTATGCGACAGGGTACAGCGCCGCCCAAGCGTTAAGCAGCCAGATACTGAAGGAAGGAAAGCCGGCGGTTGACCGTTATATTGACTTCCTGAAAGCGGGAAGCTCACAATACCCGATTGATGTCCTGAAAAAAGCGGGCGTTGATATGACGTCTCCAGAGCCGATCGAAGCTGCGTGCAAAATGTTTGAAGAAAAACTTGATGAAATGGAAGAGCTGCTGATGAAAGTCAAGCAGTCTTAAAAAAAGAAAGCCTGTGCAGACATCTGCACAGGCTTTTTAAAACCCCTTGAAGGTTTTTCGGTGGTTCAGGCGGTAGAGGGTAAACAAAATAGACAGAAACAGCAGAGGAGAGGTAATATAAAGCGGCAGCATCTGCATCATGCCAAGTATATTCAAACAGAAAAAAACGGCAATGCATACAATTGAGATGACAATACGCACCATAGCGTTCCTCCTCGTCCTTTTTCCTTATAGGATATGAGTGAATAGGCTCCGTTATGTTTTGTGACAAAAATATGAACATTAAGCATAGAGGTTGTCAAAAGTCGACATCTTTTGTTATCATAAGGATGTGAAATTGATCACAAACAAACATTACCCCTTTGTTTGACCGTGAAAAATTTCTCCCATCCCCTTTGTTGTCGTTAAGACATATGAAACCGCGCTTATCCCGGCGCGGTTTCTTTAGTGTTTTTGAACAGAACGTATGTTTGTTAAGGGCGCAAAAAAACAGCCTCAAGCATATATACGCCTGCGGCTATTTTTCACATGATTGATATTCATCTGTATAAGTGCTGAGAGACTTCCAAAACATGCCGTGTTTGGCTTCCACTTTGGCAACCTTTTTAGCGAATGCCAATTTTTTCATTTCTTTTTCTACCTCTTCAAGGCTCAGGTCATATACGAGAGCGATTTCCTTCGAGGCAACGAAGCGGAAATATTCAATAAAACATTCCAGAGGCGGTGTTTCCGATGGCTTCGGCTCGTCGCCAAGCATCTCAAATAGGATTTCTTCATATACATCATATGAATAGCTGCCGGGTACTTTAAGTCCTTCGTCCTCATGCTGTGTATTGAAAAATGTCAGCGTCGGATTCGCGGACACATCCATCTCAGCGGCAATTTTCATGTCACATTGAAGCGCCTTGACCGCGCTTTGAGAATGCAAATCTTTTTTGAATTCTTCAAGATCGAGACTCGTTTTTTCCGCAATTTCCAAAAGCACATTTTCGTCCGTAATATTTTTCTTTGAAACAAACAGGCTTTCTTGCATATTTCTGAGAAATTGCATGCCGGCTTTTCTTCCTTGCAGTTCGGCTGCTTTAAAAGCGAGAGCAGCCATATAAGGCGATGAAAGCGGGGGATCTTGCTCAAGCCAGACATTGCCGTCACACGACATGCCGGAGCGGCTTGCGATCTTTTCCCATGCCTCTGCAAGAAGATGCTTTTTTCGTTTTTATTTAACGCGGTAAGGCTCGCTGAAGCGATAATGCGCAAAGTGAAAAAACGTCCGTATCTGATTTTCAGTTTTTTCATGACGGGCTCTAAGGACCAGCATTCAGGACATAAAGGGTCTACAAACATATAAATTTCAAGCGGTTTTTTTGGATGGCCGTGACAATGGGCGAAGTATTGCTCATGCTGATAGTTTGTCAAGATGATCGATCCCCCGCTTCCGTTTGATTCACCATATGTCTTGCTGTCAATTCCAGCCGGCCAAACAAAAACTCACGAATATCGCCCTCAAGCCCTACATGGTCCATTGCGTCGTTCATACAGCTGAGCCACGCATCAGCTCTCTCGTTTGTAATTGGAAAGGGAAGATGTCTTGCTCTGAGCATAGGATGGCCGTGTTCCTCAGTATAAAGCGGAGGCCCGCCTAAATACTGAGTCAAAAATTGCTTCTGTTTCCTGGCGGTTTCTGTTAAATCGCTTGGAAAAATCGGCTTCAGCAAAGGATGACACGCGACACGCTCATAAAAAGTATCAACAAGTTGCGATAGAAGTTCCTCTCCAATCGCTTCATAAGGTGCGTTAAACGATTGTCCCATGTTGACTACTCCTTTAAATATGGCTAATAGGAATCATAAATCCTATTGCAAAAAGTAATTTTATATAGTACTGCATTTCATCTATGATTTATTTTAGCAACAAGGCATCATTTCTACAAACAAACTGCCTTTTATGCGTTTGATGGCTAGTTTCGGCTGAGAGCCGAGGTTTGTATTTCATATCATATCACATAAAAATCAGGAATGCGTAGGATTTCACTTCGCAAAAAAACCAGAGGGCAAAAGCCGCTCTGGTTACGCGTAATAGGCTGAAGTTATTTTTTTTACATAGTTTTGCGTTTCTTTGAAAGGAGGAATGCCGCCGTATCTGTCAACATTTCCCGGTCCGGCGTTGTAAGCCGCTAATGCCATAGACACATTGCCGCCGTATTTATTCAGCATTTGTTTTAAATATTTCGTTCCGCCTTCCACATTTTGCCGCGGGTCCAGTGGATTGGAAACGCCAAGTGAGCGTGCTGTTGACGGCATCAGCTGCATTAAGCCAAGCGCGCCTGCTCCGCTGACAGCTTTTGGATTGAAGCCTGATTCCTGCTTAATGACGGCGCGGATTAGTTTTTCATCGACGCCATATTGATCAGCGGCTTTTTTAATCGCGCTGTCTATGGAGAAGTCTCCCGAACTGATCCGTTTTGTTTCTTGTTTGTTTGTAGATACATCAGCAGCAGCTGTTTTGGTGCTTTCTGCCGCTTTTGTGATATAGCCTGAATGGCTGCTTGTATATGATTGAAGCCCATATGCTGAAAGCAGTGACGGCGCTGTTGAACTAGCGTTGTTCTGCAGGTTGAGCGGGATTGACTGTGCAGAAAGTTGTGTTGCTTGCTGCTGTATCGTCAAGCCGTTTGTGTATTGGCTGAGTAAAGAGCTGAAGCTTGAGAGCGGGCTTTCCGCATCATTTTGAGTGCCGGTGCTGCGCGCATTAGATATGGACTGTAATGCCTGAAGCTGAAGTAAAGCTGCCCAATTCGTTACGTTCACGATGTCATTCCACCTTATATAGACTTTCGTTTTTCTTCATAAAAACGCAAAATTTTATTTTTGGTTTCTCGCTGAGGAATGCTGTATTGCTGAAGCAGCTTCTCAAAGGCTTGTTGGCCTTCATGCCAGTCTGCCGCCTCAAATTCGATTTCAAAGTCCTCTTTCTTTAAATATCGGCTGTGGTCTAAAACTATTAAGCCTTTTTCTGTTTCTTTTTCAGCACGGTTTGTTGTTAAAGATCCAAAGTATTGAATGGCGTCTGTATCAATCTCAAGCTGAAGCAGCTGGTCTTTCACAGGGCCTTCGGGAATTGAAAAGCCAGCAAGATCTGATACCTCTGATAGCCGCTGGTGCGTTTCCAGAAGCCCCACATCTGCCGGCTCTTTTAAAGTCAGGACATACTCGCCGTTTTTCCTGCGGATCCGAAGCGCAGCGTTTTTTTGTTTCAGTGAAAAGCTGTCTGTGTCAAAATAGTGATTGTTTTGGTCTGTAAAATCTTTTTCGGTCAGCTGGAGTGCCGCTGTTAGGTTGTCAAATTCCTGTTTGGTCAGCATGTTTTTGAATTCTATCTCAATTTCTTGGCTCATGTTTTTCTTCCTTTCCGCCCCGTAAATCTTATTTTTACTATTATCTCTTTAGATGTTACGTTTATCAATATCAAGCTTGATATGATAAAATGAAACTGTACTTTTGTTGGAAAAGGAGAGCATTATGCAAAACAGAATCGAAATCTTGAACGCAACATTATCGGATGATCAGCTTCGCCTTGTCTGTGAGACAGAAGGCAATGAAGCGGAACGCAAGCCGTCAGGTCAAATGCTTGTTGATTCTGACAACTTTGCTTTTGTATACATACTTGAATTAGCTGATTCTTTTGAATATGCCATTATAAAGGAACATGTGTGGCCGGAACTCAAGCAGGCGCATGCACAAAGAATTCCGGTTGTTTTAGAGGCGGGAGACAAATCAATAGAACTGGCCGGCCTGCATGAGGAATTGGAGTATCTTTTAGAAAATATTAAAGATAATGTAAACTATGGAGAAGAAATGGAAGACAAAGTGAAGAGCGTATTTTTATAGAAACCGGTTCGGAATTGGGGGATGTATGATGGATGACAAACAATGGGAGCGTTTTTTAGTGCCGTACCGCCAGGCTGTCGAAGAGTTGAAAGTGAAGCTCAAGGGGATTCGCACACTATATGAATACGAGGACGAACATTCGCCGATCGAATTTGTGACCGGACGCGTCAAGCCTGTGGCGAGCATACTTGAAAAAGCGAGAAAGAAAAGCATACCGCTGCATGAAATTGAAACCATGCAGGATATCGCGGGCCTTAGAATCATGTGCCAATTTGTCGATGACATCCAAATCGTAAAAGAGATGCTTTTCGCCAGAAAAGATTTCACCGTTGTGGATCAGAGGGATTATATTGCGGAACATAAAGAGAGCGGATACCGGTCATATCATCTTGTCGTGCTTTATCCTTTACAGACGGTGTCCGGAGAAAAGCATGTTCTCGTGGAAATACAGATCCGTACGCTGGCGATGAATTTTTGGGCGACCATTGAGCATTCATTGAATTATAAATACAGCGGAAACATTCCTGAAAAAGTGAAACTAAGGCTTCAGCGCGCATCTGAAGCTGCTTCCCGGCTAGATGAAGAGATGTCGGAGATCAGGGGTGAAATACAGGAGGCTCAAGCTGCCTTTTCAAGAAAGAAAAAAGGAAGCGAGCAACAATAGTAAAGGGGAAGAAAAGCATGAAATTTGCCGTATCATCAAAAGGAGATCAAGTTTCTGATACGCTGAAGAGCAAAATACAGGCGTATTTATTGGATTTTGATATGGAACTGGATGAAAATGAACCGGAAATTGTCATTTCAGTCGGAGGCGACGGAACGCTTTTGTATGCTTTTCACAGATATAGCGACCGCTTAGACAAAACGGCATTTGTCGGCGTTCACACGGGTCATCTGGGGTTTTATGCCGACTGGGTTCCTCATGAAATTGAAAAGCTTGTTCTCGCGATTGCGAAAACGCCTTATCATACAGTCGAATATCCGCTTCTCGAAGTGATTGTGACCTATCACGAAAACGATCGGGAAGAGAGATATTTAGCATTGAACGAATGTACGATTAAAAGCATAGAAGGAAGCCTTGTGGCTGATGTGGAAATCAAGGGACAGCTCTTTGAAACCTTCCGGGGCGACGGCCTTTGCTTGTCAACGCCATCCGGCAGCACAGCCTACAATAAGGCGCTGGGCGGAGCAATTATCCATCCGTCTATCAGAGCGATCCAACTCGCGGAAATGGCTTCTATTAATAACCGTGTATTCCGGACGGTCGGATCGCCGCTGCTTCTGCCTTCCCATCATGATTGCATGATTAAACCGAGAAACGAAGTCGACTTTCAAGTGACGATTGACCATTTAACCCTTCTTCATAAGGACGTGAAGTCGATACGCTGCCAAGTTGCATCCGAAAATGTGAGGTTTGCGAGATTTCGTCCGTTTCCATTTTGGAAAAGAGTCCAGGATTCGTTTATCGGAAAAGGTGAATAGAAAGAGGACGTATCGTGGAACCATTTATTATCAGAAAGAACATCACTTCTGCTGAAGACGGAATGACTGTAAAAGAATACGCCGGCAAACTGGGAATTTCGAAACGTCTGTTAACCGATATCAAGTTTTCCGGGGGTGACCTGCTGATCAATGGTGAACATGTAACGGTCAAATACGTTTTGAGAGAAGGAGATTTTCTTGTCGTGAAGTTTCCTGAGGAACAGGTGAGCGACACGTTATTGGCAGAACCTGTTCCGCTCGATATCCTGTATGAGGATGAGCACGTGCTTGTGATGAACAAGCAGCCGTATGTATCATCAATTCCCTCGAGAGAGCACCCATCCGGCAGCATTGCAAATGGCATCATCCATCATTATCAAATTAACGGAGTGCGGGCGACAGTTCATCTTGTCACCCGGCTAGACCGGGATACATCAGGTCTCATGCTTGTTGCCAAGCATCGCTTTGCCCACTCGATTTTATCGTCAGCGCAAAAAAGCGGGCTTGTGAAACGCCGGTACATGGCAGTGGTTCACGGGCGGATGACACAGATGGAAGGAACTGTCGATGCTCCGATTGGCAGACATCCTGACAGTATTATTGAACGGGTGGTCACACCGGAAGGCCAGAAGGCTGTTACCCATTTTCATGTCACACATGCCACTGATGAGATCACAACGGTGACATTGCAGCTTGAGACAGGCCGAACCCATCAAATACGTGTACATATGAACTACCTCGGACATCCGCTGTGCGGCGATACACTGTACGGCGGAACGAGACGGGGAATTGGCCGGCAGGCCCTTCACAGCGAGCGGCTTTCATTTATCCATCCGCTGACGCAGGAGAGCATGACGTTTCATGCTACATGGCCTCAAGATATGAAAGACCTGATAAAAGGAGAGGATCATTGATTCTCTCCTTTTTTATATAGGACGAAATCTCGATTCGTCATAAGGCAGGGAGCTTGGAACAGAGATGGTTTCTATTTCTGGGAAGCGAAAGCCTGTCAATTTATTTCCGAACACGCAGCCTGTATCGATGTTGATGGTGCGATTGACTTTTAGAGGCTCTTTCACAGGTGTATGTCCGTATACCACCCAAGCGCTTCCGCTATAGGATGCAGCCCAATCACGTCTGACAGGTCTGCCGTCCGGGTACGTTTCACCCGTTACATCGCCGTAAAGCACAAAGTCTTTCACTCTGCGGGTATATTTGCCAATATCGTCAGCCTTTATGCCAGCATGGGCGACAACTAATTCTCCGTTATGTAAGATGTCGTAAAGCGGCGCCTTTTCATACAGCTTCATAAACTGATCGCTGATTGTTTTTCTTTCTTCTTTAGATCGTTCCTCAAGCTCTGCGGCTGTAGTTTCTAGGCCATGCATGACTTTCACGGGATTTCCTTTTAAGTAGCGGTATAGCTTATTGCAATGATTTCCAGGAACATAACGCACAGCGCCTTTTTCGTAAGCGCCGGCTACAAAGCGGATGACCTCTATCGATTTCGGTCCTCTGTCAGTTAAATCTCCGGCAAAAATGAGCATCCTTCCTTCTTCGTGGACGGGTACTCCATTTTTTATTGAATAGCCAAGCTCTTGAATTAATGCCATCATTTCATCATAGCAGCCATGAATATCGCTGATGATATCGTAAGCCATGTGTGATCCTCCTTGCCGATTGTTTTATTTATTATGGAGCAAAGTGCTGTGAGTCATCACAGGCTTTTATGTGCAAAATATAGAAGAATTATTTTCTAAACAAGAAATAAGACCTTTTCACTTTATTTTTTATCATCATCCTTGTTAAAATCGCGTTATGTTTTTTTAAAAATGAGGTTTTGTTCTTTAATTAAGAACTGAAATAACCCTGACTTAAAAAGGAGGTTCTGCTTATGGCGCATTCATCTGTCGCATCTTTAGTTGTTGTACTTATCGTTGCATTTTTGACACCCATCCTTTTGCATCGCTTTAAACTGACCATCCCGGTTGTTGTTGCAGAAATCATTATGGGGCTGATTATCGGAAAAAGCGGTCTTAATTTAGTTGTCGAGGGCGATACATGGCTTGAGACGCTTTCTCTGCTCGGATTTATCTTTTTAATGTTTTTAAGCGGGCTTGAAATTGATTTTTCATCGTTTGAGAAAGGAAAGAAAAAGCAGCTCCTGCCAAACGGTAAAGCGGTGCCCAATACGTTTGCTGCGGCGTCCGTTATTTTTGCAGGTATATTTATTTTATCATTGCTGCTGTCCTATGGGTTCGTCTTGGCAGGATTTATCGAAAATGCGTTTTTAATGACGCTTATTATCTCAACGATTTCGTTAGGCGTTGTCGTTCCAACGTTAAAAGAAGAACGGATCATGAATTCAAATATCGGGCAGATTATTTTGCTTGTTGCCGTTATTGCTGATTTGGTCACGATGATTCTTCTTGCTGTGTTTTCTTCTCTATACGGAGAAGACAGCGGAAACATGTGGCTCTTGATGATCCTGTTTGCAGCCGGAGTGGTGCTTTACTTTTTCGGCCGGGTCTTTAAACATCGTTCATTTGTTGAGTCTATGTCAAAAGGGACGATTCAGATTGGGACGCGTGCCATTTTTACGTTAATTATCGTACTCGTTGCCCTGTCTGAATCACTTGGGGCGGAAAATATTCTCGGCGCTTTCTTAGCGGGGGTTCTCGTTTCCCTTCTTTCGCCAAATAAAGAACTTGTTCAGCAGCTGGATTCATTCGGCTATGGGTTCTTGATTCCGATTTTCTTTGTGATGGTCGGAGTGAAGCTGGATATTTGGACCCTTTTCCAAGATCCGAAAATTTTGATCATGATCCCGCTTCTGCTTTTGGCGCTGTTGGTCAGCAAAATTATTCCCGTCCTGTACTTGAAAAAGTGGTATGATAACCGCACCATTTTGGCGTCTGGTTTTCTGCTGACGTCAACGCTTTCTCTCGTGATTGCCGCTGCGACAATCGGCCAGCAGCTTCACGTGATTAGCGCAAATATGTCAGGAGCGCTGACGTTAGTAGCCGTCATTGCCAGTATTTTTTCGCCGGTCTTCTTTAAAAAATTATACAAACGGGAGGAGCAGCCGGAGGAGAAAAAGACCATTACGTTTATCGGCGCAAACCAAATGACATTGCCTGTTACTCTTGAACTGCCGGAAGAGGAGTATGACGTGCGTGTTGTGCATGTCTATCAAGAGAACGCGGAGGAAAAGCTGTCGGAATCAGTATTTTCTGTTGAAACGATTTCTGATTATGAACACGGGACGCTTGAATCACTCGGCATTTTTGATACGGATATCCTGGTTGTTGCGACCGGGAATGAAGACATGAATGCGGAGATTGCACTACTTGCAAAAGAAAAAGGAACAGAAAGAGTGATTGCCAGCGTCGGATCACCCGAAAATGAAGCAACTTTGAAGGAGCAGGGAATCAACATCTTTTCTATGCTGCTGTCGACAAAAACACTGCTTCGCGCGCTAATAGAAGCGCCTGGTGTCATGAAGCTGCTCACGAACGAAGAGTCTTCGCTGTATCAAATTAATATGGAAAACAGCACATACGACGGTGTGATTCTGCGGGAATTCCCTTTTACAGGCGATGTCATCTTTGTCAGGATTTTCAGAGGTGTGGACAGCATCGTTCCTCATGGGGATACAAGGCTGAAATTGGGTGACCGCTTAATTGTCACCGGATCTCGGGGGTATGTAACGGAACTTAAGAAATCGTTGGAAGGATAAACCTTGACCAAATAAGGATTCGTGTTAATATAGAGATGCAGAACAATTCAATATGTATTTGTATAACCACTAGGGGTGTCCTTCATAAGGGCTGAGATAAAAGTGTGACTTTTAGACCCTCATAACTTGAACAGGTTCAGACCTGCGTAGGGAAGTGGAGCGGTATTTGTGTTCGTTTACTATGCCAATTCCAAACCACTTTTCCTTGCGGGAAAGTGGTTTTTTTATTTATCAGACAGGGGGAATGACGTATGAAATTTTCAGAAGAATGCCGCAGTGCAGCCGCAGAATGGTGGGAAGGGAGCTTTGTCCATCCGTTCGTTCAGGGCATCGGTGATGGAACGCTTCCGATTGACCGTTTTAAATACTACGTGCTCCAGGATTCTTATTATTTAACGCATTTTGCGAAGGTGCAATCGTTTGGCGCCGCTTATGCGAAGGACCTTTATACAACGGGACGGATGGCAAGCCACGCCCAAGGTACATATGAGGCGGAAATGGCGCTTCACCGCGAGTTTGCGGAGCTGTTGGAGATCAGTGAGGAAGAACGTAAGGCCTTTAAGCCGTCTCCAACGGCGTACTCTTATACATCCCATATGTACCGTTCGGTTTTGAGCGGGAATTTTGCTGAGATCTTAGCAGCCCTTCTGCCATGCTACTGGCTGTATTACGAGGTTGGCGAGAAATTGCTGACATGTGATCCGGGGCATCCGATTTATCAGAAGTGGATCAGCACATACGGCGGTGACTGGTTCAGACAGCAGGTCGAAGAACAAATCAACCGCTTTGATGAGCTGGCGGAAAACAGCACGGAGGAAGTGCGTGCCAAGATGAAAGAGAATTTTGTTATTTCAAGCTTTTATGAGTATCAATTTTGGGGGATGGCCAATCGAAAAGAAGACTGGTCCGACCACGGCGTAAAAGAGGTGGAGGAACTTGGAGCTTCACGCCATAACTGATGACCGCAAGCCGGTTGAAGCGTTAGCGGAAGTCATCATAGCCATTCAGAATGAAGTGGATTGCATACACATTCGGGAGCGGTCTAAATCGGCGGCTGACATTTTGAAACTGATTGAGCTTATATCTGAAGGCGGTGTTGATAAGCGGAAATTGGTCATGAACGGGCGAGTGGATATTGCGCTTTTTTCAACGATTCATCGTGTGCAGCTGCCGAGCAGCAGCTTTTCACCCAAGCAGGTCAGAGCCAGATTTCCGCACCTTCATATCGGACGGTCGGTGCATTCACTGGAGGAAGCGATTCAAGCAGAAAAGGAAGATGCGGACTGTGTGTTGTTCGGCCATGTGTTTGAAACGGATTGTAAAAAAGGCCTTGAAGGCAGAGGCTTGTCTTTGCTGTCAACTATCAAGCAGCGGGTGTCCGTCCCGGTTATTGCGATTGGCGGGATGGCACCGGGCAGATTAAGAGACGTAAAACAAGCGGGAGCAGACGGCATCGCTGTCATGTCAGGAATTTTCTCTTCCGCTGACCCTTTGGAAGCTGCCAGACGATATTCCCGTAAGCTAAAGGAGATGCGCTATGAAAAGGCATTATGATGCAGTAGTCATTGGAGGCGGGATTATCGGTTCCGCGATTGCTTATCATTTAGCAAAGGAAAACAAAACAATCGCATTGTTTGAAAGCGGGACAATGGGCGGCAGAACAACAAGCGCTGCTGCTGGAATGCTGGGCGCCCATGCCGAGTGCGAGGAACGTGACGCGTTTTTTGATTTCGCCATGCACAGCCAGCGTCTGTACAAAGGTCTTGGGGAAGAGCTTTACACCATATCGGGTATTGATATCATGCAGCATAACGGCGGGATGTTTAAGCTTGCGTTTTCTGAAGAAGACATGCTGCGGCTGAGGAAGATGGATGGCTTGGATTCTGTCAGCTGGCATACAAAAGAAGAAGTTTTAGAAAAAGAGCCTTATACGTCTGGTGACATTTTCGGGGCAGCCTTTATTCAAGATGATGTACATGTAGAGCCTTATTTTGTTTGCAAGGCATATGCGAAAGCGGCAAAAGCGCTTGGGGCGGAGATTTTTGAGCATACGCCCGTCCTGCACGTTGAACATGACGGTGAAGCGCTGTCCATCGAGACGCCAAATGGGAATGTATGGGCGAATCATGTCGCGATTGCCAGCGGGGTGTGGAGCGGAATGTTTTTTAGACAGCTTGGGCTGAATCACTCATTTTTCCCTGTAAAAGGGGAGTGCCTGTCTGTTTGGAATGATGAGATGCCGCTGACAAAAACACTTTATCATGACCATTGCTATATCGTGCCTAGAAAAAGCGGCAGACTGGTTGTCGGCGCGACTATGAAGCCGGGTGACTGGAGTGAAACACCGGATCTTGGCGGGCTGGAATCGGTTATGAAAAAAGCAAAAACGATGCTCCCGGCCATTCAGAATATGAAGGTGGATCGTTTTTGGGCTGGATTGCGTCCGGGAACAAAGGACGGAAAACCGTACATCGGCAGACACCCTGAGGACAGCCGTATTGTATTTGCAGCGGGCCATTTCAGAAATGGGATTCTGCTTGCTCCGGCAACGGGCGCTTTGGTCAGTGATCTCATCATGAATAAAGAGGTCAATCCAGACTGGCTGCACGCATTCCGAATTGATCGCAAGGAGGCGGTTCAGATATGATGCTACAGCTGAACGGGAAAGACGTGAAGTGGGAAAAAGACAAAGGTACAATTCAAGACCTGCTGGCGTCCTATCAGCTTGAACATAAAATCGTTATCGTTGAAAGAAATAAAGAAATTATTGGCAAAGAACATTATCACGAAGTTGAGCTTTGTGATCGCGATGTCATTGAAATTGTCCATTTTGTAGGAGGCGGATGAGCATGTTAACCATTGGCGGGAAATCATTTCAATCAAGATTGCTGCTGGGGACGGGAAAATACCCATCGTTTGACATCCAAAAGGAAGCGGTGGCCGTTTCCGAGTCTGATATTTTAACATTTGCTGTACGGAGAATGAACATTTTTGAAGCGTCCCAGCTTAATTTTCTGGAACAGCTTGATTTATCCAAATATACACTTCTGCCGAATACAGCGGGCGCCAGCACCGCTGAAGAAGCGGTACGGATCGCGAGGCTGTCGAAAGCGTCAGGACTTTGTGACATGATTAAAGTGGAAGTCATCGGGTGCGGACGTTCCTTGCTGCCTGATCCTGTTGAGACATTAAAAGCGTCCGAACAGCTTCTTGAAGAAGGGTTTATCGTGCTCCCGTACACGTCGGATGATGTTGTGCTCGCAAGAAAGCTGGAAGAGCTTGGCGTTCATGCCATCATGCCTGGTGCATCTCCGATCGGCTCTGGACAAGGAATCTTAAATCCTTTGAATCTGTCATTTATTATTGAACAAGCGAAAGTGCCGGTCATTGTGGACGCCGGCATCGGATCGCCTAAAGACGCGGCATACGCAATGGAGCTTGGAGCGGACGGCGTACTCCTCAATACGGCTGTATCTGGCGCGAATGATCCTGTGAAAATGGCGCGTGCGATGAAGCTCGCGGTGGAAGCGGGACGCCTTTCTTATGAGGCGGGACGCATTCCGCTTAAGCAATACGGAACGGCAAGCAGTCCGGGAGAAGGTCTTCCTGTATGACGGACAGGTACTCCAGACAGGAGCTGTTTGCTCCGATCGGCCCAGCCGGCCAGAAGAAATTGAAAGAAGCGCGCGCCGTGATCATCGGCGCCGGCGCGCTTGGAACAGCGAGTGCTGAAATGCTGGTCAGAGCGGGTGTCGGCTCTGTGAAGATTGCCGACAGAGATTATGTGGAATGGAGCAACCTGCAGCGCCAGCAGCTGTATACAGAAGCTGATGTCAAAAAAGAAATGCCGAAAGCGGCCGCTGCTGAGCATCGCCTCCGTTCGATTAACAGCGATGTCGATGTGACGGGCCTTGTCATGGATGTGACAGCTGAAAATATCTTCGAGCTGATTAAGGATGCTTCCATCATAGTGGATGCGGCCGATAATTTTGAAACCCGCCTGATCGTAAATGACGCCGCGGTAAAAGAAGGCATTCCTTTTCTTTACGGTGCCTGTGTAGGGAGCTACGGTCTTACCTTTACTGTAGTGCCGGGATCGACCCCTTGCCTGCACTGCTTGCTTGATACACTTCCGATTGGCGGAGCGACATGTGACACAGCCGGCATCATCAGCCCGGCTGTTATGCAGGTAGCGGTCTTTCAGGTGACAGACGCCCTGAAGCTGCTGACAGGAGAGGAGTGCGAGCCACTGCTGCGTTCTTTTGACTTGTGGAAAAACGAACGGTCAGAGGTGAGAGTGGCGGGTCTCAAACATGACGCATGCCCAAGCTGCGGCACAAAGGAATTTCCGTTTTTGTCATATGAGAACCAAACAAAAGCGGCTGTATTGTGCGGCAGGAACACGGTGCAAATCAGATCATCCTTCACAAAAGAAGCGGATCTTGAAGTGCTGGCCGGCCAGTTGAAGCAAGCAGGGCTTCATGTAGCCGCGAACCCGTATTTAATTTCCTGCCGCTCGGATGATATGAAAATGGTGCTGTTCCGGGACGGCAGAGCATTGATCCATGGAACGAATGATATTGCCCGGGCTAAATCCATTTATCATAAATGGGTCGGGTAAGTAAGGAGTGTAGTGTAATGACGATTTATAAAGCAATGACAATCGCCGGTTCTGATTCAGGCGGCGGCGCAGGGATACAGGCCGATATTAAAACCTTTCAGGAGCTTGATGTTTTCGGCATGTCTGCCATTACGGCGGTAACCGCTCAAAATACGCTTGGCGTGCATGGGGTGTATCCGCTGACTGTGGAGGCGCTGAGACAGCAAATTGACGCTGTTGCCGAGGATTTGAAACCAGACGCCGTAAAAACGGGAATGCTCTGGAATGCGGAAATGATTGAAGAAGTGGCGAGAAAAATTGACGAGTACGGGTTTAACCGTGTGATTGTTGATCCGGTTATGATTGCAAAGGGCGGGGCATCCTTGCTGCATGATGAATCAGTTGCCACCTTAAAAGAGCTGCTCATTCCGAGAAGCTACACGATTACGCCGAATGTGCCGGAAGCAGAAACGCTGACTGGAATGACAATCCGCTCACTGGATGACCGGAAAAAAGCAGCGGAGCAGCTCGTCGAGATGGGGGCGCAGAACGTGATTATCAAAGGCGGGCACCAGCCTGAGGACAATCACATTACTGACCTTCTTTTCGATGGGAGCATGTTTATGCAAATCAGCCATCCTTATATCGATACGAAACATACGCATGGCACAGGCTGCACCTTTGCTGCGGCATTAACAGCTCAAACCGCTAAAGGAGACAGCATCCATCAGGCTTTCGAGGTTGCGGCCAACTTTGTCCGCGAAGCGGTGGAACATACGCTTGGCATCGGATCGGGCCACGGACCGACAAACCATTTCGCCTTTAAACGAAACAGCTTAAAAACAAGCCAATGAGATCACCAGCTGATGGTGGTCTCTTTCATGTTTGTCGTTGTATGCGCTTTTCATCTGGACAAGGTTATGATATGATAAGAATTAAGATCAGGTACTAATACTATGTCTTTATAAAATATAGGAGGCTTATACATATGAATGTTTCACTTGAAGGCCGCAACATTGTCGTGATGGGAGTTGCCAACAAACGCAGTATCGCATGGGGAATCGCGCGCTCTCTGCATGAAGCGGGAGCACGCTTGATTTTCACATACGCAGGAGAACGCCTGGAGAAATCAGTTCAAGAGCTTGCCGGAACATTAGAACGCAATGACTCCATTATCCTTCCTTGCGACGTCACAAACGACGCGGAAATCGAAACTTGCTTCGCAAGCATTAAGGAGCAGGTCGGTGTGGTCCACGGTATCGCGCATTGTATCGCGTTTGCCAACAAAGAAGAGCTTGTCGGCGAATACTTAAACACAAATCGTGACGGTTTCCTTTTGGCACATAACATCAGCTCATACTCTCTGACAGCTGTTGTCAAAGCGGCTCGTCCGATGATGACTGAAGGCGGAAGCATTGTCACTTTGACTTACCTTGGCGGAGAGCTTGTGATGCCAAACTACAACGTCATGGGTGTAGCGAAAGCTTCTCTTGATGCAAGTGTGAAATATTTAGCTGCCGACTTAGGAAAAGAAAATATCCGCGTCAACAGCATTTCCGCAGGCCCGATCAGAACATTGTCTGCTAAAGGCATCAGCGATTTCAACTCGATCTTAAAAGACATCGAAGAGCGCGCGCCGCTTCGCCGCACGACAACACCTGAAGAAGTAGGCGATACAGCTGCGTTCTTATTCAGCGATATGTCCCGAGGCATTACAGGTGAAAATCTTCACGTTGATTCAGGTTTCCATATCACTGCCCGCTAAGGCAGGATCATGGCAAGCAATCCCAAACAGGGATTGCTTTTTTATTTCTTCTGATTTTCAGCTTTCTGTCATATAGATAGAATATGACACAATCGGAGGGATGAAGATGTCTAATAAGAAACGAAACGCGGATAAAAAACCGCTCATGTATATTGTTCAGCCGGATTATGCAGAAACAACAAGGTCATCCATGCAGGAGATCGTCATCAAAAAAAAGACCGACAAACCCGATCCGCCAAAAGCAGAGGAAAAGCCTGCCTACCATGAGAAACAGCAGGAGGAAGCCGTGCCAACGGATATCAAACAAGCAGAGGAAAAGCCTGCTGCTGAGCCAGTGAGCCAGCAAATACAAGAGGTGAGAGCGCCAGAGAATAAAAAGAACCAGCAGGAACAGAAAGCAGAGCCGCAAGCCGTTGAAAAAACCGTTGAACACGAGCCTCCTAAAGCTGAAAAAAAGCAAGAGCCTGCACTTGAACTTGAGGACCGGAAGCCTGAAAAAGAACCGGAGGCTGTCCATAATGCTGCCAAAGCGGAGGAAAAAGCACCGCCGGCAAGAAAAGTGAAAAAACCGATGAGCAAGATGACGATCCACGAAAAAATTGATTTTTTAACAAAGCTGCCCCATAACATGCCGAGAGCGCTTTGTTTGATTGAAGCCAACGGAAGAACGTACAGAGGCGTGATTGTCGGTAGAAGAAATGATTCCGTCCTGCTCCGCACGACTGGAAACGGCGCGCCGACTGAACTGGCGATTGATGAAATCACCTCCTTGCACCCGCTCGGTTTTTAATGGAAACGAAAAAAGCTGCCCGGCAGATGTTCCCGGCAGCTTATTTTCATAGAGAAAAGCCTGCAGAGCTGCAAGCTTTTCAGTCTTTTATTAATGGTGCGTGCGATTAATTAGTCGAGGATTTAAGCAATTGATTGCGCAGAAGCAGTCTAAGTCCACCTCAATGCAGTAGTTCGTTTTTTCAAGTCGGAACACTTCACAAACCGTATCTTTATCGGTGAAGTCCAAAATGTGTTTGTGTTCGTCAAATGCGATTAATAATGACAGTGTCGCACAGCTGCCATGAACTTTTTCCACTCTGAAAAATACAGTATTAAAGCAAGGTCCGTTTTCCAGTTCGCCAACATTTCCGAAAGCGACCAGAGGATTTGATTTTGATGTAAACAGCACGAAAGGCACTGTATCGCCCAGCGAATGGGTTGGTGATAAAAGCTTTGAATGGCAGCTTGTCGGGCAGTCCTCTTCAACAGCGTTTTGCAGATCTTCAATATTTTCTACAGCTTCACGCACGCAGCTTGATGTTTTCTGGCTCATATTATCCCTCCTGCCTTATAAATTTCTTGAGACTGGCGAAATGATGGAGAGTCAGCTGCCTCACGCCGGAAGCAGCTGAATGATTTGCACCTGTAATAGAGTTTGGAAGGGGATTCCTCTTTACAAGTGTTTATCCATTGTGATGATGCTTTTTGTCTCTGTTAGGGGATGTTCTGTCAACTAGCTCCGGTGACAGGCACTGAATGGCACAGAAGCATCCGAGATCCACTTCGATGCAAAAATCTGTTTTTTCAAGCCCAAAGAAATCCGGGTCGCAAGGATGGCAAACACTTAAGGTATCGCCTTTGACATCGACCGGGCGTAAAATAGACAGTGTTGCACAGCAATCACATAATTTTTCAACGCGGAAGAAAATGGACTCAAAGCATTGCATATCATCCACAAATCCCCCCACGTTTCCGAAAGTGGAGAACAATCCGCCTTTTTTATCAAACAAGAGAAACGGAATTGTGTCTTTACCTGCAATTGTCGGATTCAAAAGGTTTGTATAGCAGCCAGTAGGACACTGTTCCTCAACTGCCTCCTGCTCTGCTAAAATCTTTTCCACTGCATCGCATACACAGTTCTCATGCCGGCCATGGGTTTTTCCGCAGCTCATTGATTTCAGCTCCTTCTTTATAGGGTATTTGACTTTAGTCCTTAACAACATATGTACCCGTGCCCCACTTGGTGTGGGTGAACGTCTATATATTCATCATATGCTTGGAAAATAAGAAAAAGCAGAGCGTTTTTAGCTCTGCTTTTAGGTTCTAGAGAACAATTAGTGTTGCAAAAACTGCAACAAGAGCATTGACTAAGACTGTTACTAAAGTTGCTGTGTCTTGATCTAATGTAGAGACATTAACGCATCTTGAGTTATCGATAAGCACTTTTTGTTTATTGATTTGTTTATTTTCTGTGAGCTGTAATAAATCTTGTGCAACAAGTTCGGCAAGAGTTTCATCTGTAATGACTGCTAATGTAACGATTACAACTAAGGCATTAATGGAAACAAATACTGATGTTACGGCTTGAGTATCAACTGATTGGACATTGACATCGCAAGAATCTCTAATAATAATCATTTCTTCGGAGATTTGTTTGTTCAGATGAGCTTGAATGGAATCTTGATCAACAAAGGCATCGTTAAAACCGAAATTCTTTAGGTTGCAGCAACCATCACATTTTTTCTCTTCCTTTATTTCTCTTGGGTGATCACAATCAGGATCCAGAGCTACCCATGAATAAGGTCTGCTTTCCATGTTTATTCCTCCTTTTCGTTTACTTTTATTAAATGAGAGTTCATTCCTTTTTGATTGAGGCATTCATCTTGGTTCTTTTCACCATTTTTATTGTTCTTTTTTATTTTGTCGTTTCTGTTTTAGTTGTTGGAGTAATTGCTCTCTACGGGTGTTTTGTTTTTCAGTTCTTTGGATATTCTTCTCAGTTATTGTTTTATTGTTATTTTTATTTTGGTTATCTACTAAAGCTTGAGCCTTTTCTTTTACATCATTAAGCATTTTTAAAAATGTTTCTTTTTCTTCATCTGATAATTTTTTCATTTTATCTTTTGTTACACCATGTTTTTTTAGAACATTGTCTACAAGCATCTTTGTCATAGGATCAACTGCAGGAAGTTTTGATAGTTCTTCTTTCAGTTTTTCATTATCTGACATTTGTTTTCACCTCGATTTGTAGTTTTGGAAAAAGAAAGAGTTAAAGGATGCCGGATGCAATGAGAAAATTGTCGATTACCTGGGTTAACATTTGAATAAAGGTTATTGTTTGATCAGAAAGCAGAGTGACTCTGATATTCCGGCTGTTTATAATTTTTATTGTTGTTCTTTTTTTGATTTGATTTTTATCAAAAATGAGAAGTTCGCTGGCAATTGTATCAGCCAAGTCTTCATCAGTGACGACAAGTTGTATAGCCAAAAAGAGCATTGCTGATAGTGTTGCTTGTATAGAAAGGGCGGATGTAAGATGAGTCGTGTCAATGATTATATTTTCGCAATCAATGATTTCAATCTGCTGAATAAATTCATTTGTCAATTTTTCATATATTGCAGGATGCAGGGATTCAACTTTTTCTTCAATCGACATAACCTTCACTCCTTTCTTATCCATACTCTATATAATGCAAATGGGGTGCAGAGCGGAATAAGAAAAACAACCAATTTTGCGCCGGACAAGATACAATTCATGAAGAATAGGGTTTTTGCATATATGTGAAGGGATCATGATTGGCAAAGGAGTGAACAAGTGGTTATCAACGGGCTGACAATTGCTCTTCTTTCGCTTGCGGTCTTCCGGCTCGCGCGCTTGCTGGTGTTTGACACGATTATGGCGCCGCTTCGCAGCCTGTTTCATGAAGAGAAGGAAGAAAAGGATGCGGACGGGAACGTGGAAACGTATATTGTCATCAAGGGGACTGGCATCAGGGCCTTTGTTGGTGAATTGCTGAGCTGCTACTGGTGTACAGGCGTGTGGTGCGCCGGTTTTTTGATTTTGTGCCATGCTTTGATCCCGCAAGTGGCACAGTGGCTGATTTTGCTGCTGGCGATCGCCGGTCTTGCCGGCATTATAGAAACACTCGTATCAAAATGGCTGCAAGAATGAGGCGTTGCCACCAGCAACTTTCTTCAAGAATACGCATAAAGTAGCATATATGACATAAGGAAAGGAAGGGAACGACATGAATCAAGCCAATAAACCTTCCCAAAAAACTCCACATAAAAATTCGTTGCATCAAACAAAAAAGATCAAAAAGAAAGGCTGCGGGTGCGGAAATAAAAAGAAAAAGCCTCAATAGCCTGACAACGAAAACCGGGGGTCTCCGGTTTTTTGTTTTTTAACGGAGCGGTCCCATTCAGCATATATCATAAGCGGGGGGATATTAGTGAATGAGTTCGAAAAATGGATTGAAGGCAAATATGAACCTCACGAACAAAAGCAAAAAGAGCATGAAGGCATCATGAGCCGCATCAGAAAAGACTTGGATGCATTTGACGAAGCTGGTTTGGCGTTTGAAGAGGAAATTGAAGAGCTGGCAGAAAAAACCGAATCCCTCCTTAAAAAACGCCAGGACCAGTACGGACAATCATAAATCCGCAATCGCCCTATGCGTATATCCAAACCGATTGAAGCGGCTCACATAGTGTATAGAGAGAGTAAAGGAGGTGCTTAACTATGGGCTTTGGATACGGATTTGGCGGCGGCTACGGCGGCTACGGCGGCGGCTGTTATGGCGGTTATGCTGGCGGCTACGGCGGCGGCTACGGTTCAACATTTGTTCTTCTAGTCGTATTGTTCATTCTCCTTATCATCGTAGGTGCATCTTATTTCTGCTAAAACATTAGAGGAAGTGCGGGAAAGCCGCGCTTCCTTGCAGTCTGTAAATGATTCTAGGAAACAACTGGAATGGAAAAGCACATCACTCATTGGTGTTCATATAATACCGTATCACTCCGCCAAAAGGAGGCGCATTATGGATAATCAATTTTTTAAGAACATTGAAAAGAAAACAGGCGTCAATATGAAGGATGTCATGAATCTTGCCGGCTCTCTTCAAAACGCCAATTTTAAAGATGAAAACACAGTGCGCAGCGTGATTAGCCGTGTCGCACAGCTGGCAAACAGACGCGTGCCAAAAGAATTAGAAGATAAAATTGTTCAATCGATTACAAGCGGTAAAGAAAAGCTTGATTTTGGAACTATTTCTAAAATGCTGGATAACAAATAAGCGGATGGCCTGGCTGACTTTTCAGCGGGCTTTTTTTACAGAAAAGACCCGGCAGATCACTGCCGGGCTGTTAGTTATGCAAGGGCTGTCTTACTTGCTGTAAAAGAGGATACAAAAATCTTGAGCGGTGGGCTGTTTTGCCGCGTCTGTTGGCGGGACAAGACAAATATAAATGCTGTTCGGCCCGGGTCATGGCTACATATAATAGTCGTCTTTCTTCCTCAAGAGCCGCTTCATCGCCTTTTCTCGCTGTTTCTAGTGAGAAATCGTGCGGTATCGAGCCGTCAACCGCGCCTAACACGTAAACCGTTTTGAATTCAAGGCCTTTTGAGCGGTGAATGGTCATCAGCTGAACGCCGTTTTCATCCGTCTTGTTTTTCTCGGCGGCCCTCATATGGTCTACGTGGGCGAGAAAGTCAGGAATGGTTTTGAATTTTTTGGCGACGACTTTAATGTCACGCAGGTCATCGGAGCCTTTTTCCAGCTTGTTGCCTTCGTTTCCCCGTTTTTTTAAATACTCGGAGAAGCCCATTTTTCCTTCGGCGAAGGTAATTGCCTCAACCGGCTTCATCGTGCGGAGGCTTGCGAAAAATGGCACGATCTTCTTGATTTTATTGAGCTGGAACGGCTTCAGATCAGGGAGCTTGGCCAGCGCTTTAATCATCGAGCAGTCCTCGGTAATCGAGAGCGCCTTCAGTGTGTTCAAAGCGGATTGCTTTAAGAACAAGGCAGGCAGCAAGTGCTTAACCGCCTCAGTGTCATCCTCATTTTGGCTGGCGTACAAGTATGCGAGAATCTGGCGGACAATGCGTCTGCTGTAAAACGATTGGACACCGCGGTCAGCTGTATAAGGAATTGACGAATGATGAAGCCTTTCATATATGGCGCGGCCTCCGCTGTTTGTGCGGTAGAGAACCGCAAAGTCTTCAGGGGCTGCTCCGTTTTGAATTTTTTCTTTGATATCGGATACGACCATTGTGGCCTCTTCTTCTTCGTCATAAGGATAAAACAGCATAGGGACCTGGACGTCATCGCGCGCGGCTTCAAGCATTTTGGCATATCTGTTTTTGTTCTTTTTCACAACGATATCAGCACTGGAAACGATTGGGTGTGTTGACCGGTAGTTTGCGGTTAAATAAATCGTTTTCGCTCCGGGAAAATCCTTCTGAAAATCAAGAATAAAAGATGGATTGCTTCCGCGAAACGCGTAGATAGACTGATCGTCATCACCGACGCAGCACAGGTTTTGCTCAGGGCTGGCGAGCATCTGCATGATTTTATATTGAACCGGGTTAATGTCCTGAAACTCATCAATCAATATATAAGTAAACCGAGATTGATATTGTTCCAGAAGATCCGGCTGATTGATAAACAATTCGTAGCAGGCAGAAGCCATGTCATCAAAGTCAAATTGGTTGTTTTCTTTTTTCTGGCGTTCATAATGTTCATATAATCGATAGACTTGTTTTTCCCACTCATCTTGTAAAGGGATACGTTCATTCGGCACATAAGTGTTTTTCCAAAAGCCGATCTGCTGCAGCGCCTGATCAACGGGGAACTCTTTTTCATCTATGCCTTCTTCATAGAGGGCTTTTTTGATATATTGTTCCCGCTGCCACTCCATTTTCAGCAAATGCTCGCCGTTCCATTTGGCAGAATCATAGTGATACAAGATTTTATAAAAGAAGCTGTGGAATGTTCCGGTGACAAGTCTTCTGACTTTTGCCGGCTGTAATCCGTACTGCTTCGCCATGCGCTCTTTCATTTCGGCGACGGCTTTTGTCGTAAAGGTGACAAGCAGCATATTTTCCGGCGCTATGCCTAAATGTTCGATCATATGGGCGGCACGAGCCGTCAGCACGCGTGTTTTTCCGCTTCCCGCACCTGCAAGCACAAGCAGCGGGCCTTCTGTTTCCGTGACAGCTTTCAACTGATCCGTGTTCAAACCGACAGACGGAAAAAGGCTCGTATCAGGTTCTATTGTTTTTTGGACAAATGCTGTTCCGGGTTTAATGCTTCTTGGCCGCTGCCATTCTGTGACAGCTGGAGACGAGTCAGCGGCAATCGCTTTTCCCTTGGGCAAACGAAAGACACCGGATTCCTGATACTCTTCTGTTTTCTCCTCTTGAGCGGGTTGCGTTCCGCAGGCCTCTTCACATGCCGGAAAGTGGCCTGGCTGGCGGTGGATAAACTCCGGAGGATCAACGATGTTGAGTCTTAACAAAACGGGTTTTCCGCAATGAGAACAAACTAAATGTCCTTTTATTCCTTCTTCAAAGAGGAATTGATAGTGTTCTCTCGAATATGTATGTAAATGTATCGTTCGATCATTCAGTCGGGCGCATTTCAAAAAGGGGTCCTCCCAATCAAAAAAAGGTGTTCAATACAGACAAAGACTATCATAACAAAAGAAACGTGTTTCAAAAAGTATGTTTAAGGGAAAAGAGATAGCAGAAGGGTGGGTATCGTATGATATATGCAGGTCACATTCAAAACCAGCAATACGCTCAATATGCAAATCGAACGATCGGTCATAAGCAGGATTACGCCGGAACCGAAAAAATCAACTATGTTCCATTTCAGCGGGTATACAAGGAACTGGAGAAACAGCAGGAGAATCAAACGGCCGCTGAAAGAAAAGTGAACGAGATGAAACGTAAGCGCTCTCTTTATAAGATGTTGCGAGAAAAAGGGATGGGCACATATATTAATCGATATGTATAAAAAACCGTTCGCATCCAAAGAACGGTTTTTTAAGTGCTTGAAAAAATCCGGATCTTAATAGACCCGGATGCTGTTTAGTCTTTCATCATTTGTACGTGGGGAATGCCGGCATCGAGGAATTCTTTTTCAGAAATCACACGATACCCGTGTTTTTTGTAAAACGGCACAGCATGCGTTTGCGCGTTTAACATGAAGCCGGAAGCGCCGCCGTCCGCAGCCGCTTTTTCGAGCGCTTTCATAATGATGCCGCCGACACCGGAGGAGCGGTGGCTTTTCAATACGCAAATCCGCTCTAACTTTCCGCAGCCGTCCTTCATACGCCATCTTCCGGCACCGACAGGCTTTTCGCCGTCATATACGACGATATGCTCCGACTCATTTTCAAGTTCGTCAATTTCTTCTTCAACAGGCACGTTTTGTTCTTTGACAAAGACTTCTTCTCTTACATAAAATGCGTCTTTCATTTGTTGTTCATTTTTTGCGATAACTGCTTCCAAATATTATTCTCCTTTGCCTAGCAAAAAGGTTTCATATACGGTCCATGATCCGTTTTCAAGCTGGTAAAGTAAGTGAAAACGATCAATGATTTCTTCATGCGACACTTCCTGCATTTTTAATTGTCCCAGAACATCCGAATGCTCATCGTCGGAAAGATTTTGGCCGACCGTCACATGCGGGACAAAAGCGTATTCCTGTTCACCAGCCAGCACACCGGTGTATAGTTTTTCATTGAGTGTTTTTAATTCTTCCGTCGGTTCTGCTTTGATGTAAATGACATTATTGACAGGCGCAAATGAGCTGTATTTTGTCAATTTCAGAACGACCGGATGGGACTCCCTTGCGATGGCTCTCAGATGTGATACTAGCTGATCGGCTTTCTCCTCCGCCAATTCAAACGATGATCTCAGCGTCATATGGGGCGGGATCAAGGAATAGCTCGGATCATAGCGCTTTCTGTATGAGTTCGCAAGGTCTTGGAGTTTTTTTGATGGAAATAAAACGATTCCGTATTTCATATTATGTCCCTCCTGGAAATAAAGTATGATTGAGTATTAAAGCATTTTTTTCAGAGCCGGCGTGATAAGCGGCTGCCAGTATGTCCATTTGTGGTCTCCTTCAAATGGCTCATACTCATAATCTGAAAGCTTCTTCTCCAGCAACTGTTTCAGCTCACGGTTCGGTTCTGTAAAGTCCAGAATGTTCCCGTCAGTCGTGTGGACGTCAGTTTCTTTCGTGCCGATTTGGTGATAAATAGAGAGGTGTTCGATATTGTCCGATTGCTTCACGGCCTCCAATACATGCTTGTCAACATAGGGAGACTGCATAATAATGTTTCCGAACATATTCGGATAATCGAGTGCTGTCATGAGCGATATGGTCGCTCCCAGCGAATCGCCGATCAGCGTGCGTCCGTAGCCGACATGATAAGTAGGATACTCATCATCCGCAAACGGTACGAGCTCATGGGCGATGAACCGTTTATACGCCGAAAATTTGGAGCCTTCCGGATGATAGGTTTTTCTGCGTTCATCAACATCCTTATAAGGCACGCCGATAATAATACTCCGGTCAATTTCACGTTTGGACAGCAATTCCTCGACTTGCCTGCCAATTCTCCCCAGCCTGAAATAATCGTGGCCGTCCTGCGCGATTATGACATGGTATTTATAAAGTGGGGAGTAGTTAGACGGCAGATAAACGAGCAATGTCATTTCCTCGTTAAGCTCTTTCGAAAACAATGTCTTTTCTTGCACGGTGCCGTTTTTCGGTGTCATAATACATTCCTCCAGGACAACTAGACTTTCTCGCATTTTCCATTATTGTACCATGAATTATTAGAAATTTCTCTCTTTAAACCGTTCGGAACTCGAAGAAAAAAGTATTGAAATATACTGCGAATTAAGTTAATATAAAACAATCAGAAAATTGAAATCGATATTTCTTATCGTGAGAGGTGGAGGGACTGGCCCTTAGAAACCTCAGCAACCGGCCTGTTTTGCATATGTGCAAAGTGCCAAGGTGCTAAATCCAGCAAGCGTTTTATGCTTGGAAGATAAGAGGAAGCGTTTAAACCCCTTCTTCTTATGAAGAAGGGGTTTTTTATTTTGAAAAGGGAAGGTGTCAGCTATATGTCACAGCATGTTGAAACGAAATTAGCCCAAATCGGGAACCGAAGCGACGAAGTAACGGGGACAGTGAGTCCTCCTATTTATTTATCAACAGCATACCGCCACAGAGGGATCGGTGAATCAACCGGATTTGATTATGTCCGCACAAAAAACCCGACACGCCAGCTTGTGGAGGACGCGATCGCCAGCTTAGAGAACGGAGCGAGAGGGCTTGCCTTCAGTTCGGGAATGGCGGCCATCCAAACAATTATGGCGCTATTTAAAAGCGGAGACGAACTGATCGTTTCATCCGACCTATATGGCGGCACGTACCGCTTGTTTGAAAATGAATGGAAAAAATACGGCTTGACCTTTCATTATGATGATTTCAGCGACGAAGACTGTTTACGCTCCAAGATAACGCCGAATACAAAAGCGGTATTTGTGGAAACACCGACAAATCCGCTCATGCAGGAGGCGGACATTGAAAAGATCGCCCAGATCACAAAAGAGCACGGTCTTCTGCTGATCGTTGATAATACATTTTACACACCGGTCTTGCAGCAGCCGCTTGAGCTGGGAGCCGACATTGTGATACACAGTGCAACCAAGTATTTAGGCGGGCATAACGACCTGCTTGCGGGGCTTGTCGTTGTGAAAGATGAACAGCTTGGAGAAGAAATGTTTCAACACCAAAATGCCATCGGCGCTGTCCTGCCTCCATTTGATTCATGGCTTCTCATGAGAGGAATGAAGACGCTGAGCCTCAGAATGCGCCAGCATCAGGCAAACGCGCAGGAGCTTGCGGCGTTTTTAGAAGAGCAGGAAGAAATTGCGGATGTGCTGTATCCCGGAAAAGGCGGCATGCTGTCCTTCCGTCTGCAAAAAGAAGAGTGGGTGAACCCGTTTTTAAAAGCGCTGAAGACCATTTGTTTTGCGGAAAGCCTCGGCGGGGTGGAGAGCTTTATTACATATCCAGCCACACAGACGCACATGGATATTCCTGAAGACATCCGTATCGCAAACGGGGTCTGCAATCGTCTGCTGCGCTTTTCGGTCGGAATTGAACATGCGGAAGATTTAAAAGAAGACCTAAAACAGGCGTTATGTCAGGTCAAAGAGGGAGCTGTTTCATTTGAGTAATCACAATTGGACGCTGGAAACCCAGCTCGTGCACAATCCATTTAAAACAGACGGTTCAACAGGGGCCGTCAGTGTGCCGATCCAGCATGCATCAACATTTCATCAATCTTCATTTGAAGAGTTTGGCGCATATGACTACAGCCGCTCAGGCACGCCGACAAGAACAGCTCTCGAAGAAACCATTGCCGCACTGGAAGGCGGAACGAGAGGATTGGCTTTTAGCTCAGGCATGGCTGCGATCTCGACAGCATTTTTACTTCTGTCACAGGGCGATCACGTTCTTGTGACAGAAGATGTATACGGCGGAACCTTCCGCATGGTGACAGAGGTGCTGACACGGTTTGGCATTGAGCATACGTTTGTCGACATGACGGACATTAATGAAGTGGCGCGGAATATCAAACCAAACACGAAGGTCATTTATATGGAAACACCGTCAAATCCGACACTTGGGATTACTGATATAAAAGCGGTGGTTCAGCTCGCAAAAGAAAACGGCTGTTTGACCTTTCTGGACAATACCTTCATGACACCGGCACTGCAGCGGCCGCTTGATCTCGGCGTGGATATTGTGCTTCACAGCGCAACAAAGTTCTTGAGCGGACACAGCGATGTGCTCTCAGGCCTGGCTGCTGTCAAGGATGAAGAGCTTGGAAAGCAGCTGTATAAGCTGCAAAACGCATTCGGCGCCGTCCTTGGCGTGCAAGATTGCTGGCTTGTGCTGCGCGGATTAAAAACATTGCAGGTCCGCTTAGAAAAAGCAAGCCAAACAGCGCAGCGGCTTGCGGAATTTTTCCAGGAGCATCCGGCGGTGAAACGCGTGTATTATCCGGGGCTGGCTGATCATCCGGGCGCTGACATTCATCAAGGCCAGTCGGCGGGAGCGGGCGCCGTGCTATCATTTGAGCTTGAAAGCAAAGATGCCGTTAAGAAATTAGTAGAGAATGTATCACTTCCGGTCTTTGCTGTAAGCCTCGGCGCCGTGGAATCGATTTTGTCTTATCCGGCAACGATGTCTCACGCGGCAATGCCTAAGGAAGAGCGTGAAAAACGCGGCATCACAGACGGCCTGCTCCGTCTTAGCGTGGGAGTCGAACATGCAGACGATTTAGAACGTGATTTCGCACAAGCGCTGAAAGAAATTGCGCCAGTGGCGGTTCGATAAAAAGAAGCCGGGGATGGCCCCGGCTTCTTTTGTTATTCATCATCAGGATTAAGAATCGCGAGGACTTGATGATCCTCCCAAACGCCGTTGATTTTCACATTTTTTCGGGCGATGCCCTCTTTATGAAATCCTGCTTTTTCCAATACACGCATGGACCCGAGGTTGCGGGGCATCACACCGGCTTCAATACGGTGCAGTTTCAATTCGTGAAACGCAAAATCAACAATCAATTTGACGGCCTCTGTCATCAGGCCCTTTCCATTATGGGCTTTGTCTAAAAAATACCCGATGAACGCCGTTTGCAGCGCCCCGCGGATGATTTGAAAGAGCGAAACCGTGCCGATTAATGTATTGTCTGACGCAGTGAAAATGCCGAAATGATACTCTTCATCTTTCTCCAGTCTTTGCTGATACTCTGCTATTCTTTTTCTTTGCCCCTCAACCGTATAGTAATCGTCTGCGCGTATCATGGAGAACTGTTCAAAGAAATCCTGATTTTCGCTTTGCAGTCGCAGATTTTCTTCCGCATCCTTTACTTCTAAAGGTCTTACATAGATGTTTTTTCCTTTTAGCATACAGTAATCTCCCCAATCTTCTTACATTATTCTAAGGAAACTGCAATTATCCTTTTTATAAAAAAGAAGAAAACCAGTTTCCCATAAAGGTGCCGACATAGTTCCCAATTAAGTAGCCGAGCGTACCAACAAGCATGATCGGGGCGACAAGTTCCCGCCATCCCTTGGCAATTGCCATCGCAGCTGCGGTCGTAGGCCCCCCGACAGCAGCGTTGACAGCGAGCAGAATTTCCTCAAACCGCACGCGGAATAATTTTCCGACGGCTAAGGAAACAGTTAAATTGCTGATCGCAACAACTAAGACAAATAATAGAATAAGAGGCGCATTGGTGACGATTAAGCGCAAATCTGCAGGAATGCCAATCACCACAAAAAACAAATAAATCAAAAAGGTTCCAAGCTCCTGAGATCCATTCAGCCTTTCAAAAAAACGCGGGAAAAGAAAAATGATAAGAACCGTTAAAGACGTAAGCATTAGATATTGATCGCCAAGCGTTCCGGTTAACAGGGGATGAGAAAAAAGGCTCTTAAAATAGCCGGAAATCTTCACACTAGCCGCAACAAGCGCAAAAGCAGCACCGGTATTAAAAGCGATATCCTTTAAAGAAATGTCCTTCCGTTTCCAATAGCTTTCTGCACTGTTTCCGCTCTTTCCATCGGCTTTCACTTTTTCTTCAAACGGCATAGCATAATGCCGCTGAAACCATTTCACTGCAGGAATGCTGATTAAGATCAAAAACAAAAGCGCCATCATAATATTATCAGCCACAACGGCAGCCGACACATATTCCCCCGGCGTCTCAAATTTCGCCGCCATCGCCGCAAAATTGATCCCGCCGCCGATATAAGAAGCGCTGATCATTCCGCCGATTTTATCGAGGTAAGGAATATGCTGATTGAACAGAAAAAAAGCAAGGACGCTCCCAAGCACAGTTCCGACGGAGCTAATCAGAAAAATAAACAGCAAACGCCTGCTTTCCTTGAAAATCTGCCGCACATTGATCTGAAACAGCAAAAGGGGAATCGCCAGCGGCACCACATAAGACCAAACAGTATCATATACAGGCGATTCAACAGGAAGAACTCCTATATTTGTAAACACCATAGCACCTAAAAGCGCAATGATAGCGCCAGACACAGCGGACGCCCACTTAAAGCGCTGCTCCAGCCCGATGCTCACTGCTGCCCACACCGCAATAAATCCCCACAAAACCCAAACATCATCAGAAGAAATCAAAAAATGCAATCCTCTATCACCTCTATTATTAGAAAATTAAGACATATTATAATAGCCGATGAACAGAACAGCAAGTCCGAAAAAAAGTTTTTCTAAAAAAGCTGTTGACGAATAGGGGAGGAGGTTATATAATAGAACTTGTCAGAAAGACAATAACATACCCAGCAACACTTACATATCATGATTCCGTAGCTCAGCTGGGAGAGCGCTACCTTGACAGGGTAGAGGTCGCTGGTTCGAGCCCAGTCGGAATCATAGCTTAAACCCTTGCGCAGCAAGGGTTTTTTACTTTGCTTTAATAAAGCCGGTTTATCAAATTCGCGAGTTGTTGGCAAACTGTAGGCGAACTTGATAAAGCGGCTTCAAAATTCATTGACCATATCTCTTTTTAGGGTCAACATTGTTGAATAGTTCAGCTGTCTCATCAGCTGATTTTTTGTTACATGGCCATATCTATCGAATGTAGTTTGATTACTGGAAAGCGACATGAAATCGACAAAGAAGATGAAGGCTGAGTATCAGAAGTAACTAAAAGAATCAAGCCATCCAGGAAACCAAAGATAAAATTAATAAGCTTTCAATGGATGATTCTGACGAAGCGAAAGCTCAATTCAAAGACCTGAAGAAATAGCTCCAAGAACAACAGGAAGCATTAGATGAATTCATTAAAGATCGCAGCAATACAAAACGGAAAGAAGCTCTACAAGATCAGGACGCCATAAATGAGTTTACCTAGACAAGCAGGGCTAGGTCTGTGGAGCTCTTTTTCAGTTTTTGAAATCAGCTGAAAACCCAAAGAAACAGTACAAAACAAAGTTTTCTCTACAAGCTGAATGCTTAACTGGATAGAGCATTTTTTTACTTAATACTCGCATACCTTATCTTTGCATTCGGGTTTTCGGGTAGCATTTACTTTGAATACTCCAACTTCATCATTTGCCTTATCGTATATTCCCCAAATTTTTTTGTCTATGTTCCCGTTTAAATAGCCATTAATTGAAATACCACCCATTGAATTTATTTCATAATCATTGGTGTATTCAATTGACTGGATATCTTTATAGTTTGTTTCAATAAAATCATTCATTCTTTTTTTAGCCAAAGAATACAATTCTTCTTTTTTGCTCCGGCTTCCCGATTTTCATCATATTTATGTTTCATAAATAGCCCCCCAAATGTTAAAATAAAAATTGTTATTATTAGGACAATTATGGACTTTTTCATAAAACCATCCTTTTTTATTAAACTGTGGTTGGAATAACATATAGTTTTTTAAATTTATTGAATAGAATTAAGAAAGATACGAACCTTTGAAAATACTAATGAGTTTTGAAAAGCAATAAACTGTTAGTGTAAGAGAAAATTTTTTCTTTCACTTGTTTTGATTATTGTTATGTTGATTTTTGATGAGGTATGAGAAGGCATAAAAAGTGGAGAGAAGAAAGACCAAGAACATAACCCCTTCACATTATTTGTGAGGGGGTATGTTTTAATACTCACATGGTTTATCCTTCCACTCTGGCTTTTCTTTAGCATCAACATACGATGAAGTTATAGTGTCATTTGAATTATCATAAATTCCCCAAAACTCTTTTTCTTTGTTACCATTCAAATAACCCTCTGCATTAATTCCCCCCATCGGATCTATTTCATATTTGTTTGAGAAATCAATTTTACCTATATCTTTATAGTTGGCATTTATGTAATCAGTCATTCGTTTTTTAGCTTTATCAAATAGCTCTAGTTCTGCAGTCTTAACTTTTTCTTGCTTTTCATCATATTGGTGTTTCGTGTATATTCCCCCAAGTGTTATTAGAGCTAGAGTAGTAAGTATAATTATGGGTTTCTTCATAAAACCATCCTTCTTGCCGTATAATGAGAGTAGACTATCATTATACGAAAAATCTAATTTATTGAAGTGGGTTAAGAAAGGTACCTTCCTTAGATAATACTAATGAGTTTTGAGAAAGCATAAAATGTTCTGTCAGAAAAAATTTTCTTTCACTTGTTTTAATTATTGTTGTATTTATTCGTGATGAGGTATGGAGAAATCATAAAAGACCCCCTCTACACTATGGTGAGGGGGTGTATACTTAATACTCACATAATTTATCTTCGCACTCAGGCTTCTCGGTTGCATCCACAGTGAATGATATAATTTTGTCATTGCCTTTATCATAAATTCCCCAGATTTCTTTTTTCTTATTTCCATTGAGATAACCATTGACTTCAATGCCACCCATTGGGTTTACCTCATAATCATTAGTGTAATCAATTTGTTCAATATCTTTATAGTTTGTTTCAATAAAATCAGTCATTCTTTTTTTAGCTAAGGTATACAATTCTTCTTTTTTTGCTTCTTGCGCTTCGATTTTTCTGTCATGTTGTTCTTTCATGTACAGTCCTGCAAGTGTTATAAGAGCCAGAGTAGTAAGTATAATTATGGCTTTCTTCATTAAATCATCCTTTTAGCCGTAAAATAAGAGTGGATTTATATATTTTGTTTAACATTAAATTAACTGTGGAGAAAATTTTTCTTTCAATTATTTTGATACTTGTAGCATTTATCCTTGATGAGGTATGGAGAAAGCATAAAGGACCCCTCTACACTATGGTGAGGGGCTGTATATTTAATACTCACATACTTTATCTTCGCATCCAGGTTTTGGTTCAGCATCAATTCTAGTCAAGCCTATTTTATTATTGCTGTTATCATATAGCCCCCAGAAATGTTCTTTCTTTTCTCCGTATGTACCTTCCACTGAAATTCCACCCATAGGATCTATTTCGTAATCCTTTGAGAAGTTAATTGGATTAACATTACTATAGTTAGCTTCAAGATAATCAGTCATTCGTTTTTTAGCTTTATCAAATAGCTCTAGTTCTGCAGTCTTAACTTTTTCTTGCTTTTCATCATATTGGTGTTTCGTGTATATTCCCCCAAGTGTTATTAGAGCTAGAGTAGTAAGTATAATTATGGGTTTCTTCATAAAACCATCCTTCTTGCCGTATAATGAGAGTAGATTATCATTTTTTTTAAAATCTAATTTTTTGAAGTGGGTTAAGAAAGGTACCTTCCTTAGATAATACTAATGAGTTTTGAGAAAGAATAAAATGTTCTGTTAGAAAAAATTTTCTTTCACTTGTTTTAATTATTGTTGTATTTTTTCGTGATGAAGTATGGAGAAATCATAAAAGACCCCTCTACACTATGGTGAGGGGTTGTATTCTTAATACTCGCATACATTATCTTCGCACTCAGGCTTCTCGGTTGCATCTACAGTAAATGATCCTATTTCGTCATTAGTTTTATCATAGATTCCCCATATTTCTTTTTTCTTATTTCCATTGAGATAACCATTGATTTCAATGCCACCCATTGGGTTTACCTCATAATCATTAGTGTAATCAATTTGTTCAATATCTTTATAGTTTGTTTTAATAAAGTCAGTCATTCTTTTTTTAGCCAAGGAATACAATTCTTCCTTTTGCTGAGTTTCTTGGGCTTCCATTTTTTTGTCGTGTTGTTCCTTCATAAATATCCCTCCAAGTGTTATAATAACCAGAGCTATAAGGATAATTATGTATTTTTTCATAAAACCATCCTTTCTGTCTTACATTTTACATGAGGGAAGGGGCATTGTACATGAATACAAAGACTGACATACCTAATTTATCAGATAAAGACTATTTTTATCTCAGTCAAAATACATACAGTGAAAAGAAAATGAAAAAAGCCTATGAAAATAAGACTCCCATCGTAAATAAATCAAAAAAAGCTTTTTACGTAGATAAAATCAAAAAAGACCCAGACACGGGGCTAGATGTATACGTCTTTGTCCAAGCCAAGAAAAAAGAAGGTAAATGGGTTAAACCAAAAGAGCCAGAGAACGTAGTAGTAGGCTTTCAAGGAACAAACCAGGAACAAATTAAAGCTGATATTATAAGTGCCGATGGCGGCAACGTAGTAATGGGACAAGACCCTAAGAAAGAAAAATATTTCATTAGGGAAAAAGGTGTTTCTGAGGAAGTAGAATCTGTCGCAAAGTTTATTGGGAGCAAAAAACAATTAAACATGCTTAGCAGCGGAAAGTATGAAATCGTTACAAAAACATCTCAATTTGACCAAGGTGATAAGGTTGTTGCCAATGAAGTGAAAAAGTATGCTGGCACTAAAACAGTAATCTCGACTACAGGTCACTCCCTTGGTGGTGCTGATGCTGAATATGCCGCTGTAAATAACAACGTTTATAGTGTCGCTTTTAACAACCCTTCAATTGTTAAGCTGCATGATGAAGAAACACAGAAGAAAATCAGAAATGGTGAATTTGATACATATCATAAGGCGATTATTAATCCTGATGACATGGTTGGTGCAGGTTGGTTTTTAGAATATGACCGACATAACGGCACTACTATATATACGAAAGATCCAAGTATCGCACGTCAAGATAGGGCTAATAGATTAACCTCGTCTCTAGGCATTCCTGGTATTTTGACCGGTCTGATTACAACGTTTTATGGCCAAGCATTTGCAAAAAATCCCGATACTCATAGTTTAAATGATTCGAATTTTACGTTTGATAAGAATGGTGATATCAAGAGTGTTGACGGCAGCAACGGCGTTTATAACCAGAATATCGAATCGTTCTCATCTTATTCAGGTATGAATGGGCAAACCATTAAAGTGGATGCTAAGTACGCAAAAGAATTAGCTAAACGATTACAGGCAGCTATTGAAGACTTAAAAACAAAGAAACAAGCAATTGAACGATTCCCTCATGATCACAGCAAAATGGTTTATGACGTAAAATCGATTTACGGGAAGAGATTGGGAGAATTCAAAGATCTTGCTCCCAGTGATGTTGATCATGCTGTTTTGTTTCACGCACCCTCTGAAAAAGATGGAGTAGCAGCATTTTATGACTCAGAAGAACAGTACCAAACTGAGGCTTCTCTTCATTATTTGATTAGAGATCTAGAGGATATTAGTGAGTTTATTGTTACAATGGCTGAGGATTTAAAAGATAAGGATAATGAATTAGCCAGCTGGTTACGGTTGTAAGGGGGATCTAGGGTTGGATACAGTTGATTTTTATAGGAAGCTTCAGCAGACTGAGGAATTAAAAAAACTGGTGGGTACAAGTTTAAAAACTCATTGTCAGAATCTAAAAGAAGACACAAAAAACGCATCAGATTTTTCATCAGCCCAACAGGTTATAGCTGAAGTGTATGTTGCTTTACTCTCTTCATTTGAAGGAAAAGCGAAAGAAGCATTAGTGCAAAGGCTTAATGAAAATGCGACTATGCTGACAACTGCCACTGAGAACAGAAGTGCTTTTCTGAAAAGTATTAAGACAAAATAATTAAAACAACCCCTTCACTTTTAGGTGTGAGGGGGTTGTTTTAACTTATGATGTCGCAAATCGGTTTACGTATACCGTTTATCAAATTCGCAGACGGCTGCGAAAATAATTAGTTATTCAATCTCTCTTCTAATTCATGGATACGTCTCTCTAAGCTAGAGAATTTCTTATCGTTATAACTATGATCACGCTCAATGTTCTTGTTAATCAATTTGAGCATCGACATGATTTCTTCAGGTTCGTTTTCCTCTATACGTGTAACTGTATTCTTGATTTCTTTTACATCCTGTTTAACTTCAGCAATATCCTTTGATAACTGCTGAATAGCTTCTAATATTTGTTTCTCCATCCCGTTCACCTCTCCGTACAGTATAACAGCTATTGCAATACTTTTGTTTAAGCCTGTTCAGATTTATCTTCTATAAACTCTACAACTTCCTGAATAGGGCAATCTAAATACTCACAGATCTTAAGGATAACAGTTAACGCCACTACTAAGCCTTTTGACATTTTAGCCAGTGTTGAAGGCGAAATCCCCAAATCCTTCTTTAAGTCACTTCGTGTTTTATCACGCTTTATTGATGTTATTTCCATTGGTTTATAGCTGATTTTCAATTTAATAACACCTCACGTTCGATGAGGTATACCTATTGTATCCCATTTAATATAACATGAACGACATGTAAAATAAATTTCGTTAAAAAGCATTGGCTTATGAGTATATTAAATACAAGAAGTCGAACTTGTATTACGAGGGTGCGCAAAATTGAAACGCATAATCATTCGCAGAAGTGACAAATGAGGATAGGATGCTTTCTGTGTTTCCCTATTTACACATGCATCTGAAAGGTGAAAGCTGTCATTAAGTGCTGACGAAGGATGGGTGTATCGTTTCTGACGATGCAGGACAAGCCACAAGTATCAGGGCTCAAATTTGAGCTTTGAGAACCTGTTAGGGACACTTGGCACAGTAGACTTGTTTGGGGAATAACCAATGGCAAATAGGGTGAACACACGGATACCACAAGTTGATATACAATCAAGTTTCAGTCACCTGCCTGAGTTTGTTTATTTTTTACAAGCAAATTCAGACAGACAACTTGTCCAGACATTGTCTCAACCAATCAAGCAAAAAATCAAAAGAAAAGTCAAGAAGGTATAACATGTAAACCTTCAAACAGTACTCAAAGATAAAACATTACTTAGGCTATTACCAATTGTAAGAGTGGCGCAGAAGTAAAACCTATTAATATATATAATGTCTCAATCTTAAAATAGAAAATAAGTAACTAAGTTGTATAGAAATTCGATTCGTAATATTCATTTTTCGGAAAAAGAGTTTGTGTTTCACTAATTAAAGAGGTGATGAAAATGGCAAAAAGAAAATTAACTATTGAACAAATGAAAAAGAATTTTACAACATGGGTTAGAAGTTTACCTCTAATTACGACAGGAATGTCAGTGGTGTTTGTTCTTGGACAACTGTTAATAGGTTATTTAAAAGGCAAGCCTGTATTTACCGTTGAATTTCTTATTTTCTCAATTGGATTTGTGATCTTTGGAATTGCTATAGGTTTTATTTTAAAATACTTCTATTCAAAGATTGGAGATGTTTGGATAGATAATAGTAAGGATTAAAATACGGTTTTGCTTATTTTAAATATATTATGGTAAGGAAGGAAAGTGTATGAAAAGGTTTGTGCTGATTTTTTAATTGCTATAGTATCTATCATGCCAATAAATGCTTTAGTGATTGGAAATGGAAGTAATGCCAAAACAGAATGTACAACTTGTTAGAAAGAGAGAGACAGAGAACAAATCATCGGAAATTAAAGATGTTTACAATGTCTAAACTGAAGTACTTAGTGAACAAGAGGTAAAAAATGTAGAGCAAATCGCTCTAGATAAGAAAGAAACGTTTAAAAAGCACATTGAAGAATACAAAATGTTGGATTCAAAAACGTAAATTTAAAAGATAAGAGTCTTTTATTCAAAGGCGCTCAAGTTGATAAAAAAGGTACAAAATCTGATTTAGAATTTGTTTATGGGGCTTAAAAAAATGAAGAAGGCGACTCCATAATTTATACTTTGGGTTAGAGCAAAGATACTAAAGAATTTTTTAATTTTAACTTATTAGGAATGCCTAAAAATGCCTAAAGATTTTAATGGCGATTCTGATGAACTCGATGTATTGATCCAAGATAATGATAACTCTTTTAAAATTTATGGGGAAAATTCAGATAATCTTCAGGAGGGGGACTTCCATAGTGTTTGGGGAAAGAATTTTGCCTGTGGAGCGCTAGGTTTATTGACTTGTGTCAACTATTGTGGGGTTGTTGGTTTGATTAATGCTCCAGCTGGTTTCACTTGTGGAGTTGTTTGTGATGTAGCAATGATTGCTGCATGTGCATAGGTTATAAGCTTTGAGGGATGGACAAATTGTCTATCCTTTTTTTAGTTTAGTTTGCAACAGGCGTATTTACATAGTGTATACACCCTTAACTTAATACTATTCTTAGGCACTCTATATATTGTATATAAAGGGAGTAAGTAACGTTTACACCCTAAGAGCAAATCCTCATTTTGGGGATTAACCTAACATATTGACATGTCACAGTGTGATAAAATATGGATTAGTATTCTTGTTATCGCAAGGGGGAGAGAAGGAGGGCACCAATGGATTACTTCAAAGCAGCTATTAAGTCATTCTGTAAGCGACATAATATGTCACCGCAAAAAGCAAGTTTTACAAAAAGCGATGGTTTTATTACTGTAAGTATCAAAAACCATTCGGAAAATGGGATAGATATAGACTGTTTCAAAGTCCTTGACTGTATATTTAACATAATTGGGTCTAGAGAAATTAAATTTCGCCAAACAATCTTTATGTTCGCAGACTCTGAAAAAGTAGATAGAGTAACTGTTTCTTTTGAAGAAAAAGATTATAAAGCCTTAAACGTATTTTTTTCATAACAGGGTAGCAGTCACAGATGGATAGAGCATCTGAATGTTATATTATGGATATCAGAGTGAATGATTCGTTCAGTGAAGTATCTACAAAACCCCATTTGTAAAGTCCGAAATGGGGTTATTTCTTAATATCATATTAAGTTGCTGCTCTATCTGCGACCTTATAAGTGGACTGCTCAGAAAGAGCGTATGAAGCGCTAGATACTCCAACAATGCCAAGCAAGAGTGCTAAACAAATTGCAATTTTACATTTTTTCATTTAAATGCTTCCCCCTTTGAATTTGTTTGCGTGCTTCAATTGCCATTTGATAAAAATCGACCGCATCATGTCTGTCTTCTTTATTGGTCAAAAAATCAGCAACAGCAACAGCGTATTCTTCCATATCACCATAAAGGTTTTTATCTTTGAAGAACTTGAACATTTCTCTAAGTGTTTGTAAGTCGAATGATAAATAAAGACCTTTAACCAGTTTTAATTTCTCTGTTACTTCCTGATTGTTGTGTCTGAAAGCGACCTTCTGACCTTCCTGGTACAATTCTAAAGCAGCCTTTAAATCATTCTTCTTTGCTTTGACATATGCTATATTAAAAATCGCTTTAGACTCATAAATGTGTTTTCGATCCCTATGAATTTCATAGGCGATTTGAAAATGTTTCTCAGCATTGTCAAGTTCTTCAAGGTTATTATAACATAAACCGACATTAAAATGAGCGGAACCAATTAAATGTTGCTCTCCTATTTTTATAGCATCATCTAAAGCCTTTTGAGCTGTTTCTAAAGCATCCTCATAACACATTTTATCTAGCCAGTTTCCCAAAATAACAAACTGACATTGGACCATTTCTTTGCCGTATGTAAGATTCCCCTGAGCATCTTTTTGCTTTTTAAATATAGAGTATGCACGCTGAGCATAATTCTTTGAGAAATGAGTCTCTTTCATATAGTAATAGACTTCTGACACTTTGAAATAGAACTCTGCCTTATCTGTATTTGCGTTTTCGTCTAATAAATCAAGATATTTTTCAGCTTCTCGATAATATGTTAAAGCAATAACTAAATCTCTTGTTCTGAAATGATACATACCAGTGAAAAAGTGATAATAGAACTCAATTGTATTCGAAAGAGATTCAGGAGCCATACTTTCCCGTGTCTTTTTGAGATCAGAATAAACACAATCTATATTTTTAACAGAGTCAGGCTCGAGATACGACAGCATTATTTCGTGCCGTAGCTTTAATAGCTGAAGATAGACTGCTACCTTTTCATTTTTCTCCATCATATCAAATTCTTTTTCAACTTTTTGTTTCATTTCTTTTGCTTTCTCAACTCGGCCCTGCTTTATTACAACATACCAATGATTAATGTCTGTGGTTACGTAATGATATGGGATTAAATCCGAAACAGACAATCGAATACTTCCTTTTATTTACATATATTTAATATTATACCACTACGGGCGCCCTCTAATAGAACCATTCTTCGAAATAACTTTCTATTTAGACTAAAACAAAGGTCAGAATAAGCATAATAAGGACCAAATCGTCTGATACGAATCCTTTAGCTTGATTCAGAAATTATAGAAAGTTGGTTTAAAAAGGCTCCCAATGTCGTTTATGATTTATAAATGACAATTATCATGAAAATGTCATAATGATAAGCCATAAAATAATGATTTGGAATATTTGGAAAAACAAAGAAGCTGTTAAAGCCCATTTCACGAAAAAACATACAAAAGACGTTCAAAAAAAGCATTAACGGAAGTCGATGGTTAATGAAAAGCAGTGTGAATGAGTAAAAGATACATTCAAAAATCAACAAATAATAATGAAGTGGAAACTCGTTTGATTGATTTTGTTAACTCTGCCACCAATCGCCATTTTCATTTAGCAATCATCAGATGTACAATTCAATCGACCTTGAAATTAAAGGGCTGATCAGAATCGAATATATTTGTTCAAAGGCAACAACTAACTTGATAGGGTAAATGTCGCTGGTTCGAGACGTTATATCAACGTTTCTATCCGTTTTTTTATTGCGTTGGTTTAGTCGTATTGAGACGCAGGTTAGAGGTGGATTTTAGCATTTCTTATTCTATTAAAATGGAATGGGAAGCGGGGAATACTGGATCATAGAACACTCCAAAACATAAAAATCGCTCTTTCCGGAACCTTCGGTAAAAAACAAAACTTTTGACTCTATGATTTCACGTTATAATGTAAACGGTTACATTTATAGGATACTGACAGGAAGGATAGAAAAACAGATGAAATACATGAATACAAGACAAAAAGAGATTTTGTATCTGTTGTTATCTGAACCTGATGACTATTTAGTTGTGCAAGATTTCGCAGACAGGGTACAGTGTTCTGAGAAAACGATCAGGAATGACTTGAAAGCGATCGAGGATTATCTCAATGAACATTCTCATGCCCAGCTCATTCGGAAACCAGGGTTAGGCGTCTTTTTACATATAGAGGAACAGGAAAGGGCCTGGTTAAGCCAACAATTACATACAGTACATGTCCGTTCTAGGCGGCGGACCGATGAAGAAAGAATGCTGCAAATGGCTTATGACCTATTAATGAATGTAAAGCCTGTTTCCGCAAAAGAAATGGCCGCTCAGCATTTTGTCAATCGATCTTCTATTAAAAAGGATCTATGTGCGGTAGAGGAGTGGCTGAAGCGATTTGATCTCACACTGGTTTCGAGGCAGCGGCTTGGATTAAAAGTTGAAGGGAACGAAAAAAATAAAAGAAAAGCACTGGCAAGAATATCTGATTTGATTGAAAGCACCGAGTTTGCTAGCCAATTTATGAAAAGGCAGTTTTTAAGTTATGAAGTTGGCTTTGTGACGAAAGAAATCAAAGCATTACAAAATAAGCATTCTCTCTATTTTACAGATGAAACGTTTGAGAATTTGCTGCTGCATACGTTGTTCATGATCCGACGAATCAAAATGAAGCAGCCGATCTCGATATCTCCAAGAGAGCTGGCGGCCGTAAAAAGGAAGAAAGAATATCAATGGACTCTTGCTTGTTTACAACGGCTTGAGCCGGTTTTTGCCATCCGTTTTCCTGAAGAAGAAGCCGTGTATTTAACATTACATATATTGGGCGGGAAAGTTCGTTATCACTTACAGCAGCAAGAAGAGACCCTTGAAAACGCTGTGCTTCCTAAGGTGGTAAGGCATTTAATCCATCGTGTTTCAGAGCTGAAAATGCTGGATTTTCACAAAGACCAGGATTTGATTAACGGATTGAGCATTCATTTGAATACTGTGTTACAACGGCTGAGCTACGATCTTTCTGTATCAAATCCTATGCTTTATGACATCAAAAAGATGTATCCTTATTTGTTTCACCTGATCATTGACGTTTTGGAAGACATCAATCAAACGTTTGATCTTCCTATTCCCGAGGAAGAGGCGGCATATTTGACACTGCATTTTCAGGCAGCGATCGAACGAATGCATCACAACAGCGAGACGCGTAAAAAGGCGATCATCGTCTGCCACATGGGCATTGGGATGTCACAATTGCTGCGGACGAAAATTGAACGGAAATGTCATCAAATCGCTGTCATGGCTTGTATCGCAAAATCGGATTTAGCGGACTTTATAAAAAAACATGAGGATATTGATCTTGTCATCTCCACCGTTGCTTTGGAATATATAACGATTCCTCACATTGTTGTATCACCGCTTTTAGAGCCTGGCGATGAGAAAGAATTGAACGTATTTATCGATCAGCTTGAAAAATCGCAACGCGAAAACAAAACATTTCAAATGCTGAACAATACGACGCCTTTTTTGGTATTTTTGCAGCAAGAAACAGAGCACCGCTACAAGGTAATTGAACAGCTGTCGATTGCTTTGTTTGAGAAAGGCTATGTTGAAAAAGAGTATGCTGTTCATGCGGTGAAGAGGGAGAAAATGGCGGCGACAAATATCGGGGCAGGCATAGCTATTCCTCATGCAAACGTTACATATATCAAACAATCAGCCATCGCGATTGCCACATTAAAAGAACCGCTTGATTGGGGAAATGAGAAAGTATCGCTTGTTTTTATGCTCGCTGTCAAACACGAGGATCAAAATATGACAAAGCAGCTGTTTCGTGAGCTTTCATATCTCAGTGAGCAGCCGGCTTTCGTCCAGAAGCTGACGAAAGAAACAGACGTCATGACATTTTTATCTTATTTGGATTATTAAAGCAGGGATTGATTCCTTGCTTTTTTTGTTTATAAGGAAAAATGCCTTTATTTCCGGAATTAACGGTAAAATAAAGCCATTTTTACGGCCAGATTTCAGTATACAGTTGAGACAAGATCTTATGATTCATCGTGTAAAGGAGGATGTATATGAAACTGTTGGCGATAACCTCTTGTCCGAACGGAATTGCCCATACATATATGGCAGCGGAAAATCTGCAAAAAGCTGCCGACAGATTAGGCGTTTCCATCAAAGTCGAGACCCAGGGCGGAATCGGAGTGGAAAATGAGCTAACCGCGGAGGACATTCGGGAAGCGGACACGATCATTATTGCGGCAGACCGCTCGGTAAACAAAGACCGGTTTATAGGAAAAAAATTGCTGTCTGTCGGGGTTCAGGAGGGCATTCGCAAACCGGAAGAATTGATTCAAAAGGCACTTAGCGGGGATATCCCGGTCTACCATTCCGCTTCAAAACCGGTATCAATCAATCAACAGGAGAAGAAACAAAATCCGATTTACCGACATTTGATGAATGGTGTTTCGTTTATGGTTCCTTTCATTGTCGTCGGCGGTTTACTGATAGCGATTGCATTAACGCTTGGGGGCGAAAAAACGCCAAAAGGCTTAGTCATTCCGGATGATTCTTTCTGGAAAACGATTGAACAGATCGGCAGTGCTTCCTTTTCGTTCATGATTCCGATATTAGCCGGGTATATCGCCTATAGTATCGCTGATAAACCGGGGCTTGTGCCTGGGATGATCGGCGGATATATTGCAGCGACTGGAAGTTTTTATGACAGCGCAAGCGGCGCCGGTTTCCTTGGCGGCATCATTGCCGGATTTTTGGCCGGGTATGCTGCCCTTTGGATCAAAAAAATAAAAGTTCCAAAAGCAATCCAGCCGATTATGCCGATTATTATTATCCCGGTGTTTGCATCACTGATTGTAGGTTTGGCGTTTGTGTGTTTGATCGGCGCACCTGTAGCCCAAATATTCGAATCTTTAACGGTATGGCTGGCAGGTATGAAAGGGTCGAGCTCCATCCTGCTGGCATTGATTTTAGGTGCGATGATCTCATTTGATATGGGCGGTCCCGTAAACAAAGTGGCATTTCTGTTTGGATCGGCCATGATCGGAGAAGGAAACTATGAAATTATGGGACCGATTGCCGCCGCCATTTGTATACCGCCGATCGGCCTCGGCATTGCAACGTTTTTAGGGAAAAGAAAGTTCGAGGCATCGCAAAGAGAAATGGGGAAAGCGGCATTTACGATGGGACTCTTCGGTATCACTGAGGGAGCCATTCCATTTGCGGCGCAGGACCCTCTTCGGGTCATCCCCAGTATTATGGCGGGTTCTATGACGGGTTCTGTGATTGCGATGATAGGAAATGTCGGAGACAGAGTGGCGCATGGCGGACCTATCGTCGCAGTGCTTGGCGCAGTTGATCATGTTTTGATGTTTTTTATTGCTGTGATTGCGGGATCTCTTGTCACTGCTCTGTTCATCAATGTATTAAAAAAGGATATTACGGTGGCGTCCCCTGTGCTCAGCGAAACTGCACCGCCAAGTGAAGCTGCTGCGGCAAAAGAAATACCGCAGCCGACTCAAGCCGAAAGTCAAAAAGCCGGGATGACGGAAATCAAAAAACTGACAGACATCATCAGCCCAGAGCTGATCGACCCACATTTATCCGGGGAGACCAGGGACGACATTATTGATGAAATGATTCAACAGCTGTCACAGAGAGGTATGCTGCTGTCCGAGAGCGGGTTTAAACAAGCCATTTTGAAGCGTGAACAACAAGGCACAACGGCGATTGGCATGAATATCGCAATTCCGCACGGAAAATCTGAGTCGGTCAGGGAGCCGAGTGTTGCCTTTGGGATCAAACGATCAGGCGTTGGCTGGAACAGCCTCGATGGATCAGATGCGAAATTAATCTTTATGATAGCTGTCCCGGAAGATAGCAGAGGGAACCAGCATTTGAAAATATTGCAGATGTTATCCCGGAAACTAATGGATGACAGTTATAGGAAGCGGCTGCTCTCCGTGCAAACAAAAGAAGAGGCATACAAGCTGCTGGATGAAATCGTGTAATGCGGGGGGATTTTCATGACGACTGAACCGTTATTTTTCAAGCCTGTTTTCAAAGAGAGGATTTGGGGCGGCGCCGCTTTAGCTGATTTCGGTTATCACATTCCGTCAGAACGAACAGGGGAATGCTGGGCTTTTGCTGCTCATAAAAATGGGCAAAGCGTTGTTCAAAACGGGATGTATAAAGGGTTCACACTCTGCGAATTATGGGAGCACCACAGATATTTATTCGGACAGCTTGAAGGGGACCGTTTCCCTCTGCTTACAAAAATATTAGATGCGGACCAAGATTTATCCGTTCAGGTGCATCCGAACGATGAGTTCGCCAAAATACATGAAAACGGAGAGCACGGAAAAACCGAATGCTGGTACATCATTGATTGCGAAAAAGACGCAGAGATCATTTACGGCCACAACGCAAAAACAAAGGAAGAACTGATCTCGATGATTGAACTTGGAGAATGGGACGAGCTCTTGCGCCGCGTAAAGGTAAAGCCGGGGGATTTCTTCTATGTGCCAAGCGGTACCGTTCATGCGATTGGAAAAGGCATTCTCGTTTTAGAAACACAGCAGAATTCTGATACAACCTACAGATTATATGATTACGAGCGAAAAAATGGAGAAGGCAATATGCGCGAGCTTCATCTGGAGAAGAGCTTAGAAGTCATAGAGGTTCCATCCATTCCAGATCGTCACACTATTCAATATGAACAAACAGATGATTTGCTTACAACCACGTTTGTTGAATGTGCTTACTTTACAGTGGAAAAATGGCGTTTAACAGGAGCTGCGACATTAAAACAGCAAAAAACGTTCCTTCTGGTCAGTGTGATTGAAGGAGAAGGCCGTATGATCTCCGGTGTGAATATCAATACCTTCAAAAAAGGAGATCATATACTGCTGCCGTACGGTTTTGGAGCATTTAAACTGGAGGGGCGGGCAGAGTGCATCGTATCTCATTTATGAAACGATCTAGATAACAAGTGCATCAATTCACGCTTGGCTTGACGGTCGCAGAATGGAAAACCCTTCTTAAATGGAAGGGTTTTTTGATGGTATGAAAGGATGTGATCAGCTTCCTTCATTTTAAACCACATCAAGCAATGCAAAATCACCAAATAAAAGAGCTGTTATTTATCCGTATTGCTTCATCTTCGAGCCATTTCTTTTCAGTTATCAAGATAGAACAGGTAAGAATGGGAACGAATGAAAGAAAGCATGCTGGACAAACTGATAGGGATGAAAATGAAGAAAGGAGGATGAAAATGAAAAAATGGCTGCAAATGATAAGTGTGTTGTTCCTATCCAGTTTTGTATTAATGGGCTGTAATAATGATCAAGATGAAAATAATGACAACAACGCCCCAGATGTTGAAGAGAACGATCAAGATCATAACGGAAACAACCAAGATACGGACAATAACAACGTGCCAGGTGTCGATGAGGATGATACCATCAATCAAGATGATGAAAACGATAATGAAGCTGATCCAGAAGATCCAGTTGAGGATGCTGAAGATACCGATAAAGATAAGAAAGATGAATAAGGAAACGGAATTAATCATTGTTGAACCCGCTCTCAGTATAGAGGGAGGGTTTTCCCTCTTTTTATGGGAGCCTGCTTTTGTTTTAATTGCTCACCAATTGGCATGCAAAGGTTCCCGGCCTATATTGATGCAGCGCTTGATTTTATCATTGGTCAGTGCAGGGAAAATCGGTATGGAGCTAAAAATAGTGCAGCAAGAATAAGCCTAAGCCAAAGCATGTGAGTAATCATTTGCTGAACTTGTATACATGGTACGCAACGAGATTGGGATATAAAGGGCAAATGAAAAAGCTTAGACCCATAGACTAAGCTTTTTACGCATCTCTTTCAAATATCATTTCAAAATAAGCAGCCGCTCCATACCCGTTGATACTGGGCGCAAAAATCTGAATGAACTTCCAGCCTTCTTTGGCATAGTCATGGATGATTTGCTGGTAGTCTTCTTTAGGCCTTCTTCTCATCGTACTCAGTTCAACTCTTACGAATTCATACTCCTTCATCGTTTGATACCTCCTTGTGAAGGTATACGTTAGATTGGCAAAAAAGTTTCGAAGTCTTTAAGAAAGTAGTGAAAGTGGAATTTTTATTCAAATGGAAATATAAATTCATTCAAGAGGGAGAAGCCTCATAAGTTTTTGATCTAGATAGGTTTCCTTTTTACTTCTCTTTATGTTTATGTACTAAATATAGCAACATGTCTATTCTTTTGTTTGTTTTTGGCTTATAATACCTGATAATGAAAAAAAGAGTTCGAGTTTATGAGTGGAGAGTGATATGTATTTGTTAGCAATTTTATTTTTGTGGTTTTGCACACACCCGATACTAGGCTGGGGGACGTACTGTCTTTTCGTTTATGGATTTATTTTTTCTTGTATTGGTTTTAAGAAAAAAGTACACGTCCCGATCCACGTATTAAGGATGCTATATATTTTTTTCATGCCGTTACTACATTTTCTAATGTTCTTATTTTCATTAGGAGAGAGTACAGCAGCAGCCGGTTCGAGCTTTCCGCCGCTTAGTTTATCGCAAAAGATTTATTTTTTTTCAGAAGCGTTTTTCATTTGTTTGCCTGAACTTAGCAAATGGCTGGCTGAAAAAACAAGGACCTCATCCAATCAAAACATGCAGTGATGCAGGCATGTTTTTTCTCCGAATGGAGTTTGCATGATCAATGTAAGAAAGCGATGGTATTTCATGAACAAAGAAACCTTAAAATACATACTCATGATTTTTTCAATATGTGCAACTCTTCATGAAACCGATGGTATGCGTATTGCTGATAGCTGGATTTTGAGTGAGATCGTCCGGTTCTTGATTTGCATGGCTGTGTTTTTTTGCGTGGCATTTCTATTAGAGGCTGTGTTTCCAAACAAAAAAGAGTCACATTAATGTGTGGCTCTTTTGCATGATGATCACCTAATCAATAACATGACAAATGAATCTGCCATCATGAAGAAAAACAGCAAGCAAAAATAAACGAGCGAGTAGATAAACATATCCTTTGCCCACTTCACGTCATCGTCCGTTTTGAATCCCTGGATGCTTTTTTTGATCCATATGCCTCCGAGAATCAGGGCTGCTAAGAAATAAAATGAGCTGATATAGCCGGCGGGAAGAGAGAAAGGAAATAATAGTGTGACCGGCACCAGAACTGCAATATATTGAAGCATTTTTATTTTTGTTACATGATTTCCTTTTACAACAGGCAAGAGCGGAACGCCCGCTGCCCGATATTCTTCTTTGCGTCTGATTCCAATCGCCCAAAAATGCGGCGGCTGCCACAGAAACATGATTGCGTACAACAGCACTGCAGTCATACTGATGTCACCGGTTACCGCACAATACCCCATCAATGGCGGCGCAGCTCCGGGAAAGCTCCCGACAAATGTACTCCACACAGAAGTTCGTTTCACCCATACGGTATAGATAATTGCATAAAAAATAAAAGCGGCCAGTCCGAGAAGGGCGGTTAATGGATTGAGGGAGTAGAGCATCGCAAGACCGGTGATTCCTAAAACAGAACCATACGTGACGATCATGGCTGGCGGCATTTTCCCTGTGACCGACGCTCTGCTGCGGGTGCGCGCCATTTTTGCGTCCATATGCCGGTCAAAATAATTGTTATAGACAGTGCCGGAAGCCATAACAAACGCGGTTCCGAGCATTGCTGTCACCATTGTCATCAAAAAAGCCATTCCTGTTAATGGTTTTTCTGCGCTTGCAAACGCGATCCAGAATCCACCGAAGGCAGCGATCGAGTTTGATATGATAATCCCGGGTTTTGCAAGTTTGATAAAATCGTAAACTGTTACCCGATTTGAAGGTTTTATGTATTTGGCTTCAGAAATGGCTGCAGAATCACTTGTATTCTCCAAAAAGACACCTCCCCAAGACTGCATGCTTTTGTCATCGTAACAAGACGGCTATAGAATCACAATTATTTCCTAGATTTGTCATAATATTGTCGTTTTTAAAACAAAAAAATGGGGAGCTGGACTGCCCCCATTTTGGTTAATGGCGCTTAGTATCCGTATCCTCCGCCATATCCTCCGCCATATCCTCCGCCGAAACCGCCGCCGAAGCCGCCGCCATAACCGGACCATGGATAGTAAGGCGGTCGTGGGCGAGGGTAATAGTAAGGCGGCCGCGGATAGAACGGTCTTGGGTAATAATAAGGCGGATAAAAAGGCGGTCGTGGGCGCGGATAATAATAAGGCTGTCTTTCATCATAAGGTGTCATTTGTTCAAATGGCTGTTCATTCAAAGGGTATTCCAAAAGGAAAACCTCCCTAGCTTTTTTTATTCCTTTTACCATATTCTCGATGTTTGAGTTGGGTGTATGTACATTCTTAAAATCGTTTTTTTATGATGAATTCTCTGAAGAAAAGGATTGACAAGAACTTCTAAATCTCATAACATTACAAATGTGAAATAAATATTACTTTAATATTACAAAAATATTTCTAAATAGATACAGTTTTAACTAATGAAACATAAATCGACATGGTCATGAAGGAAGGAATTTGGGGTGTTGGCAAAAAGAATCAAATGGTTTCATATCTTATTAACAGTTGTATGTGTGGCAGGCCTTATTGGCTTTTTCTATAATTCACTGAAAAAAGAAACAGTCATGACGAAAGTAAAGGCTGATTCTCAATATGGGAATGTGGAGATCGCAACGCTTGTGAATGACGGTAAAACGTTCAATTACGCGGTCAATTATCCTGTTTTTAAAAATGAAAAAATAGATGGGGTATTAAAGAGTTTCGCAGAGAAAGAGGTACGCCAATTTCAAAAGGAAACGAAAGACGTCGATCAGGAACATACGAAAAAACGCAACGAATTAAACGTTGATTATAACATTGCCCATTATGCCAAGCAGACAGTAGCGATTGTATTTCATGAATATCAATATATCTCCGGTGCACATGGACAAACCATGACAAAAACGTTTAACTATGATTTTAGTAAGCAAGCTTTTCTTTCAATTGATGATATTTTCAAAGAGGACGCCGACTATTTACATGAGCTTTCGTTCATTGCGTATCATGAGTTGAAAAAAGATAAGGACATTCGTGCGGATGATGCCTTATTAAAGGAAGGAACGGCACCGAAAAAAGAAAATTTCAGCCGCTTTGCCATCAAGCAAGATTATATCGAATTTTATTTCGATATGTATCAGGTCGCGGCAGGCTATCTTGGAGAGCGATCGATTGCCATTAAGAAAAGCCTTTTAAAAGACATTGTGAAAGAGCAATATATGGATAAAGAAAAAACAAAAATAAAATTAAAGAGCAAAAGCCGAAGCATGAAGTGATTTCATTGCCAAAAGAGGAAACGATTGATCCCCATCAAAAAGTCATCGCTCTTACTTTCGATGACGGCCCGAATCCTGCGACAACAAATCAGATTTTGGACGCCTTGAAGAAACATAAGGGGCATGCCACGTTTTTTGTTCTTGGGAGCAGGGTGCAATATTATCCGGAAACACTGAAAAGGATGCTGAAAGAAGGGAATGAGGTGGGGAACCATTCATGGAGCCATCCGCTTCTCACAAGGCTTTCAGTGAAAGAAGCGTTAAAGCAGATTAACGACACGCAGGATGTGATTGAAAAAGTAAGCGGATACCGCCCAACGCTTGTAAGGCCTCCATACGGCGGCATTAATGATGAGCTGCGGAGCCAGTTGAAAATGGATGTCGCATTATGGGATGTTGATCCGGAAGATTGGAAAGAACGCAATAAAAAAACGATCGTTGACCGGGTCATGAGTCAGGCGGGAGATGGAAGAACCATCTTGATTCACGATATTTACCGCACCTCTGCTGATGCGGCCGATGAAATCATCAAAAAACTCACCGATCAAGGCTATCAATTGGTGACGGTCTCCCAGCTTGAAGAAGTTAAAAAACAAAGAGAAGCGAATTAATACGAAAAGGCTGCCGCGGATGTTTTCCGTTTGGGCAGCCTTTTTTCTTTTTAGTAAGAGCCTGTGGTGGCCCAAACATTGAGATTCGGCCCTGAATACTTGCCGAAAGCGTAAGAAGTCCTTGGGTCTAAATCATAGACCATCGGTGTATAACAAGATTTTTGGCCGGCCACCGCTTTTCCGTTGCCGCCTGCAGAATCACAATTGTATCTCTTTTTGTCCGTGTTCCGTGTAATCTCCGCATTTGCTTCAAAGCCTGTTGCCAATGTGTTGTTCATCGTGATTTTTGCCCAAGCCGTTTTACATGTACTGCTGAATTTAAGCTCGACCACTCCGATGACTTGATTGTTGGCATTCACTAAGTTTGAAGATTTTTTTGTAGTGCCGCTGGACGCGCAATCATTGTAATAAGGGCTTTTTCCATCGTAGGCATGGGTTTCCGCATTGGCGGGCGCTCCTTTAAAGGCAAACATAAATACAACTGCGAATAACACCAATGAAGCCTTTGCAAACCGTTTTTTCATGTCCTTTATGACCTCCCTCATATGGCAAACAATACATCATACGGGGGAACAATCAAAACATGCATGCTTTTTTGTGAACAATAAAGGCGGCCGGGAGGATGGAGCTCCCGGCCGCCTTTGGTATGAGGTTAAGCTTTTACATCAATGGTTTGCCCGAGCGTCGGATGCTGAATCATCTTTAAGGTTTGATCGGCATTTTGCTGGGCGGTATCCAGCATTTTTTTCGTTAAGGCGATCTCAACATTTTGGGCAAGTGATGCTTGATGCATCGCAACTGATAAAGCGGGAATATCCATCGTTCCACCTCCTATGCCTTACCTATCGGCGGCTTTGGATGATTTTACAGTGCAAAAGGGCTTAATTTTGCATGTTGACCCTTACGCTGCGGCATACCGTATGTTTTTAACAAGGGGGAAATCAGGATGAAACTTGTAATGGAAAAAACCTTTGAGCAATATGAAAAGTTGTTTTCAATGGAAGAACAGAAAAGAGTTGATGAGTTTCGGTATACGATGATGGAGCCATTTGAAAAGATGTGGAGCGCCATTCAGGTTCCGCTGAGCGCGAAGGAGCCGAACGGCTATGATGTCATCATGGCTGTGAAAATGCTTGGTTATTTGGATGTCCGTGATGTTGAAGCCGGGCAGAAAGCCCTGCAAATACTGAAAGAATCATGTGCTGAAGAGACAGCTGAATCTGCGCTGCGGCAATGTATCCATTTTGCTGAGCGTGCACAGCTGCGGGTAAATGCAGACAAGATCAAATTCGGACTTTATATCGCTGATCCCACGAAACTTCAGCTGCAAAAAGGCTACTGCGGATTTGGCGGGATACCGGGCTTTATTCATGTATGGATGAAGCCGGACAGCTATAACCTGCCGAGGATTCCTTCCATTATTGCTCACGAGTTTCATCATAATCTGCGGTTTTCGTATGTTGATTTTCATCATGGCTCTGTGAGTGTCGGGGATTATCTTGTGATTGAAGGGTTGGCTGAGTCATTTGCCAGAGAACTGTTTGGCGATGAGCAGTTGGGTCCTTGGGTAACACGTTTTGATCAAGAAGATCTGCGGTATTCCATTGATGTCATCAATGAGGTGCTGGATGTGAAAGGCTTTTCGGAGGTGAGCCGTTATATGTTTGGTGATCCAATCGCGAAAGTCCAAGGCTATGAGCCTGCGGGATTATCAGCCTTTGCCGGTTATGCGGTTGGGTATCATGCCGTTCAGTCATTTATGGCTCAACATCAAGTTACAATAAGCGAGGCAACGCTCTTGGATGCGGAGACCATTCTTTCTCAATGCGGGCTGTTTGGCAACTGAAAAAAGCGTCACATGTTGCGGCGCTTTTTGAGTCCCAGAACGAACAATTCCATGGCGGAACAGAGTGCAATTCCGATCGTATACGCCTCGATATCGCTCCATAAAAACCCGTATCCCAGTACAAGGCCGCCAAGAGAAGTGTCTCTGATCTGGTCGATCCAATCTGCGTGATACAGCTGGCTGATTTCAATGAAAAAACAGAAAGAAAGGCTGATAATGCCCGTCATTATTGTCGTCATTTTCTGAAATGAAAACCCGCATCCCGTAAAGATCATGGCGGCCCACAGCGAGTCTCCCAGATAAGGATTGACAGCATCCGGCAGAACACTGGAGAATGTTCTGGATCCCAGCCCTATCGTCATGATGATGACGGTAAGAGCTGCATATATCCATCGTTTGCGCTTCATTGAAAATTGATACCCCGTCTCTGCTCAACTCCCATGATTGTAAGGGAAATTCCTCTGCTTGTCCAATCAAAAAGCGGCTGCCGAGCCGCATCATGTATTTATTTTGCTTTAAGGTTTACATGATCAGCGGTTTGGTCCGTGCCTATTACAAAATGGAGTTCATATCGGCCTGTATCATATACATAATCGATTTGGTCGGTGAACGGGACGGTTAACACTCGATTTGCACGTCCTAATTCATTTCGCAGCACTTCCGGGGTAACGCCGCCTACATTCTGCTGCCGCTCCACGCCGGTTCCAAAGTAGCGGATTTCTGAAATGGTCATGTCTTGATGGTAGGAAAACCCATAGCCCGGCTGCCCCATATTCCAGTGATATAATTCAAATCGATTGTCTCCTGCACTCGGTCTTTCCGGTTCCCCTAATGCGGCATGGACGTCGCCTTTCGTACTTTTGTTAATGACAAGGCCTTGCGCCTGCTTAGGCATTTCCCCTTTATAGGCGGTGTTGTAGAGATCTTTGACAAGCTCGCCGGCGGATTGATTCGTGTCTTCGGAGAGCGTGGCTGCTTGAGTTTGACTTGGAAAGGGTGCTGCGCCAACGCCGGATAGAGTGCCTGACAGTGCGGCTGCCGCTGTTAGAACAGACATTGTTTTTTTCATGCGATCCCTCCTTTTTTATCTATCATCCCGTTTCCCGGTGTGATTGGGATAAAACATTTGAGTGCGCTTTGGATGTTTTATTAATCACTTGTAAGGGAACAGAAATGGGTGATTCGGTATATACACAAGCAAGAAAGGGGAATGGAGATGGCTGAACAGAAAAAAATCACAATAAACGGCGTTGAAATGGAAGTGTCCGAAGGCCAGACAGTGCTTCAGCTTTTGAACAACAGTTCAATTGAAGTGCCGCAAGTTTGCTATCATCCCAGCTTAGGGCCGATTGAAACATGTGATACGTGCATCGTCAGCATCAATGGTGAGCTAAAGAGGTCGTGCTCCGCTGAAGTAAAGGATGGAGACGTCATTGATACGCTTTCGCCTGATGTGAAAAAAGCGCAAGTCATTGGGATGGACAAGATTTTATATAATCATGAGCTTTATTGTACAGTTTGCGATTACAACAACGGGGGATGTGAAATACATAATACGGTGAAAGAAATGAAAGTCAATCACCAAAGCATCCCGTTCGATAAAAAGCCTTACCATAAGGATGAATCAAATCCGTTTTACCGGTACGATCCGGATCAGTGTATTTTGTGCGGCCGCTGTGTTGAAGCGTGCCAGGACGTTCAGGTGACTGAAACACTGACCATTGACTGGGAGCGGAAACGCCCGCGCGTCATTTGGGATAATGATGTGCCGATCAATGAGTCGTCATGCGTGTCATGCGGCCACTGTTCAACGGTTTGTCCATGTAATGCGATGATGGAAAAAGGAATGGAAGGGGAAGCCGGATATTTAACAGGAATCAATGACGAAACACTGCGTCCGATGATCGAGATCACAAAAGGCGCAGAAACAGGTTACGGCTCGATTCTCGCCATTTCTGATATGGAATCCGCCATGCGTGATGAACGAATCAAGAAAACGAAAACCGTCTGCACATACTGCGGGGTCGGCTGCAGCTTTGATGTGTGGACAAAGGGGAGAGACATTCTAAAAGTCGAGCCGCAAGAGGAAGCGCCGGCAAACGGCATTTCTACCTGTGTGAAAGGAAAGTTTGGCTGGGATTTCGTAAACAGCGAGGAGCGCGTGACAAAGCCGCTGATCCGCGAAGGCGACCATTTCCGTGAAGCGGAATGGGAGGAAGCGTTATCCCTGATCGCCAGCAAGTTCACCGATTTGAAAGACTCTTTTGGCCCTGATTCACTGGCCTTTATTACATCCTCTAAATGCACAAACGAGGAATCCTACCTTATGCAAAAGCTGGCCAGAGGAATCATCGGCACGAATAATGTCGACAACTGCTCGCGCTATTGCCAATCTCCCGCAACTGCAGGCCTGTTTCGGACAGTCGGCTATGGCGGTGACTCAGGATCGATTACAGATATCGAGCAAGCGGATCTTGTGTTGATTATCGGCTCAAACACGTCAGAGTCCCATCCGGTCTTGTCCACGCGCATTAAACGGGCTCATAAGCTGAAAGGGCAAAAAGTGATCGTGGCGGATATCAGAAAGCACGAAATGGCAGAGCGCTCTGATTTATTTGTTCAGCCGCGTGCGGGTTCAGATATCGTCTGGCTGAATGCTATCGCCAAATATTTGATTGAAAACGGCAAGGCTGATGAACGATTTTTAGGAGAAAAAGTGAACGGACGGGATGAATATGTGAAAAGCCTCACGCCGTACACACTTGAATATGCCGAGGAGAAAACCGGAATAGATCGAGAAACGCTCATCCAAATGGCCGAGATGATTGGTCAAGCAGATAGTGTGTGCGCGTTATGGGCAATGGGCGTGACACAGCATATTGGCGGAAGCGACACGAGCACGGCGATCTCGAATCTGCTGCTTGTGACAGGAAACTACGGAAAACCGGGCACAGGCTCTTATCCGTTGCGCGGCCATAACAACGTGCAGGGGGCAAGTGACTTCGGAAGCATGCCTAACAAACTGCCTGGCTATGAAAATGTAATGGATGAACAAGTCCGCCAAAAATACGAGCGGGCATGGGGTGTGCCGATGCCGAAGGAGCCGGGCATGACCAATCACGAAATGATTGAAAAAATCCATTCCGGCCAGTTGAAAGCGATGTATGTAAAAGGGGAAGAAATGGGTCTTGTCGATTCCAACATCAATCATGTGCATGCCGCATTTGAAAAGCTTGATTTCTTTGTGGTGCAGGATATTTTCTTTTCACGAACAGCAGAGTATGCCGATGTTGTTCTTCCTGCGAGCCCAAGCCTTGAAAAAGAGGGAACCTTTACAAATACAGAACGCCGTATTCAGCGGCTGTATCAGGTGTTTGAACCGTTGGGCGAATCAAAGCCTGATTGGCAAATTATTATGGAAGTAGCCAATAAGCTTGGCGCTGGCTGGCGCTATGAACACCCTAGTGACATTATGGAGGAAGCAGCGATGCTGTCGCCGATTTATGCCGGCGTTACCTATGAACGACTTGAAGGCTACAATTCTCTGCAATGGCCTGTAAGCGCTGATGGAAAGGATTCGCCTTTACTCTTTACAGAGCGGTTTCCTTTTCCGGACGGTAAAGCCATTCTTTATCCTGTTCAATGGACGGAGCCGGATGAATTCGGTGAGGAATATGATATCCACGTCAACAATGGGCGGCTCTTAGAACATTTCCACGAAGGAAACTTAACCTACAAATCAAAAGGGATTTCGGAGAAAACACCGGAAGTATTCTTAGAAATTTCTCCTGAGCTAGCGGCAGAACGTGGAATTCAGGACGGAACACTTGTCAGACTCACATCGCCTTTCGGAAATGTCAAAGTGAAATGTGTGATCACTGATCGTGTCAAAGGGAAGGAAGTATATCTGCCAATGAACGATTCAGGGGAAGCAGCGATCAACCTGTTAACTAGCAGCCATGCAGATAAGGATACCGATACGCCGGCATACAAAGAAACATCAGCCAAAATGGAAATTTTGAAGCGCGACGGAACCAACCCGCTCCCTAAAATCAATCACCGCAATGGCAACCCGCAGCCGCAAATCGGTGTGCAAGTGCAAAAGAAATGGGCGCGGAAGGATTATATTTTCCCTGGCGACGCAGTGAAAAGGGGGATTGGGCGTAATGGCTAAAGCAATTAAACAAATCCAGAAAATCCAAGTAACCGAAGAGGATCAGCGTAAGCGTGATATGAAAGAAATTGAAGATGCATTAGTTGAAAATAAGGAAGCCATTCTAGAAACGCTGCAAATGCTCGGCCATATGAACGAGCGCGGCGCCCTGCCATTGCTCCGCGGCCTTTTTGGCCAAGGGGATAAAGTCCTCGATATTCTAGTGAAAAAAGCAGATACAGAGGAAACGGCCAATACGCTGAAAAATCTGCTTCTTCTGTTTGGAACGCTCGGCATGCTGGATGTGAAACAGCTGGAGCCCCTCATTTTGAAAGTGAATGCGGGTGTGGCAAACGCGGTGGAACAGAAGGACAGCGAAGAGAAAACAGGTTATTTCGATATCATCCGTTCGCTCAAAGACCCGGACATCAACAAATCCATTACACTGCTTTTCTCGTTTTTAAAAGGAATGGGACAGGATACAAAGGAGATGGAACGCACGACTCAGCCTCCGGAGCATCAAAAACAACAACAGGAACCTCGAGAGAAAAGAGGAATGAATAAGCGAGATTGACCACCCGCCCGAGCCGGCTGCCGCCAGCTCGGGTTTTTGTGATAAGAAGGTCTAATGAACTAGTAAAAAATGTTCAAATTCTAGTAATAAGTAAGTTTGTAACGAATGAGATAGAAATAATCGTTACTTTATTACCTGTTAAGAAAAGGAAAAATCAGATTATAATAGAAATCGATTACTTTAGATGGGGGAACAATCATGAAAAAAGTCTTATTACTATTATTTGTCTTGACGATCGGGCTTGCGCTTTCCGCGTGCAGCCAATCGAGCGATGCGTCAGAAAAAGAAAAACCGAAAGAGAAAAAATCGCAAGAAGAGCTTGAAAAGGAACTTGATAAGGAATTGAAAAAAGGCGGTGAGCCGAAGACCAAAAAAGATGATCAAATACATAAAATAGGAGAAACCATTAAAGCAAATGATATTCATTTTACGGTGAATAAAGTGGATCGTGAACAGAATGGCCAATATGGAGATTTGGGTGGAAAAGACAATGATAAAATAAAAACAATAAAAGGTAATGAAGAGCGGTTAATTATAGAAGTGACCTTGGAATACGTTGGAAAAGGTTCGATGGAATACAGCCGATTGGGATTAGACCTGAAAGACAAGAAGAATAAATCAGTTCGCTCAGTCATTTCGTTGGAGGATAAAGGAAAAATGTTTTTGGGGGGAAACCTGGCGTCAGGAAAAAAGGTGACAGGAGTAGTTAGTTATGTAATACCCAAAGGGGAACAGAAAAATTACACATTAGTGTATAATCCTTTTTTAACAGATACTAGAAGTGATAGAATTGAAGAAAGCGCAAAATACAATATAGATTATTTGATAAAATTAAAAAAATAGCATTAAAAAAAGCACGTTTTCATCAGGGGAGAAACGTGCTTTTTTATAGTGACAAATCATGTGAAGGGATGAGTGATAAAGTGCAAACCAAATGGCTGGAACGGGCGATGCGGATTCGGGCGATCGCACAGGCGGGACTCGCTTTTTCCAAGGATGTGTATGACAGGGAAAGGTACGAAGAGCTGATGAAGCTCAGCGCAGAGATGATGGCGGATTACTCACAAACGGAAATTGAGGTGATCACTGATTTATGGAAGGGTGAGAAAGGCTATCCGACTCCGAAAGCGGATGTTCGCGGCGCAGTATTCCGAGACAATCAGATTTTGCTTGTCCGGGAGAAGCATGATGAGCTGTGGTCACTGCCGGGTGGGTTTTGTGAGATTGGGTTATCGCCGGTTGAAAACGTGATCAAGGAAATCAAAGAAGAGTCGGGGTATGACACAGAACCGTCTCGATTGCTGGCCGTGCTAGACAGCCATAAGCACAGTCATCCGCCTCAGCCGTATCACTATTATAAGATATTCATTGAATGCAGCATAACAGGGGGACATGGTGAAACAGGAATTGAGACGAACCATGCCGCTTTTTTTCCGGAAGACAGGCTCCCGCCGCTTTCTCCAAAACGAAACACAGCCTCACAGCTCGGCATGCTGTTTGACTTTTTGCGCCATCCGGACAAGAGAACGATATGTGACTAAGCAAAGAAAGAGCCTTCCGGGTTCTTTCTTTTTTTATAGCGTAATATGTTTTTCGATGCGAGTTTTACGGCTGGTTTTTTGTTTTCACTTTTCCTTCTAATCAGCTGCCGACATCTTGTTTTTTTAAACGGGTCTAGAGTTGCCACCTTTTTAGTCCATCATAGATTCAACTTGGTCACATAATGGAAAAGTCACTCTTAAGAGTTAGTGCTATTGGCTGAAAATAGGGGGATTTTCTTAGTGGAACGTGTGCAATTGAATGCATATTGAATTTGCATGCTTATGTCTAAGGTCACGTTGTGAGCCAAAGGAGGGGTGCAGAATAGAAAAAAATTGAGAGATTATGGTAAGATGAACGAAATTCGAGAGGGAATATATGATGCCTGCATTGGACATCGTAATCGCCTGCCTGCTGTTATTAATCTGTCTATACTTGATTGTCCCTCTCTTTCTCGAAAGCGGGAGGTGAAGACGAACGTTAATTGCTGAATTCTTTCAAGGGGAGTGACAATACATGAATGTGCTGAACCGACGTCAAGCCTTGCAGCGAGCACTGCTCAATGGAAAAAACAAACAGGATGCATATCATCCGTTTCCGTGGTACGAATCGATGAGAAAGGATGCGCCTGTTTCCTATGAAGAAGAAAACCAAGTGTGGAGCGTTTTTCTATATGATGATGTCAAAAAAGTCATTGGCGATAAAGAGCTGTTTTCCAGTTATATAGCGCAGCAGTCAAGCGCTATTGGACATTCAATCATTAACATGGACCCGCCAAGGCATACGCAAATCCGTTCTGTCGTAAATAAAGCCTTCACGCCGCGTGTGATGAAGCAATGGGAACCGAGAATTCAGGAGATCACAGATGAACTGATTGAAACGTTTCAGGGGCGAAGCGAGTTTGATCTAGTGCGCGATTTTTCATATCCGCTTCCGGTCATCGTGATATCTGAGCTGCTCGGGGTGCCTTCTGAGCATATGGATCGGTTTAAAACATGGTCTGATCTTCTGGTCAGCACGCCAAAGGATAAAAGTGAAGAAGCTGAAAAAGCCTTTTTAGAAGAACGAAACAAGTGCGAGGAAGAACTGGCCGCGTTCTTTGCCGACATCATAGAAGAAAAGCGAAACAAACCAGCACAGGATATCATTTCAATTTTAGTGAAAGCGGAAGAAACAGGCGAAAAGCTGTCAGGAGAAGAGCTGATTCCGTTTTGCACGCTGCTATTGGTGGCCGGGAATGAAACCACAACAAACCTGATTTCAAATGCAATGTACAGCATATTGGAAACGCCGGATGTTTATGAGGAACTGCGGAGCCATCCTGAACTCATGCCTCAGGCAGTGGAGGAAGCCCTGCGTTTCAGGGCGCCAGCACCGGTTTTGAGGCGCATTGCCAAGCGAGATACGGAGATCGGGGGACACCGCATGAAAGAAGGGGATATGGTTCTGGCTTTTGTGGCGTCAGCAAATCGTGATGAAGCGAAGTTTGACAGGCCACACCTGTTTGATATTCACCGCCATCCCAATCCGCATATCGCGTTTGGGCACGGCATCCATTTTTGTCTTGGGGCGCCCCTTGCCCGTCTTGAAGCGAATATCGCGTTAACGTCTTTGATTTCTGCTTTTCCTCATATGGAATGCGTCAGTATCACACCGATTGAAAACAGCGTGATATACGGATTAAAGAGCTTCCGTGTGAAAATTTAATAGAGAAGGAGAATGGAGATTCATGAAAAAGCACCATATTTCGATGATCAATATCCCGGCGTACGGGCATGTCAATCCTACGCTTGCATTAGTAGAGAAGCTTTGTGAGAGAGGGCATCGTGTCACCTATGCCACGACGGAGGAGTTCGCGCCTGCTGTACAACAAGCCGGCGGAGAAGCATTGATCTATCGTACATCCTTGAATATTGACCCTAAGCAAATCAGGGAGATGATGGAAAAGAATGATGCGCCGCTCATTCTCTTAAAAGAATCACTGAGCATTCTGCCGCAACTTGAGGAGTTATATCAAGATGATCAGCCTGATCTGATCATCTATGATTTTGTCGCGCTGGCTGGAAAATTGTTTGCTGACAAGCTTCATGTGCCCGCTGTCAAGCTTTGTTCATCCTATGCCCAAAATGAATCCTTTCAGCTCGGAAGCGAAGACATGCTGAAAATGATAAAAGAGGCCGAGGCTGAATTTAAAGCCTATTTGGAGCAAGAGCAATTGCCGGTTGTTTCATTTGAACAATTAGCTGTGCCGGAACCATTAAATATTGTGTTTATGCCGAAGTCTTTTCAAATCCAGCATGAGACGTTCGATGACCGTTTCTGTTTTGTCGGCCCTTCCCTTGGAAAACGGACGGAACAAGAAAGCCTGTTGATGAAAAAGGGTGATCGCCCGCTTATGCTGATCTCATTGGGAACGGCGTTTAACGCATGGCCGGAATTTTACAAGATGTGCATCGAGGCATTTCGAGATTCTTCGTGGCAAGTGATCATGTCGGTCGGAAAAACGATTGACCCTGAAAGCTTGGATGATATCCCTGCTCACTTTACCATTCGCCAAAGCGTGCCGCAGCTTGAGGTGTTGGCGAAAGCTGATTTATTTATTTCTCATGGCGGGATGAACAGTACAATGGAAGCGATGAATGCCGGTGTGCCGCTTGTCGTCATTCCGCAAATGTATGAGCAGGAGCTCACCGCAAAGCGTGTCGATGATTTAGGCCTCGGCGTTTATTTGCCGAAAGAGGAAGTGACGGTTTCCAAGCTGCAGGAAGCGGTTCAGGCTGTATCCGGTGATCCAGGGGTGTTAAACCGCGTCAAGAACATGCAAAAGGATGTAAAAGAGGCGGGCGGAGCAGAGCGTGCGGCCGCAGAGGTTGAAGCGTTTATGAAAAAATCCGCTGTTACACAATAAATCATAAAAACCGAAATCAAACATTCGATTTCGGTTTTTTGTTTAAATGTTCTTTTTCATTCCGCATCTCCGGCATTCTCTTAGAAATTTTCCGTCTTTAACAGAGCTTTTGAACAGTGTGTAATCACAATTGTCACAGCGCCCGCTGCGGACGTCCGGGTATTCATTGAATTCGTAAACGATCGTTGTATCGAAGCCTTTAGTCTCATATTCTTCTTTTGTGTCCATGGCGAACCTCCGTTAGAAAACATGTCTGCTGTTTATATTACAGCAAGCTTCAGTCGTATTCAAATGGATTTTAGAGGTTTGGGTTTATCTTGATTTCTCCCTCGGTTTGCGCCACAATAGCTTTATTAAGCTCGTAGACATAAAAACATATGCATAGAGGAGAGGAAGCGGGTATGGGAAAAGGATTACATGGAAAACGCGTGGCGATCGGGGGCTCCCGAAAAACGGAAGAGATCAGCACAATCATTGAAAAACAGGGCGGAACACCTGTCATCCGTCCTCTCCAAGGAACGGTTTACTTAGCAGAGAAGCAGGTGGAGCCGGATTTGCGGACGTTTGTGGAGGAAAAAGCTGACTGGGTTATTTTCACAACAGGCATCGGCACGGAGACGCTTGTCGATATGGCAGAGAAAATCGGTCTGAAAGATGAGTTTTTGCAGGCCATTCGCCAAGCGAAAGCTGCATGCCGGGGATACAAAACACTGGCTGCGCTGAAAAAGCTTGGGATCACCCCGGAAGCTTCAGATGAAGACGGGACAACAAGAGGCTTAATCCGTTCTCTGGAGCCCCACGATTTTTCAGGAAAAACAGTCATGGTGCAGCTTCATGGAGAAAATGCGCCTGCCCTCATGGCATTTCTTGAAGAAAAGGGCGCGTCTGTCCTGCCGATTCTGCCTTATCAGCATATCCCGCCTGAGGAGGAAACAGTGGAGCAGTTATGCCGGGAGCTGATGAATGGTGAGATCGACGCCGTTTGTTTTACAACGGCCATTCAGGTTCGTTCCCTGTTTGACTTTGCCAAGGAGCGCGGCTATATCAATGAAGTGAAGGCTGTATTCGAAGAGCGCGCTATCGCTGCGGCTGTCGGCAAAGTGACCGCGGAAGCGCTGAGGGAAGAAGGCATGACAAGATTGCTCGCTCCGGAGATTGAGCGGATGGGCGCGATGATTATTGAGCTGTCTAAGTATTATGAAGAAAAAGAATAACCAGTACAAAAGCCGCTTTTCCGAAAGGAAGCGGCTTTTTATATGCCGGCAAAAGACTGAAGCCTGCATTTGGATGTGAAAACGGCTTTGTGTTTATCCTTATCAGCTGTTTTTATACTGCCAAACTTCGAGCATTATGTTTTCATAGCACATTGTTTTCTTTTTGTGAGGCTTTCAATTTTATCTGCAATTCTTCTTTTATTTCATGCAAACGCTGATCTACGGAGACCTGCGGGATTTTATAGCCAACGAAGAAAGGGGAAACGACGAAACGCGGCACGATTTTGCAGATGATCTTTTGATTTGTATGATAGAAAAATAAATTATAGCTTGTGCATTTATAGCTGAAATCTTGGGTCAAATAGGTAACAGCTGTTTGAATATAATCAGCCATCAGGTCAGTATTCTCCAGCGAGTCACTAATGATCACATTCATTTCTGTAAAACCCATAATCGGATCGCTCGACAGATTGAATTCGGCTTTATTAGGATGTTCTGCAACCTTGATCCCCAGAAAATTCTCATATGAAAGTGATTTCATATAATCCGCATGTTTTAATCCGACAATCTGCATATGGGCGTGTTTTATACTGCCGCCTGAAAGCGGGCCGTGGTTTTTATACAATATGACGCTTTTGTATTGGGGATCTTTTTCCATATGTATTAATTTCTCTAAACCAAACTGTATCAATTTTCTCATTTTTTGATTGCTGTAAGTCGTTATATCTTCGTCACACTGGCCTGTCTCAACAATCAGCGTCTGGTACGTATCCTGGATGGTGGGGTATTTATTTTCGAGCCAAATCATATCCCCTTCTGTTTCTAAAATGCCGGTGAGGTTATCTCGATCACAAAAAGGACAGGCGTTATGTTTATTGACAATGGTTTCAGGTTTTTGGGCACCGATATAGCTGGAAAAATATAATTTTTGCATCTGATAAAACGACCTTTCAAAATTTTCTAAATTTCTTATGTCACTTTTACATTCTATATGGGTTACATTCTGCTTTCAATATTTTCTTTATTTTTGTTTACATTCACCAAAAAAATAAAAGAATTTATTTTTTATGTAAAATAATAATGCGGGATGTTCACGTTTCCAAAAAGCGTAAAATCCCGTCGTGATGCATGTTTAAGGCTGTTTATTCGTGAACCGAAACTTATAAATTCAAAATTTATAAAAATAAAAATGTTTTGAAAATAATAGTTTACAAATATTACCCATCTGTGTATATTAGGAAATATCTTACGGAAAGGAGAAAATTGGGAGTATTTCACCACAAAAGGAGCGAGTGAGAACATGACAACATCTCATTTTAAAAAAGGCGTGCTTTTTTGCCTGATTGCAGGTATTTGTTTTGGAGCGCAGTGGCCTGTCGCCGGAAGAGCTCTGAAACATATTGATCCATTCTTTTTTACATTGATACGTTATTTGATTGTGGCAGTGGTGCTATCTGTCATTCTGTTTTTTACAGAGGGGGCTAAAAGTTTTAAAACAGAAGGGAAACTGGTTCCAATCTGGTTTTATGGGAGTATGGCATTCTGCGCTTATAATTTTCTTGTATTTTTAGGGCAAAAGATGGCGGGCGATAACGGGGCTATTTTAGGCTCTATTTTAATGGCGCTGATCCCAATGGTGTCATTGCTTGTTTTATGGGTGTACAAAAAGAACAGGCCGGCGAATGTTACATTGCTTTTGGTTGCGGTGTCCTTCATCGGTGTGCTGCTGGTCGTGACAAAGGGAGATGTTGCTTTCTTTGCAGACAGTAATAAGCAGGCAGTTCCTATTATTCTTATGTCAATTAGCGTGTTAGCCTGGGTTCTTTATACGATTGGAGGCAGCAGCTTTCCGGAATGGTCATCCTTGCGTTACACGGCTTTGAGCTGTATTTTCGGAAATATTACGTCTATTGTTGTTATTTCAATATTCGTACTATTGGGAAAAGTGGAAATGCCTTCTGTCAATCAAGTTATGGACATCAAGTGGGAAATGATTTACATGAGTATTTTTGCAGGTGTAATCGGCGTATTTGCATGGAATATCGGCAATAAGATATTGACACCAATCAATGGTTCTTTGTTTATGAACTTGGTTCCGATTGTCTCGTTTATCATTTCCATCATCGCAGGATATAGAATGTCGCCTGTTGAAGCGGGCGGGGCTTTCTTAACGATCGGTGCGATTGTATTAAATAATTTTTATCAGAGACGGCGGTCTGTCATGCCTGCAGTAAAGACAAACAAAAAAGAAGCGGTATAGCATCAAATCCAATCAAAAAGGGGTTTTAAGATGAGTATAAAATTAATGGATGTCACGTTAAGAGAATCAGTTCATGTGGAAGGGGCGAAGATCAATTTAGATGCCGCCCGCCAAGTCGTCAGCGGACTTTCAAAAGCGAATGTTGATTTTATCGAAATTGGTTATGTGTCTTCACATGAAGGAATGAATCTTCAAAGCTGTTGTCCGATTGAATACATAGAAGAAATGGCTTCCGCGATAGGATCGGAGTCAAGCTCACAATTGGTGCTCATGCTGCATCCGGCACAATATCAAGAAGAATTTCTTGAACGGATGAAGCACCCATCTGTCGGTATGGTTCGTTTATGCATTCCTCTTGCGAAAACGGATGCCAGTCTTCCGGTCATCAAAGAATTGAAAGCACACGGCATTCATGTCAGCGCAAACTTAATTAGAGCAAGCCACGCCAATATCCAAGATATCATCTTATTTACAGAAAAAGTAATAGAGGCGGGAGCCGATTACATTTACTTGGCTGATTCCAACGGAGCCATGATGCCGCCTGCTGTTTCATCGTTATTTACCAAGCTGAAAGAACATTCATCTGTAGAACTCGGTTTTCATCCTCATGACAATTTAGGCCTTGCATCGGCAAATGCAATTGATGCGATCCAATGCGGTGTCCAGTTCATTGACGGGAGTTTATACGGTTTTGGCAAAGGGCCTGGAAACCTGTGCATCGAGACATTTGCAGCGATACTCAACCGCTTAGACCTCAGCAAAAAATATGACATTTGTGAATTAATCCAGCTATCAAGACAAGCCTACACCCTATTCATTAACGATACGTCAGAGAATTCCTTCTATGACAAAGAAGAAGGGATTTTGTCGGGATTGCATAATTTGAATTTAGATGTATTAGACAAGCTCGATAGAATGGCGCAATCAAGCGGCCTTAAATTATTGGATTTACTCGTTAGTTTAGAAAAGCAGACGTTGGTTCATCGTGCGGAGTTTGCGCTGCGAAGCACCGAGCTGAGTCAAGTAGGATGAGTATGATGATGAACAAAGAAAACGCAAAACGCAGCTGGAAGCTGGAGTTAGGGACCGGAGACAGAGTGATTTTGGTTTTGCCGAGAATGGACGCAGACGCATTAAGCCGGGAAGAATGGCTGGTATCACTTGCACCGTACCTGAACGACTATACATTTCTCATTTTAGATGTCCCGGAAAAACTGATACAGGAACATAAGGGACAAGATTCATTTACTGTTCCTGAATTGGCTCAGTGGGCACATGATTATGTCGAAAAGAACAACATTACCCCTTATATGATTTGGGGCTTTTCTCTTGGCGGGATGATGGCTCAGTATTTAAGCACGTTCAATGAATACGCAGACACTCCTGTTTTGTTGGTATCCACCATGCTTTGCCCAAATAAAAAATTAAAGGCCGTCTTTTCCACATGGTATATGCTTTGCGACAAATTTGGCGTCAAAGGGCTTCAAGCGGGTCTAGTGCCGTGGGTCGTCAAAGAAAGCGAGCTGCCGTTATTCCAGTTGGAGACGACAGACCGAGAAGATGAGGCGATCGCCGTTGCCAAAATGAAAGCTGGTGTCCAAGCCATTATCAATCATAACGGAAAAGCATATCATGAACAGATGAAGTCGCCGATTCAAATCATTTTCGGAGAAGAATCAATTTTATTAGGACAAGAGGAATCTGAATATTTTGAAAGATATCTGCCGCAGGCGAACATCAATTTTATCCAAAACAGCGGTATGCGCATGTTTGGTGAAAAACCAGAAGAAGTCAAACAAGTAATCGAGAAATTTATTGATTCACATTTTGGAGCAGAGGTGTAAAAACAAATGGCAAAATTAACAGCAGCAGTTTTACCAGGTGACGGAATCGGTCCTGAAGTGATCGAGTGCAGTTTGCCGGTATTTGACCGATTAGGTGTCGATATTGATCTGAAGTTTGGTGATATCGGATGGGAGTTTTGGAAAAAAGAAGGGGATCCGGTTCCGCAAAGAACGTGGGATTTAATTGATAAATGTGATGTGGCATTATTAGGCGCGATTACCAGCAAACCTCATGCTCAGGGCCTAAAAGAATTAGATCCGTCATTGCAAGGTCAAGACCTGAAGTATGTTTCACCTGTCATTCAGCTGAGACAAAAATTACAATTGTTCGCCAATGTGCGTCCGGCTTACAGCTTAGACCATCAGCATTCAAAAAAGTTTAGAATGACTGTCATTCGCGAAAACACAGAGGGACTTTATGCGGGACTCGACTTTTCACCGATTCCCAAAGATTTGTATGATTTTATTCAGGCAAACAAGAACGGACTAAATAATTGGCAGCTAGACGGAGAAGAGGATGGCGGCGCCGCGATTCGCCTGATTACGAAAAATGGTGTAAGGCGATTGTTGAAGTTTGCCTTTGAATGGGCGAAAAAATACAACTACCAACGAGTGACGTGGTCAGATAAGCCAAATGTGATGAGGCAGTCCGGTCAGTTTGCATCAACCATTTTAGAAGAAGTGGCGAAGGATTATCCAGAAGTGGATTGGGAGGTCCAAAACGTTGATGCGACAGCGATGTGGATGGTAAAAGATCCGGGACATTTCGGCGTCATTGTCAGCGAAAACCAATTTGGCGACATTCTCTCCGATCTCGGGGCGGGCATTATGGGCGGCTTAGGCCTTGCGCCGAGTTCTAACTTCGGCTACGAGAATGCATATTTTGAACCGGTACACGGCTCAGCGCCAAAACATGCCGGAAAAATGAAAGTGAATCCGATGGCACAATTTTTGACCATTTCCCTTTTGCTTGAGCATTGCGGTTTTATGGAAGAAAGCATGCGGATCAAAAACGCTGTCAACAAAGTATTAAAAGAAGGAAAAACGCTTACGTACGATTTAGGCGGGATCGCAAGCACAAAAGAAACGGCAAATGCCATCATTGAAAATTGCTAGGGAGGCCAAATAAGTGGATCATCAACAAATCATAAAAGAATTGAAATCGTTTGATACGCCGACGATTTCCGACGCATTGGACAGTTTAAACATAGATGGCGGATTAAGCGGTATCGTACCGAGAAACACGTCTGCTGATATTTGCGGAACAGCGTTTACAGTGGAATACAGAGATCCGAGCGAAGAGGAACAGCAAGTTGCCAAGGCAGCCGATTTTATTGATGCGGCCGAAGAGGGTTCAGTTGTTATTCTTGCTAATAACGGCCGTACAGACTGTACCGTATGGGGCAATATTTTAACCCAATTGGCGATTCAAAAGAAAATCGCGGGCACTGTAATAGATGGTGCTTGCCGTGATATTGATTATATTCGGAAAACGGAGTACGCCATGTTCAGTACTGCTGTCTATATGAAAACAGGAAAAGGCCGGACAAAAAAGACAGCCCATCAGGTCCCTGTCACGATCAGCGGCACGGTCATTCAGCCGAACGATTTTGTCCGCGCGGACCAAAATGGCGTGATCGTCATTCCCCAAGACGTTGCCGAAGAAGTCATCAAGCGTTCTAGAGCCATTGAAGAAACAGAAGAGAAAATCAAAGAAGCCGTTTCGCGGGGCGTACATTTAAAAGAAGCGCGTGACATGTATAAGTATCACCGACCTTGGGAGAACGAAGTGACAGCCAAATGAAACTCGAGCGATTTTTAGATCTTCATGTCCACGCATGGCCTGATACGTATAAAAGAAGATATACGATTTTTAATCTGGGTGAAGAATTAAAAGCGAACAATGGGGCAGCCGTTATGAAAAGCCACTTGATGGCCACAACGCCGCTTGCGCGCACGGCCCGGGAGATGGGGCTGCCGCTCTTTGGATCTATTACATTAAACCAGTACAACGGCGGCATTAACCGGTCGGTGGTGGAAGCAGCGATTGCTGCGAACGGTCCGGATCATTCTTCAATGATGATTTGGTTTCCCACTTTGACCTTGCCGTCAAACAAACCAAAAACAATACAAACCACATCTCATCCTGTTTTAGCTGAACATACAGTGAAATATGAAAGGGTCAGCGAAAACGGAAAACTGCGTCAAGAAACAAAGGAAGTCATTCAAGTAGCATCGGCGTTTAACATTCCATTAGCGACAGGCCATTCCTCAAAAGAAGAAGTGTATATGCTGATTGAAGAAACAGAAAAGCAAAAATGTAAGCTGATGATTACGCACCCGTTTTACCAGTGTACAAATTTTACAATCGCTGAGGTCATTGATATGCTGTCTTCTTCCAAAAACGTCTATGTTGAATTTGCTGTTTTAATGAGCAAAATCGGTTATGACCGGCACGAGGATGTAGTTGAAGTGCTGAAAACATGGGGGACAGATCGCATATGTGTCTCGACGGATTTCGGCCAGTTAAAGAATGGGACAGTAACTGAGGGTTATACGGAGTATGTGACAGAGGTAAAAAAAGCTGCTGAAGCAAACGGATTTGATTTTAATCAAAAAATCGCTGATGAGATTTGTTATTTGAATCCAACCGCTTTTTTAGGCGTGAAATAAAGGTGAGCCCTTCCGTTTCGGGAAGGGCTCATCTTTTTCGGTTATCCATTTTCCTTCAGCTGCTGATGCGCTGTAAATAATGAAGGGTATGTCAGAACGCTTAAGATCACACATGTCAGCGCGGCTGACGCCATCGTTGTAAATACGATTAAGAGCTGAAAGCGTACCGCCTGAATCGGGTCCGCGCCCGCTAAAATCTGGCCGGTCATCATGCCTGGAAGCTGAACAAGCCCCAGCGTTTTTTGGCTTTCCAGCGTCGGGATCATACTCATTTTCATCGCTGAAGTAAGTATACGCTGTATGGATTGCTTCGGTGTGCCTCCAAGAGACAATATCAATTGTATCTCTTCTTTGCGAACACCGATTTCTGAGCTAAGCCGGTTTAAAAACAGACTTGCGAGCACCATCGAATTTCCAATGACCATTCCGCTGATCGGAATGACATATCGGGCCGTAAACGGGATGATATGAAGAGACAGCAATATGCCTTGCGTTACCATTTCTACAATCGCTAACGCTGCGAATACTTTCCAAAACGAACCGATCGCATTTTTCTTTCGTTTGACGACATTTTGTGCCGCCACTGCCAGCATTAGCAGCACCATGAACAAGATAAAAACAGGGTGGTCTCCGCGGAAAATCAGCGATAGGACATAACCGATGACAAGCAGCTGTACCGCAGCCCGGATCGTGGCGATGACCATGTCTTTTTCAACGCCGGCTTTAAAGGATTTGGATAAAAACAAGGCGATCAAAACAAAGATCATTGTTAAAGAGAGAGAAAGGTAATCCATTATCGGGTCCCTCCCTTCAAAAACTCTTTCGCTGCTTCATGCTGCGGATTGGAGAAAAACGCTTCGGTTTCAGCAATTTCCAGCAGCCGTCCGTCCGCCATAAACCAAATGGTGTCGGCAACTCGCTTCGCCTGCTCCATATTATGAGTCACCCACATGACCGTCCATTTTTTCTCTTGATGCTGGCGTTTGATCAGTTCCTCAATCTCAAGAGCGGAAACCGGGTCCAAGGCTGATGTGATTTCGTCCAATAAAAGAATAGAGGAAGGGTTTGCGAGCGTTCTGGCTAGTGACAGCCGTTGCCGCTGTCCGCCTGATAAATCCTTGGCGTTTCTGTCTAGGAGCTCTGGCGGAAGCCCTGTAAGAGATGCGAGCTCCTCAGGAGAGTGCTGCTGGGATTGATGCAGCCTATGGACCAGATTAAGATTGTCACGGACTGTCTCGTCAAGAACGGGAGCCGATTGAAACGCGAGGGCCGCCGTTCGCCTCAGCTCATTGACATTCCATTCTCGGACTTCTTTTCCGTATATGTATATGTCGCCGCTATCAGGCGTTCTCATTACATTGCACATCGACAGGAGGGTGCTTTTGCCTGAACCAGAAGGTCCTAAAACGGCGACGATTGCGCCCTGTTGAATGTCTCCGGTGACATCTTGCAATACATCATAAGTTTGTCTATCTTGTTCATAGCTTTTTCTGACTGATCTGAAGGAGATGGCTGGTCTGTTTTGTGTTTGATCGTTTGCTTCCATTATATTATTCACCTTTCAGTATATAAGTAGGATGATCCTTTATGTAAATATAACGTGAAACAGATGCTTTATGGTAGCGAAAATAAAAGAGAACAGGCTTTCACCCATTCTCCTGCAGATGCTATGCGGTCAGATTTGACTGTGTATTCTTTTTCGGTTTTCCCAGTTGTGAAGCAAAGGTGTGCAACACCATCCCTGCAATAATAATGAATAAACCGGCAAATGATAAAAAGGATGGAAAAACACCTGACAGCAGAACGATTTCACCAAGCAGCGCAAATATCACTTCACCGGATTGGGTTGCTTCAACGGCTGCGAGCTTTTGCGGATTGTCTCTTACCATAGCAGTTGCCCAGAAAAATAAAACGGTAGCAATGACGCCTGAGCTGACGGCAACGATGAAGGATTGACCGGTTTGCCCCGCTGTTGGAAGGCCGTCTGACCACCACCCGTAAGCTGCTATGACCAGCCAGAACGGAAGGCTCGCCAAGGTCATTCCCAGCACGCGCTGAAATGTATCAAGCCGGCCTCCGTATTCTTCGAGCATTCTCCGGTTTCCTAACGGATAGGCAAAAGCCGCAATGACAACCGGCAGCACACTGAAAAGCAGCATCTTTCCGGAAAGCGATTCTGCATGCTGAAGCTGGATGAGCGCCGCTCCGATCAGAATGATCACGGACGTGCCAAGTGAAACAAGGGGAATCTTTTGCCGAACGAGCTGCGGGCCGCCCGGCATCTCTTTTTTGACATAAAAAAGAGGAGATAGGAGCACGCCGGCTACAATGGTGATTTGCCAAGTTCCGGCTACGAGCCAACCTGGACCGTATGCAGCCGCAAATGTGATCGGCGCGTAAAAAAGCACGAAGCCGGCAAAGCTCCATTTGATCCAAAAAAACGGTTTTTTCCGCATCTCTAGTAAGAGTGGGGCGAATGTCCCTCTCATGATGACAATCACACATAAAAACGGCACCATAAAAATAAATCGCAGCGAAGAGCTCCAAAGCCAGCTGCCTCCGGATAATTCCATCGCTCTGTTTAACATAAAGGTAACGGCGAAAAAGAGTGAAGCCAATACTCCGATGATGATTGCTTTCATGATATCCCTCATTCTGGCATTATTTTTTATACTATACTACTCGATATCGCACAGATCAATGAAGTCGTGAGAAAATAAGCATGTTTTACAAACCGCAATGTGTGGAAGACAAAAAATGGAGGTGACATTGATGGAACCAGAGACACAGACCTACTTTTTACAGGATGACGGCAGGATTCCGAACCACCCTGATTTTCCGCTCGTTGTGTATCAAAACGCACTCAAGGACACCGGTTCGGCAGAGCGGATCGTCAATCGGCATGGCTGGTCAAACAGCTGGTCGGGGAGTGTTTTTCCATACCATCATTATCACAGCAATGCGCATGAAGTCCTGATTGCTGTCCGGGGAGAGGCTGTGATTCAGTTTGGGGGAGAAAAAGGAGTTGCCATTCCCTTCAAATCGGGCGACGCAGTCGTGATTCCAGCTGGAGTTGGCCATAAAAAGCAAAGCGCGAGCGGTGATTTTACCGTTATTGGCGCTTATCCGGGAGGCGTTCAGTACGATATGAAGACGGGAGAGCCAAGTGAACGGAAGGAAGCGATGAAGCAGATCAAACAGGTGGCATTGCCGGATAATGACCCGATCACAGGAAATAGAGCTCCTCTTTTGGAAATATGGGTCAAGTGAAGGGGAGAAAATTGCCGGATTGTCAATAACTAGTGCCGCAGAAACGTTATGATACGGGCTTTATTTAAATTAATTTCATAATCGAAGCAATTCACGTTCAAATTTTGTTCAAAAAGTGTTATCATATAGAAGGTAATCGAATTGGAGTTTTTTGTGTTTGCTATTTTCAGAGAGAGTAAAGGATTTTTGACTTATTCAATTGTTTATTTTTGAGATAAAAATAATACTGAATATGGCAAGATGAAAAACTGGGTAGTAAACATTTATTTTTGTAAATGATTGTGCACGAATTCACAATCCTTATTCTTATGCTTTCAAACATGAGACCAGGGAGGGCACTACCCTTTCCAAAAAAATCTGCAAACTGCTTATAGTAAAGGAGAATTGGATATGCCAGAAACAATCGATCAAACAAATGCGTCTGTCAGCCAAAGCCAGCAAGATCTTATTGATCAGCTGTTAAAGCCGGAAGTTCAAGAATCACTGACTGTTCTAGTTGACCAGCTTCCAAAGCTGACTGAGTTAGTGAATATTTTAACGAAGTCTTATGATTTCGCTCAGTCTGTAGCAACTGACGAAGTGTTAAAAAGCGACACTGTCGGTGCGATCACTGAAATGCTTGAGCCTGTAAAAGAAACAGCGAAAGAAGTGGCTGCGACTGCAATCGAAGCGAAAGACCGCGCTGATGCAAGCAACGAAACGATTGGTCTATTCGGCCTGTTGCGCATGCTGAAAGATCCTCAAGCGCAAAAGCTGTTCCGTTTTGCTAACAGCTACCTTGAAGTCATGAACGAACGCGAAAACCAAAAATAATCTCAGACTCAAATTGATATAAAGGACGGAGGATATACGATGTCAAAACATATTGTCATTCTAGGCGCTGGTTATGGCGGAGTTCTTTCTGCTTTAACAGTTCGCAAACATTACACAAAAGAACAAGCAAAAGTGACAGTGGTAAACAAATACCCAACTCACCAAATCATTACGGAATTACACCGTCTTGCAGCAGGCAACGTGTCTGAAAAAGCGGTTGCAATGCCATTAGAAAAACTTTTCAAAGGCAAAGACATTGATCTTAAAATCGCGGAAGTAAGCTCTTTCTCTGTTGATAAAAAAGAAGTTGCGCTTGCTGACGGTTCTACATTATCTTACGATGCGCTTGTTGTAGGCCTTGGTTCTGTAACAGCTTACTTCGGCATCCCGGGCCTTGAAGAACACAGCATGGTATTGAAATCCGCTGCTGATGCGAACAAAGTCTTCCAGCATGTTGAAGATCGTGTGCGCGAGTATTCTAAAACGAAAAACGAAGCTGATGCAACAATCCTTATCGGCGGAGGCGGCTTAACAGGTGTTGAGCTTGTCGGTGAGCTTGCTGACATCATGCCGAACCTTGCAAAAAAATATGGCGTAGACCATAAAGAAATTAAATTGAAGCTCGTTGAAGCAGGTCCGAAAATCCTTCCTGTTCTTCCGGATGATCTGATCGAACGTGCGACTGCAAGCCTTGAAAAACGCGGCGTAGAGTTCTTAACAGGCCTGCCTGTTACAAATGTAGAAGGAAACGTGATCGATCTGAAAGACGGATCAAAAGTTGTTGCCAACACATTTGTTTGGACTGGCGGCGTACAAGGCAACCCATTAGTCGGTGAATCAGGTCTTGAAGTGAACCGCGGACGTGCAACAGTAAACGACTTCCTGCAATCTACATCTCATGAGGATGTATTCGTTGCCGGTGACAGCGCAGTTTACTTCGCTCCAGACGGCCGTCCATACCCGCCGACTGCACAAATCGCATGGCAAATGGGTGAGCTGATCGGCTACAACCTATTCGCTTACTTAGAAGGCAAAACGCTTGAAACATTCAATCCAGTAAACTCTGGTACACTTGCAAGCCTTGGACGCAAAGATGCGGTTGCCATCATTGGTGCTAATTCTACACCGCTTAAAGGCCTTCCTGCTTCCTTGATGAAAGAAGCAAGTAACGTACGCTACTTAACACACATTAAAGGACTTTTCAGCCTGGCTTACTAAGCCTTTCTTGTGGGATCGACATTGCCAAAAGCCATCCTTTCGGGATGCTTTCCGGCAATGTCTTTTTTTATGTGTTTGCTAACGTTAACAATTCATTTTCGAAAAAGAGATTGATTGCAGAGGAATATAAAGGTAAAATAAAGCTAAATCAAAATGTTAACGTTAACATTTTGAAATCGAATGAAAGACGGTGAGGACATGGAACCCTTCATGGGCGAACATTTTTTGCTGAAAAATGAAACCGCTGTCAGCCTCTATCACAATCATGCGAAAGACATGCCGATTATTGATTATCACTGCCACTTAAGCCCGAAAGAAATCTATGAAAATAAGAAATTTCAAAACATCACAGAAGCCTGGCTGTATGGAGACCATTACAAATGGCGCCTCATGAGAGCCAATGGAATTGAAGAAACATACATTACCGGTGATGCGCCTGATGAGGAGAAGTTTATGGCCTGGGCGAAAACCGTGCCGATGGCGATCGGCAATCCGCTCTACAATTGGACTCACTTAGAACTGCAGCGTTATTTTGGCATTGATGAGATTGTAAATGAGCAATCAGCGCCCGCGATATGGAAACGGACGAATGAACTGCTTCAAGGAGAAGGCTTTGGCGCGAGGGATTTCATCGTGAAATCAAATGTAAAGGTCGTTTGCACGACTGATGACCCCGTCGATTCTCTTGAATACCATCTATTATTAAAAGAAGACAAAGATTTTCCTGTCAGCGTGCTGCCCGGGTTTCGGCCGGATAAGGGACTTGAGATCAATCGTGAAGGCTTTCCTGATTGGGTGCAGGCACTTGAAGATGCGGCAGCCATACCGATTACAACCTATAATGAGTTTCTAGAGGCGCTGGAAAAACGGGTGCGATTCTTCCATTCAGCCGGCGGCAGAGTGTCTGATCACGCGATAGATTCGATGGTATTTGCTGAAACGACAAAAGAGGAAGCGGGACGGATTTTTTCTGACAGATTACAAGGAACAGAGATTTCTTATGAGGATGAGAAGAAATTTAAGACGTATACGCTTCAGTTTTTATGTGGTTTGTATGCGGAGCTCGATTGGGCGATGCAGTTTCATATCAACGCCTTAAGAAACACGAATACAAAAATGATGAAGAGGCTCGGACCTGACACAGGCTATGATTCTATGAATGATGAAGACATTGCTAAGCCTTTATACAAGCTGCTGAACTCAGTTGAGATGAAGAAGAAGCTGCCGAAAACGATTTTATATTCATTGAATCCAAACGATAACTATGTCATCGCCAGCATGATCAACAGTTTTCAGGATGGTGTTACCCCGGGGAAAATCCAATTTGGCACAGCCTGGTGGTTTAACGATACAAAAGACGGGATGCTTGAGCAAATGAAAGCGTTATCAAACGTCGGGCTTTTCAGTCGCTTTATCGGCATGCTCACCGATTCCAGAAGCTTTCTTTCCTATACGCGCCATGAATATTTCAGGCGGATCGTTTGCAATTTGATTGGGGAATGGGTGGAAAACGGTGAAGTGCCGCGTGACATGGAGCTTTTGGGAAGCATTGTTCGGGGAATTTGCTATGACAATGCGAAACGCTACTTTCAATTTCAAGAAGAGAAAGCAAACGTGTAACCACATGTCCGCTCAGGCGTGATCATGCGTCATCCTGAGCGGGCCACTACCCGAAAATTTTTAAACACAGAGGTGGAAGATGCGAACTGAACTGGCAAATAAGGTTGTGTCACTCGAAACGGAGAAAAGGCTTTCATTGAAAGAGAAAATATCCTATGGTTTTGGTGATTTTGGCAACGGCTTTATGTTTGATCTCGGCCAGATTTATTTATTAAAGTATTTTACTGATGTAGCGGGAATCCCGGCTGCGATGGCCGGCGGCATTTTTTTAGTCAGCAAGCTGTTTGCGGCGATAACAGATCCGATTGTCGGATCATCTATTGATTATCGCAAACATATCGGCAAACGGGGGAAATTCAGGCCTTATCTATTAATCGGAAGCATCGTGCTCGCGGTGCTTACTGTTCTTATCTTTCTGTCTCCCAATGTATCAACGACCGGAAAACTCATTTATGCATATGCATCCTATATGATCTGGGGCATCGGTTATTCATTTGTGAATATTCCGTACGGCTCATTAGGAGCAGCGATGACTCAAAACTCTGAGGACCGAACCTCCATTTCGACTTTCCGCCAAATTGGATCACTTGGGGCTTTGTTTATCACAAGTGTGGCCGTGATGCCGCTGCTCGTCAAGTTTGATCATCCAAAGATCGGTTACCCGGTGGTCATGGGCTTGTTCGCCGCGCTCGGTGTAGTCTGGTTTTATATTTGTTACCGCAACTGCAAAGAGCGCATTGTCATATCGGAAGCGCCAAAAGAAAAATTAACATTCTCATCTGTCGTCAAAACATTTATCACAAACAAACCGCTGTTAACCCTTGTCCTCATGACGATTTTTTCAATTTCCGCATACAACATTAAATCCGCCATGCTCGTCTATTTCGCACAATATAATCTAGGCAATGTTGAACTGATGGCGTATATGAACTTTATTATTATCGGTTCTTCCTTTTTGGGCGTCATATTTCTGCCAAAGCTCGTCAAAATATTTGGAAAGAAAAGAACGGCAATGATCGGCTTCGGCATCAGTGTGGCCGCGGATCTGGTCAACTTTATGCTTCCATCAAACGTTTATGTGTTTACGATTCTTGCCAGCATCGCCTTTATCGGAATCAGTATCCCAAATGGCATCACGTGGGCGCTTGTCTCCGATATTATTGACTATGGCGAATGGAAATCCGGTGAACGGAAAGAAGCAACGACATATTCACTTTTTAACTTCTCCAGAAAGCTTGCCCAGTCATTGTCGGGTTTTCTATCGGGTATTGGTTTAGGGATTATCGGCTATGTGCCGAATGCTGTCCAGACAGCACAGGCGCTGATCGGAATCAAAGCGCTGCTGCTTCTGTATCCGGCTATAGCTTTGGCATTAGCGATGATCATTATCGGCTTTCTCTATAAACTCACAGATCAGCAGCATGCACAGATTGTTCAGGATATTCATCAAAAGAGCTGACAAAATAAAGTAAAGAATATTTAAAATAATCCGTAAATAAATATATTTGTAAGGGTTTTCTATTGAGAGTGCCCAAAGAATGAAAGAGGAAGGAGGCATATGATTGAACACGGTAACGATATCAGCTGAAGAAGCAACGAAACTTGTTCGGCAAAAGCTGGCCTGTGCCCATTTGAATGAACGAGACGCAGAAAAAGTGGCAGATGTCCTCGTACACGCCGATTTACGCAATGTGCACTCACATGGTGTGCTGCGAACAGAACACTATGTAAACAGGCTAAAGGCAGGAGGGATCAACCCCGAAGCACATCCTGTTTTTAAAGAAACCGGGCCTGTGACCGGGATACTGGATGGTGATGACGGATTCGGCCATGTGATTTGTGATATGGCGATGGACCGTGCAATGGACATGGCAAAGAAAAACGGAGTCGGCATGGTGACGGCTGTAAACAGCAGCCATTGCGGAGCGCTAAGCTATTTTGTGCAAAAAGCGGCTGACGAAAAGCTGATCGGTATGGCAATGACGCATACGGACAGTATCGTTGTCCCTTTTGGAGGGAGGGCTCCATTTTTAGGGACAAATCCGATTGCTTACGGTGTCCCTGCTAAGCATAAAAAACCATTTATCCTTGATATGGCGACCTCCAAAGTGGCTTTTGGGAAGATTTTGCAGGCCCGTGAAGAGGGCGAAGCCATTCCCGAGGGATGGGGAGTCGATGAAAACGGAGAAGCAGCAACTGATCCTTACAAGGTCGCCTCTCTTTCAACATTCGGCGGCCCGAAAGGCTATGGGCTATCTATAATAGTAGATGTGTTTTCTGGATTGCTGGCGGGCGCGGCTTTTGGCCCTCATATCGCCAAAATGTACAGCGGGCTTGAGCAAAAAAGAAAGCTGGGTCATTACGTTTGCGCGATCAATCCGTCCTTTTTTACAGACCATGATACGTTTTTAGAGCAGATGGATGCCATGCTCAATGAATTGCAGCAGTCACCGCCGGCTGCTGGAGTCGAGAGAGTGTATGTACCCGGCGAGATCGAACAGCTGCATGAAGAAAGAAATAAGGTGCACGGAATATCAATCGCTCGGAGCGTGTATGAATTTTTAAAAAGCAGGTGAGAAAAATGAAAGCGGTTCAAGTGCGAAAGGCGTATGATCTGGTGACAGCGGAGATGAAGAAGCCGGTTCTATCAAAGGATGATGAAGTGCTCGTGAAAGTCAAGCGAGTTGGGATTTGCGGCTCAGACATGCACATTTATCATGGCACGAATCCGCTCGCCACCCTCCCGAGAGTCATCGGACACGAGGTAACGGGGCAAGTGGAGGAAGTTGGCGCGAATGTGCAGAGCCTAAAAACCGGTGACCACGTTGTGATTGAGCCGATTTCTTATTGCGGGACGTGTTATGCCTGCCGCAAAGGGCGCCCGAATGTCTGCGCAAAGCTTTCTGTGTTCGGCGTACATGTGGACGGCGGCATGCGGGAATATGTTGTGCTTCCGGAAAGACAGCTTCACGCAGTCTCAAAGGACTTGCCTTGGGAGGAAGCGGTCATGGCCGAGCCTTATACGATAGGCGCCCAGGCAGTGTGGAGAGGCCAGGTGGAAAAAGGAGACACCGTTCTGATCCAGGGAGCGGGGCCCATCGGGATCTGTGTGTTAAAAATGGCAAAGCTGGCGGGCGCTGCCGTCATGATGACTGACTTGAACAGCGAACGGCTGGCATTTGCGAAAGAAAACGGTGCCGATGCTGTCGTAAATGCACAAACAGAACATGTTGCTGATCGGGTCCGGGAATGGACTGGGAATGAAGGAGCCAATGTGGTCATTGATGCGGTTTGTCTGCCGGCGACTTTTGAGCTTTCAGTTGAGGCCGTTTCTCCGGCGGGGCATGTGGTTGTCCTTGGATTTGATGAAAGAGCGGCACAAATTTCTCAGCTCCCGATAACCAAAAAAGAAGTCACGATAACCGGATCGAGATTGCAGACCAATCAATTTCCGAAAGTGGTAGAGCTTTTGAATAAAGGATGGTTAACGCATAATGGGCTGATAACGCATACATTTTCAGTAGATGACGTCCATCACGCATTTGAGCTTATCAAGGAGCAACCAGATCAAGTGCGGAAAGCCGTCATCACGTTTGATTAATCGACTGAATCCGGAGGTGTGCACATGAATATGACATTTCGATGGTATGGCCGAGGCAACGATACAGTCACACTTGAACACGTGAAGCAAATTCCCGGAGTCAAAGGCATCGTCTGGGCTCTCCATCAAAAACCTGTCGGCGATGTGTGGGAAAAAGATGAAATTAGAGCCGAGACCGAATATATTCAATCCTATGGTTTTCATGCTGAAGTTGTGGAAAGCGTGAATGTTCATGAAGCGATTAAACTCGGTAAGGAAGAACGCGGCCGGTATATTGAAAACTACAAACAAACAATCCGCAATCTTGCCGAATTTGGCGTGAAAGTGATTTGCTATAATTTTATGCCGGTTTTTGACTGGACACGCACGGACATGTTCCGCCCGCTGGAGGATGGATCAACCGCTTTGTTTTTTGAAAAGGCCAAGGTGGAGAGCCTTGAGCCCCAAGAGCTGATTCGGACGGTGGAGCAAGCATCTGACATGACACTGCCGGGGTGGGAGCCGGAAAAATTAGCCCGGATCAAAGAGCTGTTTGCAGCATACAGAACGGTCGATGAAGAACAGCTATGGGACAATTTATCATTCTTTTTGGAAGAAATTCTTCCGGTTGCAGAAAGTCACGGTGTTCAAATGGCCATTCATCCGGATGATCCGCCATGGCCGATTTTCGGACTGCCGCGCATTATCACAGGGACGGCAAGTTATAAGAGACTAAGAGCGATATCAGATTCACCGTCTAATGGCATCACCCTTTGTACAGGTTCAATGGGAGCCAATCCCGCAAATGACATGATGGAAATCGCTAAAAGGTATGCCGGCATCGCCCCCTTTTCACATATTCGCAATGTGAAAATTTACGAGAATGGCGATTTTATTGAAACATCTCATCTGACAAATGATGGTTCGATCAACATTCAAGGCGTGATGGAAGAACTGCATAAGCAGGATTACGAAGGATATGTGAGACCGGATCATGGGCGCCATCTTTGGGGTGAGCAATGTCGCCCGGGTTATGGCTTGTACGATCGGGCCCTTGGCATTATGTATTTGAACGGGCTGTGGGACGCATATGAAGCAAAGGCGAAAAAAGAGGTGAAAGCATGATTCCGCGGCATGAGAACCTGGCTGGTAAAACGGCTGTCATCACTGGCGGAAGCGGCGTGCTTTGCTCAGCGATGGCCCGAGAGCTTGCCAGACAAGGCATGAAGGTAGCGATATTGAACAGGACGGCTGAAAAAGGCCAAGCGGTCGTGGATAAGATTGCGGCTGCCGGCGGCACAGCATGCTCTGTTTCTGCGGATGTGCTGGACAGGGGGTCACTGGTGCAGGCAAAGGAGGATATCCTCGGCCGTTTTGGCTCTGTCGATCTGCTAATAAACGGGGCTGGCGGCAATCATCCTGATGCGATAACCGATGTGGAGACGTATGAAGAAGCGGGAGAAGGCCAATCCTTTTTTGATCTGGATGAGGGGGGCTTTTTAACCGTATTCTCCACCAACTTCACCGGTGCGTTTCTGGCCTCTCAAGTGTTTGGAAAAGAGCTGCTGAAGGCTGATTCACCTGCGATTATCAACCTTTCTTCCATGAGTGCTTATTCACCGATGACGAAGGTTCCGGCATACAGTGCCGCCAAAGCATCGATCAATAATTTTACGATGTGGATGGCCGTTCATTTTGCCGAGACCGGGCTGCGGGTTAATGCGATTGCCCCAGGATTCTTTCTGACGAAACAAAATCATGATCTGCTGATCAATCAAGATGGAACATTCACCAGCCGATCTAACAACATTATTGCGGGAACACCGATGAAGCGCTTTGGAAAACCGGAAGACCTGCTCGGCACGCTTCTTTGGCTGGCGGATGAATCCTATTCCGGTTTTGTCACCGGAATTACCGTCCCTGTCGATGGAGGATTTATGGCTTATTCAGGCGTGTAGCGAATCAGCACAACAGAAACTGAACCAACATAGGGGTGAGGTTGAGATGTTCTCAAAAGATAAGCTTCCCATTATCCTTTTTTTGTTCTTGGCAGGAGTGATTAATTATCTGGATCGCTCGGCGCTTTCTATTGCCGCACCTTTTATTCAGGATGATCTCACATTGTCTGCCACGCAAATGGGCTTGATTTTCAGCAGTTTTTCGGTTGGTTACGCCATTTTCAACTTTCTTGGGGGAGTCGCGTCTGACCGCTATGGGGCGAAGCTGACCTTGTTTGTCGCCATGGTCGTTTGGTCGCTGTTCAGCGGCGCAGTCGCCCTCGCCGTTGGTTTTGTCAGCCTGCTGATGATACGCATCCTCTTTGGAATGGGAGAAGGTCCGCTGTCTGCGACCATCAATAAGATGGTGAATAACTGGTTCCCGCCGACACAACGGGCATCCGTTATCGGGGTGACCAATAGCGGAACGCCGCTCGGGGGAGCCATTTCCGGACCGATCGTCGGCATGATCGCAATCGCTTTCAGCTGGAAGGTATCCTTCGTTCTCATTATGATCATTGGATTATTATGGGCAGTGCTTTGGCTCAAGTTCGTCAAAGAAAAGCCGCCAGCGGCGATGGGAGATGCCCCCGCGATCAAAACAGAAACGTCTCCCCGTGAAAACATTCCGCTTATTTTTTACCTGAAGCAAAAAACAGTCCTGTTCACAGCATTTGCTTTTTTCGCTTACAACTACATCCTCTTCTTCTTTTTGACGTGGTTTCCGAGCTACCTTGTCGAAGAGCGGGGGGTAAGTGTTGAATCGATGAGTGTGATTACGGTCATTCCGTGGATTTTAGGCTTCATCGGCCTTGCGGCGGGGGGATTTGTTTCTGACTATGTGTATAAAAAAACAGCCCGAAAAGGTGTGCTGTTCTCGCGCAAGGTTGTGCTTGTCTCATGTTTGTTTTCATCGGCGATCCTGATTGGTTTGGCAGGGATTGTGACAACTACTGCGGGGGCTGTCACACTTGTCGCTTTATCAGTATTCTTTCTCTATTTAACCGGCGCGATCTATTGGGCTGTCATTCAAGATGTGGTCGATCAAAACAATGTCGGTTCTGTAGGCGGCTTCATGCATTTCCTCGCCAACACGGCAGGAATTATCGGACCGGCTTTCACCGGTTTTATCGTTGACCAAACGGGCACGTTTTCTGGAGCATTTTTGCTTGCCGGAGGGCTGGCGGTCTTCGCTTCACTTGCTGTTATTCGTTTTGTCCGTCCGATCATCGGCAAACCGGCAGGAACAGGAACGAAGGATTCGATGACTTATTAATCTGGAAATATAGTGGGAGAGGCGGTATGTTTGATGATACAATATACAGTAAATCGCAGCCGGTATGGTAAGGAAGGGAATTAGATGGTAACCATAAAAGATATCGCAAAACTCGCAAATGTATCCCACACAACCGTTTCCAGAGCACTCAACAACAGCCCTTACATCAAAGAACATACGAAGAAAAAAATACTGGAGCTCGCAGCACAGCTTAACTATACGCCAAATGTAAACGCGAAAAGCCTGGCGATGCAAAAGTCTCATACGATCGGGCTTTTCTTTACAAGCATTACAAACGGAACCTCACACAGCTTCTTCGCTCATACAATCAAAGGCGTAAACCAAGCCATAAGTGAGAATTACAATCTTTATGTGCGCGGCATTGATGATCTGAAAACCTATGACTCTGTTACGCCGATGAGATATGACGGCATCATTTTAATGAGCCAAAGTGACATTGATAATTCTTTTATTTATCATATTCGGGAAAAAAACATCCCGCTCGTCGTACTGAACCGCGATATTGATGACCGCAGCATCACGAATATCTTGTCCAATGACAAGGAAGGCTCTCAGGAAGCTGTAGAATACTTCATTACAAACGGACATCAAGATATCGCCATCATCGAAGGAATAGAAGGCTTTAAATCCTCCCAGCAGCGAAAGGAGGGCTACTTAGCCGCATTGATTCATCATCATATACCGATCAAACATGAATACAGTGTCAAAGGGCAATACGATATGGAAAGCGGCTTTCAAGCGATGGAACGGCTGCTGGCACTGCCGAATCCTCCAACCGCTGTCTTTTGTTCGAATGATGATATGGCAATCGGAGCGATGAATGCGATATTCGCCAAGGGCCTGAGGGTTCCTGATGACATTTCCGTAATCGGATTTGATGATATTGGGTTTTCGCAATACATCACACCAAGGCTTTCAACAGTAAAGCGCCCAGTGGAGAAAATCAGCGTGCTCGGCGCGCAAAAACTGTTGTCGCTGATCAGCGAACCGGAAACAAAAGCAGAAAAAATCTTCGAAAATACAGAATTTATGGTCCGTGATTCAGTTAGACAATTGACGATATGATGCCCCGTGTTCAGCGGGCATTCTTTATACAGAAAAATGTTAACGTGTGCATAAATAAGAGATGGAGGCAATGAAGGTGCAGAAGCTCAATAAAAACGTGTACGATCACTATACTCAGTACCGGGAAAAAATCCTTCAATTTGGAGAAGGAAACTTTCTGCGAGGGTTTGTCGATTGGCAGATTGATCAATTGAATCAACACACTGATTTTCATGGGAGCATCGCAGTTGTGCAGCCGAGAGGGTCAGAAAAAATCAAAAGGTTAAATCAGCAAGATGGTTTATACACGCTTTTTTTACAGGGAATGAAAGACGGAGAAGCGGTAAACGAGCATATGATTATCAACTCAATCAGCCGCGGCATTGATCTGTTTTCTGATTATGAAGCATACAAAGAACTGGCTTCAAGCGAAGACCTGAGATTTATCATTTCCAATACCACTGAGGCCGGTATTGTATGTGATGAAAAGGATCGTTTAGAGGATAGGCCGCAACAAACATTCCCTGGGAAATTAACGGCATTTCTCTACTTTCGCTATCAGGCTTTTAAAGGAGATCAGACAAAAGGGTGTGTCTTAATCCCATGTGAGCTGATCGAGAATAATGGCGAAAAGCTGAAGGAAACGGTTCTTCATTATGCGGATCTATGGAAGCTGGAAGAAGGGTTTACACAGTGGCTTCATGAGGCCAACACGTTTTGCAATAGTTTAGTCGATCGCATTGTCCCGGGTTTTCCTGTGGATCGCATTGATGAGATCACGGCAGATCTGGGCTATCAAGATGATTTGATTGTTGTGGGAGAACAGTATTATTTATGGGTGATCGAGGGGCCGAAGTGGATTGGAGAGGAACTGCCCTTTGCAGCTGCCGGGCTCCATACAAAGATCGTCAGCGACCTCACTCCATATCGAACCAAAAAAGTGAGAATTTTAAATGGCGCTCATACGGCCATGACGCCAGTGGCTTTATTATACGGCTTGAAAACGGTGCGGGATGCTGTAGAGCATCCGGAAGTAGGGCAGTTTATTAGAGAGATGATCAGTGACGACATTCTTCCTGTTTTAAAAATGGAAGGGCTTTCTCAATACGCTGACGATGTGCTGAACCGTTTCAAAAACCCGTATATGAAGCATTATTTAGAAAGCATCGCATTGAATTCCGTTTCCAAATTCAAAACGAGAAACCTGCCGACCATTCAGGAATATGTTGAACAGAAAGGACAGCTTCCTGAACGCATGGTGTTTTCTTTCAGCGCTCTTCTGTATTTTTATCAGGGAAACGAGTATTTGCAGGATGATCCGGCTGTTCTTCAATTTTTCAAAGAGGTGTGGCATCAGGAGGATGGAGACATGCTCCGTATTGCCTCAAGGGTGTTAGGCGAAGAGCGGCTGTGGGGGGCAGATCTGAACGAGATACCGAGGCTGACTGAAAGAGTCGCTGATCACTTGAATCATATTCATAAGCTGGGCATGCAGCGGGCTCTTGAACAAAGCTGCACACAAAGGGGAGAAGTGCGATGAAGTCATTTATCAAGATTCATAAACAAGATAATGTCCTTCTTGCTCTGCGGGATATCGGGAAGGGAGAGCGGCTGAATGCGGACGGCGAGTCGATTGAAGTGAAGGATGATATTAAAAGAGGCCACAAGATTGCGCTCCAGCCTATCAAAGAAAACGACAGCATCATCAAATACGGATTTCCAATCGGGCATGCATCACAAGATATATCGATCGGAGAGCATATTCATGTCCATAATACGAAAACAAACCTGTCTGATATCCAAACATACAGCTATACACCGAGATTTGATGAAAATCCGTATTCAAATGAAAACCGGACGTTTAAGGGATTTAGAAGAGAAAACGGAGATGCCGGTGTACGGAATGAATTGTGGATTGTGCCGACTGTCGGCTGCGTCAACGGGATCGCTGAAAAAATGCTCCGGCGTTTTGTCAAAGAAACGGGGGATATCGCTCCATTCGATAACGTGCTCGTGTTAAAACACCAATACGGCTGCTCGCAGCTTGGCGACGACCACGAAAATACGAAGCAAATCCTTCTAAATGCCATTCGCCACCCAAATGCCGGCGGCGTCTTGGTGTTAGGGCTTGGCTGTGAAAACAACGAGCTGGCAGGAATGAAGGAAGCGCTGCAAGATGTGAATCTGAATCGGGTGAAGTTTCTTGAATCGCAGTCGGTGACGAATGAAATGGAGGCAGGCGTTGCGTTGCTGAAGGAAATTCATGAAGCCGCTAAAGGGGATAGGAGAGAAGACATTTCGCTGTCTGTACTGAAAATCGGGCTGAAATGCGGAGGGTCGGACGGTTTTTCCGGCGTAACGGCAAATCCGCTGCTTGGCCGTTTTTCAGACTATATCATCGCACAGGGAGGAAGCACGGTGCTGACGGAAGTCCCGGAGATGTTCGGTGCGGAAACCATCCTGATGCAGCGGGCTGCCAATGAGGAAGTGTTTCATAAAATTGTCCATTTAATCAATGATTTCAAACAATATTTTATCAAACACGAACAGCCGGTGTACGAAAACCCTTCACCGGGCAACAAAGCGGGCGGCATCACTACGCTTGAGGATAAATCGCTGGGCTGCACGCAAAAAGCGGGGATTTCCCCTGTCACGGATGTCTTGAAATACGGCGAAGTGCTCAAGACAAACGGGCTGACGCTTTTGAGCGCGCCAGGCAATGACTTAATCGCGTCCTCCGCATTGGCGGCTGCCGGCTGCCAAATTGTCTTGTTTACAACGGGAAGAGGCACGCCGTTTGGCACCTTTGTCCCGACAGTGAAGGTCGCGACAAACACCCAGCTGTATGAGACGAAGCCGCATTGGATTGATTTCAACGCGGGTCTTTTAGCGGAGGATGATGTGCATGAGGAATATGTACTGCGGGAGTTTATCCACTATATGATTGAAGTGGCCAGTGGTCAGCTTGTGAACCATGAAAAAAATGATTTCAGAGAACTTGCCATTTTTAAATCAGGTGTGACGTTATAATGAAGAAGAGCTATCCTGCGAGGGGATAGCCTTTTTCATTAAATCAGTTTTAAGCCGCTGATCAGAATGATGGACGCCATAATAAATTGCAGCGGACGCGGGGAGAAGCGAGGTGAGAGATGGCTTCCAATCAGCACGCCGGGAATTGAACCGAGCAGCAGGTTAGCTGCCAGCATATAATCTACGCTTCCGAAGCTTGCGTTCAAGATGCCTGCTGCTGTCACGAGAAGAAAAGCATGCGCGATATCGGTTCCGACAATCTGTGACGCTTTCATGTTAAATAAGTAAATCATGGCAATGGCAAATAATGAGCCGGAACCGATTGATGTTAATCCGACGATAAATCCAAACACGACACCAATGAGAATCGTGAGCGTCCGCTTATTTTCAAGCGGCATCAGCTGCCAGCGGTTGGGGCGAAGTTTTCTATCCAAAAACAAACGAACGATAATGGAAATGGCAACTAGCGTTAACACATAGCCAAGAGCGTGCTTTATAATGTCTTCCTGATGCTGGTGAAAGGCGGGGAACAAATGCAATATGCCAATGGCTAGAGAAGCACTCGGAATACTGCCGATGGCTAAGTATTTGACTAATGTAAAGTTAATCGTTTTCTGCCGCCAATGGGAGGCAACGCCAAACAGCTTTGTGATCGAGTTATATACAAGATCCGTACCGACAGCGATCGAAGGATTAATGCCAAGCACAATTAAAAGAGGAGTTAATAAGGCCGCTCCGCCCACTCCTGTCAATCCGACTAAGGCTCCGACAAACAAACCCATCAATATGATGCTTACACTCATGATAAAGGCCTCCTGAAAACCCGACTATTTTTATCAGATGATATATAATTAGGTCAAGTTAATCAATTGAATGTTTAGAATGTTTATGCGTTTGCTGCTTGAATTTTTGGTTTGCTCAATATCTTTATTCATTTGCCCTAGAATGAGTGTCTGGACAGAATCCAGCAGGAAGCAAGGGGCACAAAAAAAGATACCCTGAAACGGTATCTTTTTGTCTTATGTATTTACATGCGCTGCTGATAGAAAGGAAGTTCTGTGTGCCCCATTTCCCGCACATAAACGAACAGGTTGCCTTTATGGTGAATTTCATGCTCCATCGCAAGCTGAAGCAGTGTGCGGCCTGTGATGTTTCTGCCAAAAGTGGCTGTCAGATCAATTTCTCTGTCCAGTTGCTCTTCAGTCAGCTGTTCAAGGATAGCGGCCGTTTTTTCTGTATATGATTTTGCCAAAACATTGAGATCTGTTTCCACTTCTTCCTGTTTGTTTTGGAATGGTGAGGCGTTGCCTTCTTTAATGACATTTGCAAACAAGTGGAAAGACGTAAGAATGTGTTTGACCAGCTCCTCCGCTGACATTGATGTTTCAGCCGGTTTGTAGCTGTAATGGTCTTTGCTGATTTTTTCAGCCAGCTCATTTGTCACGTTTCGATGGGATAAAAAATGGCTCACAATTTGATTGGATTGACTCAATATGATCTCCTCCATATGAAAAATAAATGGTGCAATGAAATCCTATATCAACGGTTATCATTTCACAAGCAATATGCTGTGGGATGAAACAAAAAGCGATGTCAATCGTCTATATAACGTTCACAAAAGAACAAGAAATGGAGATTAACATGACAAACATACCTTTCATTTATCAGTACGAAGAAAAAGAGAATGAAAGAGCTGCGGCGGGCTACGGCACTTTCGGTTATCTTATTACACGAATTGAAGAGGCGCTTTATGATCAATATGGCGTTTTCTATGAGCTTTATGCAAGTGATGACCCGAACACTGAGTACTGGGAGCTTCTTGAAGAAGATGTCCGGAGCGGTTCATTGGAGCCTAAGCATGTGGCTTATATATTTGAAAAGCTTGAAAAGAAAACCTTCGCTTACGATGAAGATGAAAAAGAACCGGATTATACCGTTCATCAATCTATACGAAACAGCGTATATGCATATCCTGAAAAGGGTGTTGCTTTTGCCAGAATTCCATATTTTCAAGATGGGAGCATGATGAGTTTCGATTGCCTGTTTGCGGTTAACGATGAAAAAATGCGTGCATTCCTAGAGAGCGTCAGGCCACGCCTTTGGGAAAAAAGCAAGCGGAAAGTGACCGTTTTTACGGATGGGGATGGCGGGACTTCAAAAGAACAGGAAGCGATCGTCAGAGAGGTTCAACGAAATCAGGTGATGATGAGCCCAGTGTTGAAAAAAGAGATATACCGGTCAATTGATCAATTTTTTCATAGTGATAAAACGTTTTATCAAACGTATAACATCCCTTACAAGCGCGGCATCCTGTTATATGGACCTCCCGGAAATGGAAAGACAACATTAGTAAAGTCGATTGCAGGCAGTATCGATGCACCTGTTGCCTATTGGCAAATTACAGAATTTACGTCGAGCGAGACAATAGAAGAAGTCTTTCAGTCAGCGAGACGACTCGCTCCTGCAGTTTTGGTCATCGAGGATATAGATTCGATGCCGGAAGATGTGCGATCCTTTTTTCTCAATACGCTGGACGGCGCGACATCAAAAGAGGGGATTTTTCTCATCGGCACGACAAATTATCCCGAAAAGATCGATCCGGGCTTGATGAATCGTGCAGGACGGTTTGACCGTGCCTACGAAATCGGGCTTCCGGATGAAGAGCTGCGGCGGGAATATATGAAAATGAGAGGCTTTGGCATCTTCCTGAATGAAGAAGAAATCAAAAGTGCCGCGAAGCTTACAGAAGGCTTTTCCTTTGCCCAGCTGGGAGAATTATATGTATCTTCTGCCCTTCAATGGCACCAAGAAGGGGAGCATCATATTGAAGCCATGGTAAAAGACATGACAGGAGAACAAAGAAAAAGCCGGCACGGAAGCTGGATGGAAAGAAACAAGGTCGGTTTTCACTAAATGAAAGCACGGGTTTTGAAAACCCGCGCTTTTTTGTTGCGGTTAGCCGAAATTCGACAATTGCGGTCTTTTTGCGTTCTTCTTTTTCTAGTAAATATGATAAAATATGACATATCTCGGGTAACTCAAAAGGGGGGATTAATTGAGGATGAAGCAGACGATTCCGTCCTCTTATGTCGGGCTTAAAATTAATGAATGGTATACCCATATCCGGCAGTTCCACGTGGCTGAAGCCGAACGGGTCAAGCTCGAAGTAGAAAGAGAAATCGAGGATATGGAAGAAGACCAAGATTTACTGCTGTATTATTCTTTAATGGATTTCAGGCATCGAGTCATGCTGGATTACATTAAGCCTTTAGGAGAGGACACGTCGCAGCTGGAATTTTCAGAATTATTAGAAGACATAGAGGGGAATCAGTACAAGCTGACCGGGCTTCTCGATTATTACTTTAACTTTTTTCGCGGAATGTTTGAATTTAAGCAGAAAATGTTTGTCAGTGCCATGATGTACTATAAGCGGGCGGAAAAGAATCTTGCCCTCGTCTCGGATGATATTGAAAAAGCCGAGTTTGCTTTTAAAATGGCCGAGATCTTTTACAATTTAAAACAAACCTATGTTTCAATGAGCTACGCCGTTCAGGCCTTAGAAACGTACCAAATGTATGAAACGTACACCGTCCGCAGAATCCAATGTGAATTCGTTATTGCAGGAAATTATGATGATATGCAGTATCCAGAAAGAGCATTGCCCCACTTAGAACTGGCTTTAGATCTTGCAAAGAAAGAAGGCAATCCCCGCTTGATCAGTTCGGCCCTGTATAATCTCGGAAACTGTTTTGAGAAAATGGGTGAACTGCAAAAGGCAGCCGAATACTTTGAGAAATCCGTTTCTATTTGCAAGTCGGAAAAGTTCGATAATCTTCCGCATTCTATCTACTCTTTAACACAGGTTCTGTATAAACAAAAAAATGATGCCGAAGCGCAAAAAAAGTATCGTGAAGGATTGGAAATCGCCCGTCAATACAGTGATGATTTGTTTGTGGAGCTTTTTCAATTTTTACATGCGTTATACGGAAAAAACATGAACACAGAATCAGTCTCACACACCTTTCAATTTCTTGAAGAACATATGCTGTATCCTTATATTGAAGAGCTGGCGCATGATGCTGCCCAATTCTATATAGAAAACGGACAGCCTGAAAAAGCACTTTCATTTTATGAGAAAATGGTGCACGCACAAAAACAAATCCAGAGAGGAGATTGTTTATATGAAATCTAAATGGATGTCAGGTTTGTTGCTCGTTGCGGTCGGGTTCAGCTTTACTCAGGTGATGGTCCATCCAGGAGAGACAGCAGACAAAGAAGATAAAACATTTCATATTGCGGCACGTAATCAAACATGATATTGACGAAAAAAGACCCCCAGGGGTCTTTTTTATTTCAGCTTCCATTCCCTTATCGTCAGCTCGGAAGATCCGCTTGCCACCAGCGGATCTTGATGGCCGATTTCCTTCGCTTCTTCTGGCGAATCTGCTTCTATGACGTAGGCTCCGCCTGTGGCGTCGCTGAATGGCCCGAACATTTTTAAACGTTTTTCTGCCTGTAAGCGGTCCAAAAATTCATAGTGTCCGGCTACATGCTCCTGATTGAATTGATCTGTTCTTGTTGTCAGCATTAAATACGTGTGCATGATCATTTCCCTCCTATTGAATTTTAGTTTAACACAATTATCCATATTACGGTGACGGATGAAATGAGTTTTTCGTCCTACGAATGCCACCTATTGGTGAAAAAGAAAAAGGAGAGATGATAGGTGAGCATTCAAGTAAAGCAAAATTTGGTTTCTGGGGCGAAATACGCGCTGAAGTGCCCCAATGCGATGTCCGCTGAATACATTACCATCCACAACACGGCAAACGACGCCTCAGCGGCTAATGAAATCAGCTATATGATTGGAAATACCAGCTCGACAAGCTTCCATTTTGCAGTTGATGATAAAGAGGTGATTCAAGGCCTGCCGCTTAACCGAAACGCATGGCATACGGGTGATGGCACAAATGGTACAGGAAACCGCAAATCAATCGGTGTTGAGATTTGCTACAGCAAATCGGGAGGTCCAAAGTATGAAGCGGCCGAAGCCTTGGCGATTTCTTTCGTGGCTCAGCTTTTGAAAGAGCGGGGCTGGGGAATAGACCGGGTGAGAAAGCATCAGGACTGGAGCGGCAAGTACTGCCCGCACCGCATTTTATCAGAGGGGCGCTGGGATCAAGTGAAGGCGGCAATTGAAAAGGAATTGAACGGAAGCGTGTCAGTGAAAAAGGCTTCAGTCTCTTCTTCGGCGTCTGAATACCATGTGAAAAAAGGCGACACACTGTCCGGTATTGCCGCATCGCATGGTGTCAGTGTGAAAACACTGCAAAACATAAATCATATTACTGACCCGGATCACATCAAGGTCGGACAGGTGATTAAGCTGTCTCAAGCGGCATCTTCTTGTAAAAGCCATGCCGCATCTTCCTATCCGCTCCCATCCGGAGTGATCAAAGTGACAAGCCCGCTGACGAAAGGGACAAACGTAAAGCAGGTGCAGACCGCTTTAGCTGCTCTTTATTTTTATCCTGATAAAGGGGCGAAAAACCATGGCGTTGATGGTGTTTATGGCCCGAAAACAGCAAATGCCGTGAAACGTTTTCAGTCTGTCAGCGGATTAACGGCAGATGGGATTTACGGTCCGAAAACAAAAGCGAAAATAATGGAAAAGCTGTAATCAATAAAACGGAAGCTGCTGAGCTTCCGTTTCACCTTACATACAAACTGCTGCAAGAACCTTTTGAATATCATAAATGCTTTCATCTTTTTTAAACTGTTTTGAAACAGCGGGAAGTTCCGCGCCGGAAATCCAGATTTTCAGCTCTGAATCTAGGTCAAAGCGGCCGGCGGTCTCTACGCTGAATCTGGAAATGCTTTTGTACGGAATTGATTGAAATTCCGTTTTCTTGCCTGTGATTCCCTGCTTATCTACAAGAATAAGCCGCTTATCAGTAAAGACAAGTAGGTCGCGAACCAATTTAAACGCGGCATTGACATTCTCACCCTCCAGCAAAATATGAGCCAGTTCTTCCTTCGCCGCAGCCTTTGACAGTGTCGATGCATTTCCAAGTAATCCATCAATAAATCCCATGATATCCCTCCTGATATGTGCTTGATCAAATCATACAATAAAAAGGTTTTCATTCATAGGTGAGTAGAGTAAACTGGTGCTGACTGGTAAAGGAGAGCGTTCAAAATGAAAGATAAGTATGAAAGTTTTGCAGCCCTTTCTGCTTCTGAATCGGAGTACCGGATTATATATGACGAGAAAAACGGAAGTGAGCTTATTGTCCTCGGTCCCCACGGCGGCAAAATTGAGCCCGGTGTCAGTGAATTGGTACGGGCATTTTCCGATCAATGTTCCATTTATTTATTTGAAGGTGTGAAGCAACGAAACAACCGTTCTTTACACCTGACAAGCACTCGGTTTGACGAGCCGCTGGCTTTAGAAAAAGTCAATGCCCACCATTACGCATTGGCATTTCATGGGTACCATGATCCAAAAACTCCGCATACGCTGGTCGGAGGCGCGGACCGTAAAAAAGCTAAGCTCATTTGTGAGCGGCTGAATGAAGCGGGCTTCAGCGCCGAGCTCACGAGTGAGAAAGGCCGGCTGGCAGGTGTCCATCCCGAAAATATTGTCAATCGGACGAAAAGGGAAATGGGGCTGCAATTGGAAGTAAGCACGGCACAGCGAAAGGCGTTGTTTCGCCATTTTGGCTGCCGTGATAAAAGCTACACACAAAACGATCTATTTTCTCGATATGTGGAAGCTGTTAAGCTCGGCTTTTATGAATAAATGAAACGGGACCTGCACGATCGGCCTCTTCCTTCATACGCTGAGGTTGTGTGAAAGTGTAGGGAGGAATGCATGTGTTTTATCATATTAAAGAGCTTCAATATCAAGCAAAGCCAGCTCATCCCGATCCGGTGTATGCGAAAAAGCTTCAAGAAATACTGGGCGGCCAATTCGGTGAGATCAGTGTGATGATGCAATATTTGTTCCAAGGCTTTAATTGCAGGGCGGATGCCAAATATAAAGATTTGTTATGTGACATAGGCACTGAAGAGATTGCACACGTCGAAATGCTGGCGACAATGATTTCCAGACTTCTGGATCATGCGCCAGCTGATGTACAGGAGGATGCTTATAAAAGCAATCCCGCTATTGCAGCAGTAATGTCGGGAATGAATCCTCAGCATGCGATTGTGTCCGGTTTGGGTGCAATGCCATCAGATAGTGAGGGCTATCCGTGGAATGCCAAATACATTATTGCAAGCGGAAATTTGCTCGCGGATTTTCGCGCAAACTTAAATGCGGAATCTCAAGGGCGCCTTCAGGTGACCCGGCTGTATGCGATGACGGATGATCCTGGTGTAAGGGATATGCTCTCGTTTTTAATTGCAAGGGATACTTATCATCAAAATATGTGGTATGCGGCCATTAGAGAGTTGGAAGAAAGAGAACGGGATATTGTGGTGCCAACGACGTTCCCGCGTGAACTCGAAAAGCGTGAAGTGGCTTATGACCTGTTTAACTTTTCCAGAGGGGATGAAAGCTCACAAGGAAGATGGGCTCATGGCGAAGCCTTTGACGGACGGGGAGAATTCAGGTATATTCCGGCCCCTATTGCATTCGGGCCTGCGCCTCATCTTAAACCGGCGCCAATGTGGGTGCATGATACGATGCCTCCAATGTCAAAATGCTAGTTTTTCTGCCGGGCTGAGGATAGATGATATCTGTTCAGCCCGTTTTTGGTTACCTGTTTTTGCCGATATGATATAACGCTTTTTCTTCAGCGACCTGCAAGTGCTGCTGATCGCCTTCCTCGTACGCATTTGGCCGCTTGTGTGATAATAAATAAGCGAGCCGCTTCTGAAATTGAATACCTGCTTTACGCCGTTCAAACATTTCAAGCCTTTTATCCGCAAATTCTTTTGTCACCCGGAATACTGACGTGATTGTGGCAAGCGCCTGGCTTCTCCATTGCGGCAGCTCCATCTGCAACAGCATAAAGGTTGGCACACAGAAGTGGTACATAAATTGATTTGCCTGGAATTCCTGCAATTCTCTGAAGAGCTTGTTCATCTGAAAATGATTGCCTGCATGCTTTAACACATGGCACAGTTCATGGCCAAAATCCTCCCATTGCTCTTCCAGTGATTTTCTCTGGTTCAATACAATGCTGTACATCCCATCGTACTTGACCATCATGCTCCCCATATCCTCAAAATGAACCCAAATATCAAGATCTTTTGCGATTTTCAGCATGTCAATGTGATGCGGGGAGGTGATGCCCAGCCGACTGTATACATTTTTTACGTATTCCTCCAGATGTGATAAGTAATCGCCCAATTGAATACTCCCTTTCGAACATTTGTTCTGTTTTTAGCGAGAAAGAAAAGCCCCGTATAGGACTGGAAAGTGTGTAGAAATCTTTCCCTTTTCTAAAAAAAATAAACAATTTTTTCTTTATATCGGTCTATTTTTCATATGTTTTAGAGAACGGAGAAAGATTTATTTATTTTTTGGTTTTCGGTTTTTCTCTTTTTCTTTTAAATAGTTGATAAACTCGATGGCCTGCTGTTTGCTTTCGGGGGAAAAATCCTGCATATCACGGTATGCGATCTGCAGGTCCGGATCTGAGAACATATCGTCGTCTTTTTTGTCTTTCCCTGTTAATAAGTAATCAGCCGTTACTTGAAAGTAATCAGCCAGCTTTTGCAGTGTATCGTAATCAGGCTCGCTCCGCCCGTTTTCATAGTGGGAATATCGTGCCCGTGACACACCGATGTGTGATGCGATTTCTTCCTGTGTCCTTTTCCCTCTGAGATTCTTCAATCTGCCGCCTATCATGCTATGACCTCTCTTTTTTAAACGCTCTAAGTTACTATTGATTATAGATACAAAATGTATCAAAATAAAGTGATGATAAAAAAAGTATCAAAAATAACTTGATGATACAGAATGTATCGTTTATACTTGGATACAGCTGATACGAAATGTATCAAAAACAAATCAGGAGAGTGATCACATGTATCCCATCCAAATTGTTTTTAGTGAAAATCCCATAGATCAGCGCCATCTCGGACAATCCGGCGGCACCATTTCGTTTACGCCATGCGGCCTTCCGGTATTCCACTTTGAAACGCAAGAACAGTTTCAAACATATATGCTGTTAAAAGGAGAAGCCGCGTACAATGAAAACCGATAAAAGCTATCCTTTTCCTATGTATTCAGGGTTATTGAATTCAGAACATTATGACAAAATAGGTCCGGCTCTATGGCTGTTTCTCTGGTTCATTAGCTCAACAACAAAAGAAATTGAAAAAGACGGGATATGCTGGGGAATCGTGCTCGGCCATAAGCCGTTAAAAGCAAGAGAAATGGCGGCTGTATTCGGTGTCAGTGAAAAAACCGTCAGAAGATGGCTGGAGCTCCTTGAAGCCCATGAGTACATAAAGGCTGTCCGCGCGCCATACGGACTGGTGATTTCGGTCAAGCAGTCCAAAAAATACAGCTTCAGATCGGACAAAATGGCACACCTGAGCATAACGGAACGGCCATTTTCGCCGCAGGCACCGGACACAGACGTCCGCTCAAATAAAGATAAAACAAATAACAATACTGCTGCTATTGATGCAGTGGATCACATTGCGAAGCGCTTTACACAATTACGGTCGGCTCAAGAAGGACGCACCGTGTATCCTTCCTCCAGAGATTATCAAGCCATCGCCCGTATTGTCGCCATCGGCGTTCCTGTAACGCAAACAATCAAATGGCTTGAGGAATGCTTTCAAGCCTTTGAAAACCGGCGGACCGCCGCTTCAGAAACAATCAAGGCCTTTCGCTACTGCTCGAAATTTATTGAAGACCGTTTTTTCGCGCAGCAGGCCAAAAAAAACACCGCGATTCAACATGAGAGGATGGAAAGACATGACAAAACGAACAATCGAGCAGATTTTAGACGAGCTGAGAAGAGGGAGACGTCCATTACTGGCGGACAAACCGGCCGAATCAGACGCAAGCCGGTATGATTGCCCGCGATGCAAGGATCAGGGAGGCTACCTCATCCAGCAGAACGGCCTGGAGGTATGGACGAGGTGCAGCTGTATGGCAGAACGGAAAGTGAAGCGGCTCCTCGGTACCAGTGAGATTACCCCTGCCTTCAGACAGCTGGGCTTCGAAGAGTTCAGCATTGAGGGGAAGCCGCAGGCTATAGAAGACGCGTTTGAATGCACAAAAGAGTATGTGGCGGATTATGAACAAATCAAGGATAGTCGGAAAAATAGCATCGCCCTTTTAGGACAGCCCGGCTCAGGAAAAACGCATCTTTTGACCGCTGCCGCCAACGATTTGATGAAAACACGCCATGTGCCGGTCATTTATTTTCCGTTTGTGGAGGGCTTTACCGATTTGAAAAATGATTTTGATCTTTTGGAAGCGAAGCTGAACCGGATGAAGCAGGCAGATGTGCTGTTCATCGATGACCTGTTTAAACCGGTTAACGGCAAACCCCGCGCCACCGATTGGCAATTAGAGCAAATGTATTCGGTACTCAACTATCGCTACTTAAATCACAAACCGATTTTGCTTTCGAGCGAGCTGACGATCGAAACACTTGTCCGGGTTGATGAAGCGCTCGGGACGAGAATCTACGAAATGTGCAGTGACTATTTAGTGATTATCAAAGGAACAGCCCGCGAGCTGAATCATAGATTGGAGGGGGCCAGATAATGTGTGAGCTTTGTCTGACAAAGAAAGTCATCGTGGAGCATACAGACATTGGCGCCGTTTTTCATCCATGTCCGAACTGCCGATCCGGCACTGATTTAACGCCGGTCATTCAAAAGCTGGAGGACATGATGACAGAGGGAAAAGCGAGGCTGAATATCCATGATTAAAAAGCTGACTGCTTTCATAGCTTTGCTGTTTCGGGCGAAGCAAACGGAAAAAAACATTGAACAATGGTATAAGGATGACGGGAAGTGAAGGTATTGGAAAAAACAAAACAGGCAGAGAAAAGCCCCGCACCGTGGCGTGCCGTCCCGTGCGGGGATACAAAACCGATCTATATTTATTCAGCTTACAGTGAAGAAGAAAAAGAAAGATTCCCCTATTCAAACGGGAGGTTGATTGCTGCTGTATTTGACCTCAGCTCATATTCACAAAACATGAATGCCGCTTTAATGGCGGCTGCGCCAGTACTGCTGGAAGCGTCTCAAGCAGCGCTTGATTATCTGAAAGGAAATTCTGTTCATTCAAAAGAGCGCATCATTCAGCTATTAGAAAAAGCCAACACAAGCGCGGAACCGCCAAAAGGAGGAAAAGAAACATGATCGATCCTAAAAAACTAGTCAATATCAATTCCATCACGCTGGAGAGCCAGCTGGAGGAGGGAAAAATCCATGTGATTATTGTGGACGGCATCAAACGGGAAGCATGGATTGCGGAGGCGCCGGAGCATGGTAAAACGCTCATTGAAACGAGAAAGGGAGACCTTGCCCGCGTGGAATTTGAAATCGGCTATAAATTAAATTAAAGCGAAAAAAGAATACGTCCAAGACGGAAAGCCTGCGGACACTGATCAACTTGCACAGCATTTGTGCGTTGATTGGTGTCCGTTTTTTTTGTCCAAAATAAGGAGGATCATAGAATGCAAGATTTACTATTTGAATATAAACGCACGCTAAAAAAGACCCGAACACAATATAAACCGCTCGCAGAAGCAGATGAATCCATGCTCTCAGCTGAAGAGCTGAAGGATAAAAAAATCATCCGAAACATGATTACCGATCTGGAATATGTAACAGAATGGCTTGAAAAAGGAAGACAGCCCGGCATCAGACGGGCGATTGACCGGCGTGATGCGTACCAGCGGCTGATGATCAAGGATCCGAGAATCATCGAATCATTTTCCAGCGCTATGATGGTTGAGCCGGACGGACAGGTATCAGAAGAAGACAGAGAGAGAATCCGAGAAGCGTTATCCCTGTTAACGGACAGGGAAAAAGAAATATTTTTGCTGCATAAGGTAGAATGCTTTTCTTATGAACGGATTGCTGATCTTCTCGGCGTGAAAAAATCGACTGTGCAAACGACCATTAAACGGGCGATCGTCAAGATGCAAAGACAGCAGGAAGAAATGAATCAATCGCTTGCCTGAACGCTTGTCATACGTTTGCCACCTATAAGTGAATAGAGCATGACACATAAGCGGCTGGCAGGATCAGCCGCTTTTATGAATAGACATCCATGCTGGAGGTGGCGGTGATGCCGTAGCATGAAAACACAACAGCGCGAACAAGCATTAGCAATCTATCAACAACATCAAGGAAAGATCACAAATCAAGCGATCGCGGAGACAATCGGCGTTTCCGCGAAAACAATCGGCATCTGGAAAAAACAAGACAATTGGAAAGAGGCCTTGTTTTCTGAAACTAGAAACGAACAAAAACAGCGCCGGATAGATAATGATGAATTAAATGAACGGCAGCGGCTGTTTTGCCTGTATTACGTCAAAAGCTTCAATGCCACACAGTCGGCAATCAAAGCGGGCTATTCTCCGGACAGCGCCCATGTGACGGGCAGCCGGCTGTTAAAGAATGAAAAGGTCGCTGCAGAAATCAGGCGCATTAAAAAAGAAATGGTCAATGAAATGTTTATTGAAGCGATGGACGTGCTGCAGGTTTACATCAAAATCGCGTTTGCGGATATAACGGACTATGTGACTTTCGGAAAAAAAGAGGTCCAGGCAATCGGGAAATCGGGGCCGCTGTTTGATGAAGATGATAATCCGATTATGAAGGAAATCAGCTATGTCGATGTCAAAGATTCCGGTCTTGTGGACGGCACCATTGTAACGGAAGCGAAGCTCGGCAAAGAAGGCATCGCCATCAAGCTCGCAGATAAAATGAAGGCGCTCGAGAAGCTGTCCTTATATTTCGATTTGTTTCCGGATCAATTGAAACAAAAAATTGAAAACGAGAAATTAAAGCTTGCCAAACAAAAAGCGGAGAAAACAGATGACAGCCAAGCGCCGATTGAAATCATGATCAAACGAAAAGAGGGCAACCCATGATTGTAAAAGAAATCAACCCTCATTTCGAAGATTACGTGTTCAATTGGGAGCAGACGTACCAGTTTCTCGTCGGCGGCTACGGCTCTTCCAAAAGCTATCATACCGCATTGAAAATCGTATTAAAGCTGCTGAAGGAAAAACGGACGGCTCTTGTCATACGTGAGGTGTTCGATACCCATCGGGATTCAACCTACTCCTTGTTTCAAGAGGTGGTCGAAGAGCTCGGCCTCACAAAGGCTGTGGCACCCCTTTCTTCCCCGCTGCAGCTGCGGTTTCAAAACGGCAGCCGGATCATGTTCAAAGGAATGGACAATCCGGCGAAATTAAAATCGGTTCATAACATTTCTTTAATATGGATTGAAGAATGCTCAGAGGTGAAATACGAAGGCTTCAAGGAATTAATTGGCCGTCTGCGCCACGCTGAGCTGAAGCTACACATGATCTGCACCACCAATCCCGTCGGCACCTCCAATTGGACGTACCGGCATTTTTTTCGGGATGAGCGCAATAAACGGTTTGTGCTTGATGACAGCGAGCTTTACGAAAAGCGGACGATTGTGAAGGGAGATACGTATTATCATCATTCCACGGCAAACGACAATCTCTTTCTTCCGAAAAGCTATGTGAAACAGCTTGACGGACTCAAGGCGTATGATCCTGACCTATACCGGATTGCCCGTAAAGGACGATTCGGCGTCAATGGGATCAGGGTGCTGCCGCAGTTCGAGGTGCTTCCGCATGATCAAGTAAAAGAACGCATCGAAGCCATCGGCCAGCCGATTTTTCGGACAGGCATGGATTTTGGGTTTGAGGAATCCTACAATGCCGTCATCCGGCTCGCTGTCGATCCTGAGAAAAAACACCTCTACATTTATTGGGAGTATTATCGAAACAAAATGACAGATGACAGGACGGCTGAGGAGCTGCGTGCGTTTATTGATACACAGGAATTAATTAAAGCCGACGCTGCTGAGCCGAAAAGCATCCAATATTTCCGTCAGCAGGGATTTCGAATGGTCGGAGCCAGAAAGTTTCCCGGCTCAAGGCTTCAATACACAAAAAAAGTGAAACGATTCAAAAAGATCTTCTGTTCGGACCGCTGTGAAAATGTCCTCTATGAGCTCAAGACGCTGACGTATGCCAAAGACAAAAACGGCGCGCTGATAGAGGATGAATTCACGATTGACCCGCATACGCTGTCTGCCATTTGGTATGCGCTTGATGACTATGAGGTGGCTGATATGAAAGAGACAGCACACAAACGGATCCGGCCGAACCGTGAAAGGAGGAGGTCATAAATGATGCACAATCAAACAGTCAGAGCGACTGTGTTCAAATCCAATTCCGCCGCTCCTCAGACAAAGCAAATCTATGAAGATGACTTTTCTGAGCTGTACGGAGACGATATTATCGCACCGCCTTACAATATGATCGAGCTCAAAAGCATTGCTGAGTACTCGACGATTCTCCAGCAATGCATTGATGCATACAAAGTCAATATTACAGGTTTTGGATTCGATGTTGAGTACACATTTGATGTCAACGCGAGTGATGTCGATCAAACGAAAAAGAAAAAAGCGGAACAAGAATGGGCCAGACTCGAAGCCTTTTATAAATGCCTTCACTTTGATGAATCAGCTGAAATGATTTTGGGCCATGCCATCGAAGACAGAGAAAAAACAGGCAACGGGTTTATGGAAGTGCTGCGTGACGGGATGGGAAAACCGGCCGGCATTGAATATTTAGATGTGAAGCATATGCGAGTATGCGGAGCCGGTGAGCCAGTCGAGGTTTCATTTGTATACGAAGAAAACGGGAAAGTGAAGAGGTTCAAAAGGCAAAAACGCTTCCGAAAATATGTGCAGATGATTAATGGAGAGAAAGTGTTTTTCAAGGAATACGGCGATCCGCGAAAAATGGACATGCGAACGGGTGAATATGTAAATACATTGGCAGAGAAGCATCAAGCGAATGAAGCGATTCACCTCAAAATCGGAAGCGGTGTATACGGGGTGCCCCGATGGGTCGGCAATATCGTCAATTTATACGGGGCGCGAAAAGCGGAAGAGCTCAATTTTATGTATTTTAAACAGGGCCGTCACGTACCCGCCGCCATCACAGTGGAAAACGGGATGCTGTCGGAAGCTTCTTATCGGGAGCTGCAAGAGTACATGAATGATCTTGAAGGCGTGGAAAATGCCCATAAATTCCTCCTTATTGAAGCGGAGGGAATCGCGAAAGAGAAGGACCTGCACGGGGGAGAGGATATTACGCCGGTTTCTGTTGAAATCAAATCACTCGCGGAAATTCTCCAAAACGACGCCTTGTTTCTTGAATACGATGAAAAAAGCAGAAATAAGCTGCGCTCGGCGTTCCGCCTCCCGCCGTTGTATACAGGCGAGGCCCAGGAATACAACCGGGCGACAGCCGATACCGCCAGAAAAATTACGGAGGAGCAGGTCTTTCAGCCGGAGCGAAAAACGCTCGTGAATAAACTGAACACACTGCTTTTGCCGGAGCTGAATATTCATGACGTCAGGCTGACATTAAAAGGACCGGACTTTCGTGATCCGCTTGAGATTGCGAAAGTGCTCGGTCCTTTTATTACAGCCGGAGCGGTCTCGCCGAATGATTTACGCGATCTTGCCGGACGGGTGCTTGGCAAAACGCTGGAGGAGTGGCCCGAAGAAATGTATAAACGGCCTGCAGGACAGGATGCGGAAAAAACAAACCTGGCTGCGCTCATGCAGGAGCTGAAAGAAAGCATCGATGAGATCAAAACGTCCTGAAGGGAGGTGAATCAAGCAGGTGGCGCGGGAATTAAAAAATGCCAAAATCAGCTTTGTCAGCTATGTGGACAAGGCGGCTAACCAAACAGAATTTTTCTTTACGAAGTCAGCGGGACCTCCGTCATTTGAAAAAAAGGTTCGGCTGTTTACAAAAAGTGAGCAGGACGAACAAAAGCTCGTGTACGGAATCGTGTACGAGCCTGATGTTCCTGACGCCCACGGCGATTTTATGACCGCCGAGGAAATTGAAAAAGCAGCCCACGGATTTCTCGCGGAGGCACGGGAGATTGACATCAATCACAGTTTTGAGGGCGGAACCGGCGTCGTGGTCGAGTCATATGTGGCGCCCGATGATTTTATGATCGGGTCAAAGCAGATTGCAAAAGGCTCGTGGGTGCTCGTAACAAGAGCGTCTGACGAGGTGTGGGAACAGATCAAGGCTGGAATCATTACCGGCTACAGCATGGCGGGCACTGCTGATGTGTATGAGGAAGAACCGGTTGAAAAAGCGGGATTCTTCAGTGTATTCAAGCAGATGCTGGCTGACAAAACAGGGAAGGAGACTGAAGAAATGAGAAAAGAAGACATGAAAGAATCATTCGAGCATGCGCTGTACCCTCTGCTCAAACGGCTTGAACGAATTGAAAAAAATACAAATATGGAGGAAAAGCCGGAGCAGACGGGTGATGACGAGCGTTTGAAAACACTCGTTGAGGACATGATCGCCCCGCTGATCGAACGCATCGAGGCGTTGGAAAAAGCACGAGGCACGTCTAAACAGACAGCTGACGATGCGGGCGGCAATACAGAGCAAGTGAAAAAATCAATCTGGAGCGGACTGCTGTAAAACCAGTCAAAGAGGAGGAAATCAATTGAGAAATCAAGAGATCATTCGGAAAGCGGAAATGTCGCTTTCTGCTTTAAAAAGCGGCGGGCTTATGAATCCTGCGCAAGCATCGGCTTTCATCCGCATGGTGCAAAACACGCCGACCATTTTCAGTGAATCGCGCGTGATTCAAATGGAAAATGACTCGCAAAAATTTGAGAAAATCGGCTTTGGCCAGCGTATTCTGCGGGCGGCTCAAGAAGGAAAAGCACTGTCAAACGACGAGCTGACTGTTCCAACGACCAGCACTGTCCAGCTGAACGCGAAGGAAGTCATTGCGGAAATCAACATTACGTATGACACACTCGAAAACAATATTGAAAAAGACGGCCTGCAGCAAACCATCATGCAAATTTTAGCAGAGCGCGCAGCAGTTGATATTGAAGAGCTGATTGTAAACGGCGATACAGCATCAGCTGATCCGTATTTGGCACAGCTGGACGGCATCCGTAAACAAGCGGTGTCCCATATCGTGGACATGAACGGTGAGGAACTGTCCAGAGCGACATTCAAGAAAGGCTTAAAGGCTGTTCCGCCGAAATATTTGCGCATTCCTCAGGACTTCAGATTCTATACGTCTCACGGTTTAGAAGTTGAATGGAAGGACCGTGTGGCAGACCGCCAGACAAACCTTGGGGACCAGGCTGTTCAGGGCGGCTTGTCAACAGCATTCGGCGTACCGGTTAAAGGGGTATCCAATATGCAGCCGTACACAGTCGGTGAGGGAGACGCGCAATATGACGCTTCCGATATCATTCTCACACATCCGAAAAATATCATTCTCGGCTTCTCCCGCAATATCCGAATTGAAGTCGACAAAGACATCCGCGCCCGTAAATTCGTTATCGTCTTAACAGCCAAGCTGGACAGCAAGTTCGAGGAAGAGGATGCCTGCGCGAAATTAATTAACGTAAAAGAATAATAGAAACGGGGTGGTCAGCTCATGCTCATTGAACCGACTGACGTAGCCTCCTATTCGGTCTTTGATCGAGTGAAAAACAGGCCGGAAGAACTGCTGGCACAGGATATCATCGAGGCGGAAGCGGAAGCGGCCCTCATCACGGGCCACCGCTTTGAAGACAGCGTTTATGACCCGCTGCCCGACAAGGCGAAATTGGCTTTGCTGAAACTAGCCCAGTATTTTGCGCTTGTAAACAGCGATGAATCAGCCTCATCAAGCTATCAGTCTGAAAAAATGGGGGATTATTCCTACACGATGTCCGGAGACGGAGGCATTCAGCGGCCAGAGGTGTATCATTTGCTCGAAGCGTTTATCACGCCTGGGTACTTTCCCGAGTCCTCTAGACTCAAGGTGAGGTCTTTATGAGCTATCAGCAGATGCTCATTCACTGCTGCGACATTTATCATGAAGCAGCAAAAGCGCCGTATGCAGGCCGATTCGGAATTCCGGCGGACAAGCTGCAGCCGGTGATTTCCTATCCGGACAAACCCGATGAACAAGGTGTTCCTTGCTATTTTACCGAAAAAACGCAGCAGCTGATCCAGAAGGAGCCGAATCAAACTGTATATCATAGCTTTCTCGTCCATTTTCCGTTGTCAGCGGACATCCGCGTGAACGATAAAATCATTTGGGAGAATCATCAATATATACTAAAGCTGCCGAAAAGGATCAGACATCATCATTGGGAAGTCATCGCGGTCAGGGATGAAAGCCTATGAAAATAGCGGGGCTGAAACAGTTAAATACATCATTAAAAAAAGCGGCATCAGGCGGCTTTTCACATCAGGCATCCCGCTGGCTTGAGGAGTGCGGGCAAGATTTTCTGGAGATCGTTCAATCTGAACTGATCAGCACACAAACGATTGATACAGAAAAACTGCTCAGCTCCTTTCAAAAAGGCGCGGAGGACAATCTCTGGATTGCGCAAAGCGGAGGGCTTTCGCTTGAGGTGGGGACACAGCTTGATTACGCTTCATTTCTGAATGACGGCCATTGGACGTCACAAGAAAATGTCAGATGGGTGCCGGGGCATTTTCAAGGTGCGCGGTTTATTTATGATCCCGCCGCTTCCACGGGAATGGCACTCAAGAGAAAATGGATTCCGGGCACAAGCTACTGGGACCATGCGCTGCTTTTATATGAACAGCTGTTTGAAACATCGCTGGAAAGCAAATGGCGACAGTGGCTGAAGAAGCTGTAAAGGAGGAGCAGGATGAACAGCGAAACAGGATCGATCATGGCGTTTTTATACAGCCGGTGGTCTGTTCCCATATATGAACGAGAGCTGCCTGATCAGTTTCAGGTGCCGTCGTTATACGTCCCATCGCCATCTGTTTTCGAGGAAACAGATACGGTCTCCACATTTAAAAAAACCTACAGTCTCAATGTGAAGTTGTTTCATCATGACTCCGTTCAGGCGCTGGATGAAGCGGACAGGCTCGCGGATGCCATCCGAGAGGCGAGAAACATGGTTCCGCTCCTCAATGAATCCGGTGAGAAGACGCGGGATATGGTTCGCATTACCCGAATCGAGACTAGGGTGGGAGACAGGGGCGAGGCGGTCATGGTGATCAGGTGGAGCAGCCGATATTATTATCACAAATCAGAACAGCCTGTCTTACAGGATATCGACATGAACAGCGGGGTGAAATAAGCGGTGGCAAAAAACAAACAACAGAAGAAGGCTGTACATACAGAGAGCCGGGAAGCTCTTTTTGATACAGCGGATTTGATTAAGCACGCGAAGGAGCTGTTCGGCGTTAAGCCGGATATCCTTCAGGGGGCTTTATTTGGCGTGGATCAAACACGTATGACGAAATCAGAAGCCAATCGATTGATTCAAACATTTCTAACCAAGGAGGTCATGTCATCATGAATGGCGGAACATTTACAACAGGCAAAGAAAAAGAACGTGCAGGCATTTATTTTAACTTTAAAACGACAGCACAGGAGCGGGTGTCACTCGGTGAGCGGGGAACTGTCGCGCTTCCAGTCGCATCAAGCTGGGGCGAAGCGAAAACGTTCGTTTCCATTTCCAGTGTTGAGGACCTAAACAAAAAAGTGGGCCTCAGCATTGATGACCCGTCCTTATTGCTTTTGCGTGAAGCGAAGAAAAATGCGCAAACGGTATTGATGTACCGTTTAACCGAAGGTGTCCGAGCGTCTGCTGATATTGCTGAAGGCGTCAAAGCGACAGCTGTATATGGCGGTTCAAAAGGCAATGACATTATCATCCGCATCAACCCAAATGTGCTGGATGCTGCTTCTTTTGATGTGACAACGTATATGGATGAATCAGAGGTTGATAAACAGACGGTCAAAAAGGCTGAAGAATTAACAGCTAACGGCTATGTGACCTTTACTGGAACAGGCGATCTTTCTTCGACCATTCCGCTCACTGGTTCAGAAGGAGATACTTCAGCTGAGACACTGAATGCATCTGCGGGAATCCGTTTATCCGGCGGTACGGATAAGGCCCCTGTCAACTCCGACTATACAGATTTCTTAGCCGCGGCTGAAACGGAGAGTTTTGATGTGATTGTGCTGCCTGTTGCGGAAGGTGATCAGCTGAAGGCGACGTTTGCCGCTTTCATTAAGCGCCTGCGCGACGGCCAAGGGCAAAAAGTGCAAGGGGTCACAGCCAATTATGCCGGTGACTATGAAGGCATCATCAACGTAACAGAAGGTGTGCTGTTGGAAGATGGCACGGAAGTTACGCCGGACAAAGCAACGGCTTGGGTAGCTGGAGCGAGCGCAGGCGCTACCTTTAACCAATCACTGACATTTGTAGAGTACGAAGGCGCCGTTGATGTGTTACACCGCCTTGACCACGATGCGATTGTTGAACGTCTGGGCAAAGGCGAATTTTTATTCACATTCGATGCCCGCGATAAATCCGTGAGCGTAGAAAAAGACATTAACTCACTCGTCACATTTACAGCCGAGAAAAACAAAAAGTTTGCGAAAAATAAAATTGTTCGAGTTCTGGACGCTGTAAATAATGATTTGACTCGCGAGCTGAAAACCTTAATCAAATCACGAAAAGGCAGCGGAAGCGATATTCCGGCGTCTGAAGACGGGCTTCAGTATGTGAAAACGATGATCACGCAATACATGACAACTCTTCAGGATGCGGGCGGCATCACCGGCTTTGATTCTGATGAAGATATCACCATTTCCATGAATGAAGACCGTGACGGCTTCTTGATCGACCTGGCTGTACAGCCTGTCGACGCGGCAGAAAAATTCTACTTTAATGTGGAGGTAAACTAATATGGCATTAAAAGCGCAAAACACAATTTCAGGAAAAGAAGGCCGCTTATTTCTCGATGGCGAAGAAATGGCGCACATCAAAACATTTGAAGCCAATGTCGAGAAAAACAAGTCTGAAGTAAACATTATGGGCCGCCGCATGACCGGCCATAAAACAACAGGGGCAAACGGAACAGGAACAGCGACGTTCTATAAAGTCACATCAAAATTCGTGATCCTGATGATGGACTACGTCAAAAAAGGCAGTGATCCTTACTTTACGCTGCAAGCTGTGCTGGATGATAAGTCCTCCGGAAGAGGAACGGAAAGAGTCACGCTTTACGACGTCAACTTTGACTCAGCGAAAATCGCAAGCCTTGATGTCGATTCAGAAGCATTAGAGGAAGAAGTTCCATTTACATTCGAGGACTTCGACGTGCCTGAAAAGCTTTCTGACACGTTTTAATCAGAGCTGAACAAGCCATACAGGCCTTTCTCAAAAAGGCCTGTTTTTTTACATGATGAAATCAATTAAAAGATAAGGGAGTTTTTTACATGAGCGAGAAGAACGAAAACGTATATGATCTTTCCTTTTTTATGCCGGGGAAAACAATTGAAGCTGAGGAAATCAAAGTGCCGATCTCAAAGCGTTTTGTTGATAAAAAAGGGAACATCGTGCCATTTGTTTTTAAAGCGATCACGACAGAGCGCATTGATGAATTGGAGAAAGAAACAACAACGTATAAAAATGTCAAAGGCAGAGGCCGTGTAAAAGACTTAGACAGCCAGCGCTTTTATGCCCGAATCGCAGTGGAATCAACCGTTTATCCTGACTTCCGTTCAAAAGATCTTCGAGAAGCATACAAAACGGCCGACCCGGTAGAAGTTGCGAAACGCGTCCTGTCCGTCGGGGGCGAATACGCAAACTGGTTAAACAAAGCGATTGAGATTAATGGCTTCGAAGATGAATTAGAAGACCTGGAAGAAGAAGCAAAAAACTAATCAAAGATGGAGATAAAGAAGCCGTGTATCTCTACTATGCGATGCACGAGCTTCATTATTCTCCATCTGATTTATTAGAACTGCATGAAGCGCCGCGCAATTTTAAAGCGCTGTTGTATGGGCTGATCGGTTATAAGCTGGAATTAATGGAAAAAGAATCGAGGAAAGGAGGTACATAATATCGCTAAATTGACAGCTCGTTTTGACCTTGAAGATAAAGTTTCTAAAAAGTTAAAACGAATTCATAAAGGGTTTCAAATGGTCGAAAAAAAGGTGAAAACCATTAATCGACAGATCAAAATCAGTATTAAGGCAGAGGACCAAGCCTTTTACAGATTGAGAAAGATCAATGACTATATTGTTTTGAAGTTCGCAAAGTCACTTGAAGTTAAAGTGGTTCTTGATGATCAGGCTACTGCCGGACTTGATGTTATAGAGCAAAAGCTGAAACGTCTCCCGAAAGAAAGAAACATTACTGTAAGTCTAATTGATCATGCAACAGATGCTTATAAAAAACTAAAAAAAATGTTGAGCGGAAATCAGTTTTCAGTTGATCTTTTCGTCAACGATCAAGTCACCCCAGCTACAAAACGAATATTAGGATATTTACAAAAGAACCTTAAAAAAGGGTATTCAGTTAAATTAAAAGTGATTGATGAAATAACAAAAACCGTAAATCGAATTACAGCCCTTTTAAGAGATTTTGAAAAAACATATACAGTTAATATCACCGCAAAAGAAAAATTAGCTGCTGATAAGATCAACGAGAAGAAACCGGAAGAAAAAAAGAATTGGTTTATGCAGCTGTTAGAAGACTTTGGAACAGCCTTTAAAGATAAAGTGATAGATAAGATTCTTGATTGGTTATTTGAAAAAATTCCCGGGTTTAAAAAAAATGATAATGAAACAAATACCCCAAATCATGCGCCTGGGAATACGCAGAGTAATGATAAAGTTGATAAACGCAACACCGGGCGCAGGTGCTGTTGCTGCTGCTGCGGGGGTGGAGGTAATAGATCTAGAAGCAAAGCCAACAAAAGATATAAAAAAAGAAAAAGCCCAACAAGTGCAAGGACTTCAGGACGAACACTGAGAGTTCCCGGCGAGGTATTGCGAAGACGTCAGGGCGGTGCATCAAGAGAAAATGCCACAAGCGGAAGAAATTCTGGTTCTAAGTTCAGAAACTGGTTTGGAAGCATGAGATCCGTTGCCACCGACTCATCAAAATGGGGGAAAGTTTTAACACCTTTAAAAGGTTTGGGGAAATTTGCTAAAGGTATCCCTCTTTTGGGAACTGCATTAGCGGCAACCGATTTGCTGGGGATGAACAAAGATAATGCAGGTGAGAAAGTTGGCTCATTTGCGGGGAATCTTGGCGGAGCTGTTGCAGGTGGAGCCGCGGGAGCAGCCATTGGTTCTGTCGTCCCTGTTGTCGGCACTGCTGTCGGCGGAGTTGTCGGTAGTATCGCTGGCGGTATCGGAGGTTCTGATTTAGGATCCTCTATCGGCAAATGGTTTGATGATGGTGGCGCTTCAAAAGCATGGGATGGAATTGTTGACGGTGCTAAAAATGCTGTCGATTGGATCAGCGATACTTGGTCTGATTTCTCGGATTGGTTTACGGATAATGTCTGGACTCCTGTTAGTGATTGGGCCGGAGATAAGATTGATAAGATCACCGATAAATTTGAGGATGCAAAGAAATGGTTGACTGATACTTGGAATGATGTTTCATCCTGGTTTGTGGATAACGTATGGACACCTCTTTATAACACGGCTGTCCCGATCATAAATTTAGTAGTAGGTGCCTTTTTATTTGCTTGGGATGGTATCCAAGCTCTCTGGAAGATTGTTTCAACGTGGTTTATGGATAATGTTTGGAATCCATTAGTTGACGGTGTCACTGATGCTGCTGATTGGATTTGGACAAAAATAAATGACGCTTGGACTTGGATCTCAGACACATGGTCCACTGTCTCAACTTGGTTCATGGATAATGTTTGGAATCCGATTAGTAATGCAGTGGCAACTGTGGCGGGCTGGATACAGGATCATATTGATTATGCGAGAATCTGGATTCAATTAAAATGGCTTCAAGTGGCGACTTGGTTTTATGACAACGTCTGGAATCCGATCAATACAGCAGTTAGTAATGTGGCAAATTGGATCTGGACAAAGCTTAACGATGCGTGGACGTGGATATCTGACAAATGGAGTGCAGTTTCGACATGGTTTAGTGAAAATGTTTGGAATCCAATTGTCTCAAAAGTGGAAGATGCCAAAAAATCCATTTCGGAAAAATTTGAGTCAGCTATAACAGCAGTTAAAGACGCATGGAAAGACGTTGAAAAATGGTTCGCTGAAAATGTTGGTGATCCATTAGGTGATATTGCTGACGGAATTAAGAAGAAGTTTGAAAAGACCTTCTGGTGGATCATTAAACTAAAAGGGTTAGCTGACGCTGGAGGGGAGATCATAGGCAATATCATCGGTAGAGGAGAGGAAGCTACTGGATTCTCAACAAAGAAATCCGGTAAGTCTTCATCTGGAAAAAATAATAGCGGGGGCGGAGGAATTAACGGTCTTGTTCAGTCTCAGTCATCAGCGCCAACAAGTATTTTTCCTAAACAAAAAAGCGTTCTTGAAACTGAAAAGAATGCGACGGGTGGCTATATTACGAAACCAACCATTTCATGGATTGGTGAAGCGGGTAAGGAGTTTGTGATCCCTGTTGATAACAACAAGGGTCGCGGTAAAATGCTTCTTTCTCAGGCCGCTTCTAAACTAGGGATGAGCGTTGTTGATGACATGGCTTCTGCTTCATCAGCAGGTGGAGGAACTGCTGTTTCTCCATTAGCAGGCGGATCAACAGTTTCCGCTACAGTATCTCCTACCGTTGACACATCGAGCCTTAATGAACAATCTGCTTCTTTCGGTCAACAGTTCACGCAGGGCTTTGATCAAGGTATTGACGACAATGTCGTTTCAATGGATGCTTGGAAACAGAAAAACGTTGGCCAGCCTATGAAAAATTTGATTTCCTACTCTCCGAATTACGGAAAACAATTGGTCAACGGTTATGCTAATGGTCAGAACAGTACGGCAACCGGTACAGATGGCTTCCTGCAAACGAAAGTCAAAACACCATTCCAGAACACTGTGAATAAATCCTCTTCATGGGGAACCGGTACGATCAAAGGGTTTGCTTCAGGTCAAAATAGTTCACAAACTGGCACTGATCAGTACGTGAATACTCATGTGAATAAACCGTTTGTCCGTTCGAAGGAATCCTCAAACGGCTGGGGCAGCGGCATGATCGGGAATTTTGTTTCAGGTATGACTTCTAAGGCAAGTGACGTTCATGAAGCTGCCAAGGAACTCGCGAAAAAAGTTGAAAAGGCATTCCGTGAAGAGCTAGATATTCATTCGCCTTCTCGAGTTATGATGAGTCTCGGTCGCTTTGCCTCTGTCGGTGTTGTAAAAGGTCTGGATTCTGTCGATGTGAAAAAATATGCTGAAAAGCAAGCAGGTTCACTGGCGGCTGCATATTCCGGAATGGGCGCAGCAGGCGGAAATGTGAAGCAGTGGCTTATGGCTGCAATGATGGCCACAAAGACACCATTGAGCTGGCTCTCGGGATTAATGACGATTGCTCAGTATGAATCAGGAGGCAATCCTAACTCTATTAACCTTTGGGATAGTAACGCGAAGGCAGGGAATCCATCGCAAGGTCTGATGCAGACAGTTCCGACCACATTTAATGCTCATAAAGCACCGGGCATGGGTAACATCAGAAATCCGATTCACAACGCTGCTGCCGCTATAGGATATATTAAAAGCAGATACGGCTCAATTGACAATGTACCTGGTATTAAAAGCTTGAAACGTGGCGGTCCGTATGTCGGTTATGCCAACGGCGGACTGATTACAAAAGAGCAAATCGCCCGTGTCGGTGAAGGAAACAAGCGGGAATGGATCATTCCTGAGGAGCGGGGCATCCGCGGCCGCTACCTCCTTCAGAAAGCGGCGCAAGCTCTGGGAATGGAAGTGACAGATCCATCTCAATCCCAGCAGCCTGAGCTTTCTTCAGGCCAAGTTTCAGCCGTTACCTCTGGAACCCGGCAAACGATCCAAACGGCCGGAACGAAAGAAATTAAGATTGAGTTTAACGGCGATCAGCATTTTCATAATGGACAGGACGCTGACAGTCTAGTGGCGAAAATAAAGCAGGCATTGCTTGATGAATTACAAAAAGACATAAACACCGGAACAAAGGGGGTCGTAGCTTTTGACTAAGTCTGTTTATGAATTTTGGATATCACAGGGGAAGGAAAAGCTGCGGTTTCCTGTTCTTCCTGACCAGCTGAATATTTCAAATGCGGTTCAGAATGAGACGGTTAAAGTAGCGAAGTTCGGTGACCTTACATTTATTGACGAACAGGGAGCGAAAGAGATTTCGTTCTCTTCGTTTTTTCCGAAGAAATACAGCCCGATAGCAGAATATCAAAACTTCCCGTCGCCGGAAAATGCGATAACTAAAATTGAAAAATGGATGAAGGCCAAAAAGCCAGTCCAGTTTTTGATTACGGGAACTAAAGTGAATTTGACCTGCAGTATTGAAGGTTTTTCCTATAGCGAAGGCCAGCAGGATATCGGAGATCGTTCGTTTGATATTCAATTAAAAGAATACAAAACCGCTTCTCCCCGAAAAATCAAGCAGAAGAAAAAAACAAAGGCAAAACGCCCGTCGAAGGCGTCTCCCAAAACCTACACCGTAAAAAAGGGAGATACGCTATGGGACATTGCCGGCAGGTTTTATGGGAAGAGCACGCAATGGCGCAAAATTTGGAACGCCAATAAAACCGCAATGATCAAACGGAGCAAACGGAACATCAGGCAGCCGGGGCACTGGATTTTTCCCGGCCAGAAATTAAAGATACCGCAATGAAACAGGTGATGTGTGATGATAGAACTGTTTGTCATTAAAGACACAGAGTGGCTCGAGCTAGTGCCAGAAAGCGTATCGCTGGAAGGCCATCGTTATCAGGCGCCGCGCTCTATTGAAGCCACCATCGTCATCAAACAGGGCGGCCAGACGTATTACAGCGTTACTGAGGGTGATACGGTCTTGTTTAAGTGGAAGGGAAAAGAGCTTTTTCGCGGCATTGTTTTTGCAAGAACACCGGACGAGCATACGCTTGCTTTTAGCGCGTATGATATGCTGCAATACTTGGTCAAAAATCAGGACGTGTACGTGTTTTCCAATCAGCGAGCCGACCAGATGATCAGGAGGATCGCCAATGATTTTCAAATACCGACAACCTCGATTGCGAACACAGGCCATACGATCAAAAGCCTCGTCATAAAAAATGATACGACCTTATATGACATCATATTGAAAGCGTTGAAACAGACGAAAAGCCAGACAGGACGACATTATCAGCTGTATTCGGAAAAAGGAAAGCTAGGCTTGCGCGCTTGGCCAGATCCGTCGGAGGTATGGGTGCTGGAAACGGGTGTCAATATCACGGGCTACCAATACAGCACTTCCATAAACGACACTGCTACACGGGTGGTGCTCCGCCGGCAGAAGGACAATAAGACGTATAAAGCGTCTGCCAAGGACAGTTCAGGCGTAAACAAATACGGTGTGCTTCAATATACAGAAACGGTCACAGATGACATCAACAAGGCTCAGCTGCAGCAGCGGGCAGATGTGCGCCTTGCTGAAAAAAAGGGCGTCAAAAAAGAGCTAAAAAATATTCAGGCGGTCGGCATTCCGGAAGTAAGGAGCGGTTTGCCTGTCTATATATCCATTCCGGAGGCTGGGATCAAGAAAACCTACTGGGTAGATACGGACCGCCACGAATTTAAAGGAACAAAACATACGATGACCATTGATGTTGTCGAAAAGAATACCATGCCGGAAGGAGTGTCCTGATGAGATTAAGTGAGGCGATTAAACATTTGGCCGTCGGCGCAGTTGACGCTGAGTCTCCGGTGGAGCTGCTTCCGGCTGAGGTGGTTTCGGTTTCTCCTGTTGAAATCAAATTAAAAGAAAACAGCAAACTGATCATACCGGCTGACGCCCTCATCATCCCAAAACGGATGAAGTCCGGAGACGATGCACTCGAGCGGGGGGATCGCGTCATGACCGCGGCTCTGACTGGCGGTCAATCGTTTTTTATTTTAGATAAAGTATAGACAAACCGCTTCCATACGAAGGGGTTTTTTATTTAGTTTGTCATAAAGGAGTGGGCGCTATGGCCCTGACACCAGAAATGGAGTTTGAGGATTTTGAGGATGAAAGTGACGTCATTGAAACCTCGAAAACATACAAAATAGATTTTGTAAACGGCAGAATTACAAATGAACTGATTACCGGGCTTGAAGCGATCAGACAATTCGTATATATCGCCTTACAAACAGAACGATATGCGTATTCGGTATACAGCCATAATGTCGGAAATGAGCTTCAGGACGTGCTGACAGATTATGAGACGACTGATGCCTATAAAAAAATGGAGATTCCGAGGCTGATAGAAGAGGCGCTGGTTTATGACGACCGGATATCTGCTGTAACAGATTTTGAGATCGAAAAACAAGGCGATGCGTTTCATGTTTCCTTTGTGGTGGAGACAGATGAAGGGGCGCTTGAGATTGAGGAGGTGATTGGTGCAGATGTTTGAGGAGCAGACTTTTGAACATATTATGGAACGCATGCTCAACAGCATTTCCGCAGATATTGACACAAGAGAAGGCAGCGTCGTTTATAATGCGTTAGCTCCGGCGGCAGCCGAGCTTGCGAAGTCATATATATGGCTGGACACCGCGCTCGAGCTGGTCTTTTCTGATACCGCCCAAGGCGAATTTTTAGACCGGCGCGCAGCGGAAGCGGGGATTGAACGGACAGCCGCGACAAAGGCGGTCAGAGCGGGAGAGTTTACATCTGGCGTTACCATTCCTGCGGGCTCCCGCTTTTATGTGGAAAATCTTTATTTTCAATATACGGCAGATGGAACGCTCATCTGTGAAACACCTGGTGAAGCGGGAAACGCCAATCTGACTGGACGCCATTTATTGTCGCTGGATACCATTCCCGGATTAGAGACAGCCATTGTTAAAGAAATTCTGATCCCGGGGCGAGAGGAAGAAGGAGACGACAGCCTAAGAGAACGGTATTTTACAAGAGTTCGGCGCGAGGCTGTCAGCGCTAACAAAATGCACTATAAAGAGTGGGCTGAAGAGGTGGACGGTATTGGGAAAGCAAAGATCTTTCCGCTTTGGAAGGGAGAGGGCACGGTCAAAATCGTCGTCACGAATGTGAATCTTGAGCCCGCTACCGATATCTTGATACAAAAAGTGAAAGATTATATTGATCCTGAACCGGGACAGGGTGAGGGACAGGCGCCAATTGGAGCCTATGTCACAGTCGAAAGCGCGGTCTGGAAGGAAGTTGAGATTTCTGCCGAAGTGCTGCCTGAGATCAATCACTCAATTGAAGAAGTAAAATCGGAAATCAAAGAGGGGGTTTTAAACCTCTTTAAGAAAATGGCGTTTGAAGAGAACGTCATCCGACTTTCTCAAATTAACAATATCGTCTATAATTCACCGTCAGTCAGTGATTATTCCAATATTAAAATCAATGGAACCTCGGAAAATCTCGTGCTGAGCGACGTGGAAATTCCGAAGCTTGGGCAGGTGAACATCATTGAGCAAACAAGATGACATGACAGCGTATCTGCCGCCGTTTCTCACGAGCCTGAAAGAAATGGCTGAGCTGCTGAAAGCGGAAGCGCCTGAGTTTGATCAACAGAATAACAGCATCTTTGATTTGACCGATCAGCTATTTGTGCCAACAGCGACATGGGGGCTCAGCCGCTGGGAAAAAATTTTAAACGTCCCGCGGGAATCAGGCGATACGGATGAGATCAGGCGACTGCGTCTCATTTCAAAAATGTCGAACATTCCGCCAATCACCTACAAGGCCATTGAGCAGGCGGTGAATCGTTTCTTGAAGAACCCCTCTGCACAGGTCCGCCTGCTGCCCGGCGAATACCGATTTAATGTGGATATCAATGTTGATGACCTTCAGCACATGAATGAACTGATCGAAGCGATAGAAAACATGAAGCCCGCTCATTTGGCGTATACGCTCAGAGGCGGATTGAACGAGACGCTACAAATCAAAGACACAGTCATCCTGAATCACCGCAGATACCGAACAGCCAGTGAGCTGAAGGTCGGTTATTCGGTCACCCTTAACAACAATGAGGTGGTTTTAACTTGATTTCAACCATATACAGAGAACGTACAGCGGCAGATCTAAAAAGCAGAATTGATCACGTGCTGCTGAACGGACAAAAAACAGAAATAGTAGAACTCACCATTGACGGAGCGACAGTCACCGTTCTGACAAAACGTGAGGAAGACATCAAACATATCGAAACGGTGCAAATTTTTGACGAACTGGGCAACGTGATCACAGAAAGAAAAACAGACCTGGACGTCAGCGAAAACAGAACACTCGATTTCAGATTTACTTTTGAGGTGGTGTAACCATGGCATACGAAGAAAAAACAGACTGGCTCCCGGACGACCCAATCAACGAAGATGACGTCAACCGCTGGGAAAAAGGCATAAAAGACGCCCACACAGACCTGGCCGCCCACAAAAACGACATGAACAACCCCCACAACACAACAAAGGCGCAAGTCGGGCTGGGGAATGTGGATAACGTGCAGCAGGCGGCGAAGAAGGATTTTGACAAGCATGAGCAAGATCAGGTGCGGCACATTACTGAGGAAGAGCGGGAGAAATGGAATGGTGCGCAGTTATCTAAGATTACGAAAGATGATGGTTCAGTCTTTATTACTATTGACAATGGACAAGACTTTAACGAGATAGCTGCTCAACAAAAGCGATCTTTTACTTTTTACACGGCAAAAACAGGTCTGAATACACCTCCGCAACCCACTAAAGGCATTTATCTGTACTCTTCAGAAATAGAAGGGGAAGCGGTGGCTATGACAAACGATGGGGGCATCTGGAGAAAAACTCTAACAGGGGGTGTATGGTCTGAGTGGGTCAGTTTCGAGACAGAAAGTGGATCAACACAGAAGGCTGATCAAGCTGAAACAAATGCTAAATCTTATACGGACAATCATACTGCCAATAGCAATATTCATATCACAAATGCTGAACGTACAAAATGGAACGGGGCTCAACTGACAAAGTTAACGAAAGATAATGGCAGAAGAACTGGGATTCCTGATGGGACTGATATTCTATCATTATCGACGGGTTTTTATTATGGAGTAGGAAAGAATGTAGTAAACAATCCGGTTGATGGTGATAATGCTTGGTATAATTATGATGTGATAGAAGGTGAGAGCGGCAGAAAAACCATCGTTGCTTACCAAAGCTTTGACGTCACCATGTGGATCGGAATGGTTCATACTAACGGTGAATTCAAAGGATGGAAACGTTTGGTTACATCAGATGAGTTGAAAAGTGAAAATATCAATAAAATTGCTGATGAGTCACTTTATCAAGACGCAACGTACTCTGGAAACAACTATCCAATTGGTATTACTACTGTCGCCATTCTTCAGGGATCTACTGGATATCCCTATCAATACGGTGAAGTGCTGAATATAAAATCGAGTAAATACCGTTTTGCTCAATTTTTCTTTTATGCCGGAAACACAGGCCAAAAGAAAATCTTTATTCGCCATTGGTACGATACTGTAGGTTGGACTGAGTTTATTACCATTCCTTCGTCAGATGAACTAGAATCTGTTTTAAATACAGCAAAGCTTTATACGGACAGTCATGCAAATAACATGGAAATTCATGTTACACAGAATGATAAAACTAAGTGGAATAACAGCCAGGTTTTTAAATTGACTCAAGATGATGGGACGTTGGGGAAATACTACACTGAAGATTTGAATAATATAACAAAAACGGGGTTTTATTATATTTATTCAACGACCATGGAATTAAATGCCCCAATTAATAGAAATGGGTATTTGCTTGTCTATAATGTTGGAACCTATCCTTATCAAGAATTTACTTCTTATTCGGGAGAAACAGCTTCTATTCCAGACAATAGAAGAAAATTCATTCGAAATAAAAAGCAAGATTCAGAAGAGTGGACTCCATGGATGGAGATTGAATATTCACAAGGAGCACAGGTAAAAGCAGATAAAGCCTTAGCTGATGCTAAAAACTATGTTGATACAAACTATACAAATCAGAAACTAACTATTCTTACAGGCTCTAATGCAATTCAAGACGCAAGAACTGGTGGTGATGCATATCCCTCAGGAATTACATTGATGGTTATTGATCAAGAAAATACAACCGGTTATCCCGGTAAGTTGGGACTTGTGAGAAATGAAAAATATAATAATTATCGATTTACTCAATATTTTTATAATAACGGTAATTTTTCATATTCTTATTCTGGAACAGGTAGTTGGATACGTCAGTGGTATAATCAGTCTGGTTGGACGGAATGGGAAAAAATCTCAGGTTTTGCTCACGTAATCGCTGGTACAGACGGAAAACAAGAACTAAAAAAAGGTGAACAAAATAAAATTTATTTTAAAAACACTGTGAAAGACAGCCACAATTTATATGATTCACAAAATAGCAGATTTGTGGCAAGTCATCCTGGCATGTATTTAATAAATGCTAGTATATTTGTAGACAATAAATTGCAATACTCAAACTTTGAGTTATACGCCTATGTCAATGGAACACAGTATAAATTAATAAATCAATATAGAATAACTTCACCTAAAGATAACAATGACACGAATGAATTTAATGCTACAGTTACAGGTTCGGTGACAGTCCCGCTAAATGCAGGAGATTACGTTGAAATTTATGTTTATGTCGGGTATACAGGCACAGCAGCTCGATATATCGCTGATAAACCAATTACTTTTAATTACTTTGATATATTAGAACTAGGTGGGCGGAATTACTAATAACTATAGGAGGTATTTAAATGATATTATACGACGCCATCATGTACAAATACCCACACGCAGTGCCAAGAAAAGATTTTGAGCTGCGTAATGACGGTAATGGTTCTTATATTGAAAATTGGAACCTGCGCGCCCCCATCCCAACCCAAAAAGAACTCGAATCCTGGTGGGAGGAATCACGAAAAAATCCGCCGTACGAGCCGCCTAATCAGGTGGAGCTTCTCGCTCAGGAATTGTCGCAGGAAAAGCTGGCTCGCAAGCAGCTTGAAGAACTGAACAAAACATTGGGGAGCGAGCTGTCAGATATTAAGCTTTCATTACTTTCCTTGAAAGGAGATCATGCTGAATGAATTATTGGGTGCTTGCCTTGCATTTTGAATGGGCGACAGCGGAGATGGTGAAACAGGCCATCGCATATCAAGACTGTTCAATTGAGGATCTGGCAGAGGGTGTGAATAAAAAGCTGATTACCCCTGACCAGTATAAAGACATTACCGGCAAAGCCATGTAGGCTTTTTTATTTTGCCTGTTTTTAGAAAAAGGAGGATGAAGATGGTGAAGTATCAATACGAATTTCCTCTCGATAAGACTGGAAAAGCCGGAGCTGTAAGGCCCTACAGAGGAGAGAAAAATGATTTTGTGACACCTGTTTCGAATTTGTCAGGTGTCGCGGAGATTTTAACAAACGCTGCCTTAAAGGCAACTGAGGCATACAGTCAGCTCGGACAAGACAGACTGGGCGCTGTTCTGATTTCGAAAGTAAAGGGCTGGGCGTATGCTGATCACGAAGGCACGCTCTTTGTGGAAGAAAGCGAGAATAACAATGTTTGGACAACAACAGCAGCAGTTAATGTCTCAGCTGGTGTCCTGACGGAGACGGACTGGATATATCTATCTAAACGCTATTACCGCTTCCGTTATGTGAACGGGAACCTTCAGCAATCGGAATTTGCAGTCTACCAATCAGTAGGCGCGGGAGAAATGGATGTGCGCGTAAGTGAAAAAGCTCCTTTGCAGATTGACTTTTCGACGATTCAGACAGACGATGGCTTGCTGAAAGTAAAAGCCGGCAACACGTTTGACTTTGTCTTTCATGAAAATGCCGATTCTGCCGGCGAAGGTGCTGCTTTACTTGTGAACGGTGCCGAGCATTTACTCGTTGAAGTATACGGCACAGCGGAAACGAGTGAGGTGAAATTTTGGGGTAAATCGTTGTCAGGACAGAAACTTCCAATCAGAGGCGTGAAATCTGATGATGCGTCCTCTGCCTCGGGTACGTTAGGGAAAGCTGAGGCGTGGGCTTTTGATATTAAAGGGTTTAAGGAGATCATCATGGAGATCGCCAGTATCACCGGCGGATCTCTTTCGGTAAAAGGAACCGCGATTTCATAACCATTTCGGCCCTCGGAAGGGAGGTGATCCGCATGTAAAGGAGGAGTGAGTGATGCAGCAAGAGATAGATGTGAATGTGTTTCAGCAGGATTTAACAGACATAAAGGGTGAACACAAAGCACTAGAGCAGCGGGTTTCCGTATTGGAACGCGTATCTGACAGGCAAGACCAGCAAATCATGACGCTGAACGAAAAGTTAAACAAAATTGATGAAAATACAACGTGGATTAAACGCACCATCACAGGTGCCATTGTTACAGCAGTATGCACAGGGATCATTGGCGGAGCCATCGCCATTATGTACAACCTGCTGCAGCATTAAAGGGGGATTTTCATGAAAACGTATGACAAAGGCACGGTCATCAGGACGGTGCTTCTTTTGGTTGCATTCATTAACCAAACCATGCTGATGTTTGGCAAATCACCATTGGACATTCAGGAGGAGCAGGTCAATCAGCTTGCGGACGCACTCTATACTGCAGCCTCTCTCATTTTTACAATTGGAACGACACTTGCCGCTTGGTTTAAAAACAACTATGTAACAGAAAAAGGAAAAAAACAGCGTGACTTGTTAAAGGAAAATAATTTGACGAAATAAGGAGAGTTGAACATGCTGAACGTGATTCAAGACTTTATTCCAGTCGGGGCAAATAACCGTCCTGGCTACCTGATGACTCCGCTTTATATTACAGTTCATAATACAGCGAACACTGCACCCGGAGCGGATGCTGAGGCGCATGCCCGCTATTTGAAAAATCCAGATACGGCGACAAGCTGGCATTTTACTGTTGATGATACAGACATTTATCAGCATCTGCCATTAAATGAAAACGGCTGGCATGCGGGAGACGGAAACGGCAGCGGCAACCGGGCTTCTATCGGGATTGAAATTTGTGAAAATGCGGATGGAGATTTCGCACAAGCAACAGCAAATGCCCAGTGGCTTATCAAAACATTAATGGCTGAACACAAGATCAGTCTCGCCAATGTCGTCCCTCATAAGTATTGGTCAGGGAAGGAATGTCCGCGCCAGCTGTTGAATATATGGGATACGTTTAAAGCTGGGATTGGGGGAGGCGCGAGCCAAACCTATGTCGTGAAACAGGGTGATACGCTTACATCCATAGCGAGAGCGTTCGGTGTCACTGTTGCTCAGCTGCAAGAGTGGAATCATATTGAAGACCCGAATCTCATTCAGGTCGGTCAAGTGTTACTTGTAAGTGCGCCATCGAATGCTGAAGAACCAGAGCTTTATCCGCTCCCGGACGGTATCATCAAACTGACAACGCCTTACACCTCAGGGGAACACGTCCTTCAGGTGCAGCGAGCGCTGGCCGCTCTTCATTTTTATCCTGATAAAGGAGCTGCCGACAACGGAATTGATGGCATTTACGGACCGAAAACGGCTGATGCGGTTGCGCGTTTCCAGTCTGTTAATGGTTTAGCGGCCGACGGTATTTATGGACCGGCGACAAGAGCAAAGATCAAGGCTCTATTAGGTTTATAAAAAGAAAACATTGACAACGCCTGCTAGTAAAACCATACTGAATATGAATTTGTATTTGGGTGGTTATACTGTGCAAAAAGATATTAGATTAAATAATGTAAAAGGCGTATTAATATTTTTTGTAGTGTTTGGTCATCTATTAATTGCAAGTAAAAGCGGGCTGGAAAATATGATTGAAATCATTTATTCATTCCACATGCCTGCTTTTATTTTTCTTAATGGTTATTTTTCAAAAAGGCCATCAATGAAAAAAGTCATCAATCTTATCCTCTTATATGTTATTTTTCAAACCTTTTACTGTGTGTACCGTTACTACGCAGGTAATTTTTCTGTCATGCAATTGACTTACGGCAGACCGCATACTCATTTATGGTATATTGTCAGTCTGGGCAGCTGGTATGCATTGGCTATTGTTTTAAAGAAAATAAACGGAAGAAACGTTTTAAAAGCGGTGTTGCTGATTTTGTTGCTGGTGCTGAGCTTTTATTCTAGATTTTACGCAGATCAAATTGTGGAATTTATCAGAGTATACTACAGCAACATGCATACGCAAACAATGTCTATTTTAAGAACCTTTGTTTTCCTTCCATTTTTCTTGGCTGGTTTTTATTGTTCAAGAGACCTCATGAATAAAATATACTCTTCTTTAGACAAATTGAAGTTTAAATTATTTTTCACTTTAGCTGTCTCTGTAGTGGTATTTATTATTCTAGGTAAGCATCATGATAAATTTGATCAGCTGTTTTTCGGTTTTCTTGGCTACCAAAAGTTCCAAATAGAGAATCATAGTTATACTGGGATTGTATTCTTTCATTATTCATTAGCTGTGTTAGGCATTTTCTTATTATTAAATTTAGTTGGGGCAGGCAAAAACAAATTGACTCAATGGGGAGAAAACTCACTTGCGATCTTTTTATTTCATATGATCTTTGTCTTCCCGCTATTTACTTATAATAGCTGGTTAAACGAGCAAAACCCTGACACGCGATTAATGTTATGTTTTACAATGGCATTAGGAATAACGTCTCTTTTCGGATCGCGCGCATTTAACCGCATAGTGAAATATATCATTTATCCAATGAAGTATTTAGAATTCTTTTATGCACGGCTCATTAATCAAAAAGATAAAAATGATGACTATAAAAAGCGACATGTGGTTTAAATGTCGCTTTTTTTTGTTCGTTTTTTTAGATGCTTCAATACCATGGCACTGCGCTCCCTCACCCGAAGCGAATACCCGGAAAGGCCAAACTTTCCATAATCAACTAACTTCACACGCCTCACCAATTTTTTCACTATATCACCTGACAATATCCTCTGTTTGTTTTATTATATGTAGCCCTTTAAGAAAAGGAATAAGGACAAGAGCTGTTTTCCCTTGTCCTTTTAGTGTGATCATGCTTTTTTTCGTTTATACTCGTCAATTAGCCGTTCGTTTTCTTTGAAGATTCTTGCTGTATGCGGGCTGACTTGATAGCTTGCGACACTGGTGGTTGAACGTTTTTTCAGGATCTTTGACGGTTTTTCCGCTCTGGGCTCGCACCCGTTTTGAAACGCGCGTTCCATTATCCTTCACCTTCCTCCTCAATTGGCAGCACCAAATCATATATGCTCGTTAATGATGTGAAAAGCAAATAATCAAATTCAGTGACAATGCTGTCAGACGTCAGCTTGATGACGTAGCTTTGTGTCTCGATGGTAAAAGGGATGAGAACCACTTTTCCGTATTGGTCGTAATACACATCTTTTCGATCGAGCCGTGTTTGCACGTCCGCGGGATTGTCCATATGCTCAGTTAATCGGTCCTTGTCGGTCTGTGTTGAATAGTGACAGAGGGAGGCCGTTACATTCATTTTATCTGCATAGGTTTTCAGCAGCTTATCAATACCTTCAGCATATGCATCTATACTTCCATAATAAACGTGGATCGGTTCGTTTTTCAATAGGTATTGGTATGTTTTCAGCCGATCGAGATACATGTGGAGCATTTCGTTGTTTTCTTCGAGGATTTCTCTTGTGTCTGTTTCCAGTTCGCTGCCGGCCAGTTTTTTGACGTACGCACTTAAGAAGATGAAAGCGTCAATTAAAGCGAAACTGACGGCGACAATGAGATACCGTTCCCAGTCGTCAAACAGGGAAGAGGGCTTATATGTCCAGTATATCATAGCACCCAAAACAAACAGCAAGTACCATGTTTTCCGGATGGCTGACATTTTTTCTTTGACTTTCACTTCGAAACGCCACGTGGCGTAAACGTACAAGCCTAATCCGGCCATGATGCACCAGACCATGATCTGAAAGAATAAAAGCATACATGAATCCCTCACATCTGAAATAGGTTCTGCTTATTGTATTCGAGAGATCCGGCTGGTTTTCCTGTTTCATCAAAAAAACCGCTCCTTTGACAGAAGCGGTGTACCATTAAAAAATCATATTTAAAATAAAGTAGGCGATGGCACCGAGTGTCGCTGAAATCGGAAGCGTAATGACCCATGTCACGAGCATGCGTTTAGCTGTGCCCCAGTTTACGCCTTTTACGCGGTGTGACGCACCGACGCCAAGGATTGATGAAGAAATGACGTGGGTTGTGCTGACCGGCAAATGAATAAATGTGGCGCCGAATATGATGGCTGCTCCTGTTAAGTCAGCGGAAACACCGTTTACCGGACGGATTTTCATGATCTTTCCGCCTACGGTTTTGATGATTTTCCAGCCGCCGATTGAAGTGCCGAGACCCATGGCTGTCGCACAGGCGAATTGCACCCATGTTGGAATGACATTAGCAGAAGTATGTAAATTCGCTGTGATGAGAGCCATTGTGATAATCCCCATGGCTTTTTGCGCATCGTTTGTTCCGTGCGTATATGATTGCAGGGCAGCTGTTACAATTTGCACTCTGCGGAATTGCTTATTCGTTTTCGACAAATTGCTGTCTTTAAAAATCACCTTAACGATGCTGTAAAGAATAAAACCAAGAATAAAGGCAATAATGGGTGATAGAATGAGTGCTTCAATGATTTTGATGAAGCCCTTATAATTTAACGCAGCAAAACCCGCTGCCGCAATAGCTGCACCGGCAATAGCTCCGATGATGGCATGAGATGAACTGCTTGGAATGCCGTAGTACCACGTGATCAGGTTCCAGGCAATCGCGGCAAGTAGCGCAGCCAAAATGACAACTGAGCCGTTTTCCAGTGTATAAGGGTCCACGATGTCTTTCGTAATGGTTTTGGCAACACCTGTAAATGTCATCGCCCCGATGAAGTTCATCACAGCCGCCATAATAATGGCATGGCGAGGTTTCAGCGCTTTTGTCGATACAGACGTTGCAATGGCGTTCGCCGTATCGTGAAACCCGTTGATAAAATCAAACGCCAGAGCGCAAATGACTATTAGTATCGTTAATATGAATAGAATATCCATTTTTATCCCTCGTTACGCGTTTTTCATAATGATGGTTTCAAGATTATTGGCAACACTTTGGCAAGAGTCAGCAATCTCCTCAAGTGTTTCGTAAATTTCACGATATTGAATCACTTTGATCGGATCTGTTTCGTTTCCGAAAAGATTCTTTAATGATTTTCTGTGCAGGTTGTCACAGCTATGCTCGTACTCTTTAATTTTGATCGCGTGTGGCTGAATGTCCTTTAAGCGGTTTTCTGCCAGCAGCTCAATTGTAATCAAAATTTCTTTCGCGCATTCTCTGATGTATCCGCTGAATTTATCGATATGCTCGTCTGATGAAGTGATTGAGAAAATCTCCATCATGGCAGAAAAATGCTCGATGCCGTCAAGCACATCATCCAGGCTGTTTGTCAGCTGAAGGATATCTTCGCGTTCAATAGGAGTGATGAACGCTTTGTTAAGCTCTTTAATCATGACATGAACATGATTGTCACCTTTTGTTTCATATTCTTTTAACGTATCTGCGAATTCTTTAAGCGTCGTTTGGTTTGTGACCTTAAAGTTCACAAAATATTCGGCAGTTTCGTCTATATTTTTTGCGATTTCTGTTAAAAGGAGTGAGAACTTATCTTTTTTTCTTCTTATCATTAAAAACCCTCCATAGTTTGAATGAGACAATGCACACATCAAATTATTATATAGCCTTTTGTCGAAAAAAAACAGGTAAAGTCGAAAAAAACGTGCCTTGACTTTTTCGGTAAATCATGTCCATATATTGGCCTGCTTCGGCACAAAAAACGAACCATATGAGCAAAATTCTTCTGCTTAACGTAAAAAGTATATCAAAAGTTGTGTTTTTCCTGTCAACATTTCTCTTCTGTTACACCAAAAAACGGCTCCCTAAATGAGGGAACCGTTTTATCAGCTTGCTTTTCGTTTTTTCATCCAGTAATAAACAGGCAGTCCGGCAAGGCCGATCAGAATGGATAATCCGCAGCTCAGTGTATCTGTAATCAGAGTGCTTCCTAATACAAAGAATGAGCCCGCGATTGCCAAAATCGGCATGAATGGGTAAAGCGGGACACTGTAGGCGCGCTTTTCTCCCTTCGTTCGCTTGCGGAGGATAAATACTGCAAAAAAAGCCATGACATAAAAAATGTAGATCATGAAAATAGAGATCTCCGAAAGCTTATCAGGGTTGCTGATCAGCATCATGATCAAAGATACAGCAATCTGGAAGGAAATCGCAATCCATGGCGTGCGGAACGTCGGATGCACATGTGACAGTTTATCGGCAAATGGAAGCTGTTTGCGCTCGGCCATCGCGTAGGACACACGCGGGAAGGAAAGAACCTTTCCGTTTAAGCAGCCGAAGATGCTGACAATAATACCAATACTGATCAGTTTTCCGCCGATGGAACCGAAGAGCATGGTGGCAGCGGTGCTTGTCGCATTTTCGCCTAGTGTGACAATTTCATTCGCTGACAGGATGTGAAGCAATGCGAAATTAATAAAAATATAGATGGCTGTTACGATTAATAATCCGCCTGTCATTGCGCGTGGCAGCAGTTTTTCAGGATTTTTCATTTCTCCGCCGAGAGCGGCCAAAAGAATCCATCCGTCGTAAGCAAACAGTGTAGCCAAAATGGCTGCTCCGAAGTTCATATCAGAAATGCTTTCGTTTACTGCTGTAAAGATGTGCTGATCGCCTTTCCAAAGGCCAAAAATGATGATGCATGCAATCGGGATCAGCTTTCCAATTGTTGTAAGCGTTTGGACGAAGCCGCCGTATTTTGTACCAATAATATTAATGACACATAAAAAGAGAACGGCTAAGATTCCAATTCCTTTAGATAGGCCAGATCCCCAGCCGAAAAGATTCGCCATTAAAGATCCAAAATATAAACCCAGCGCGCCGATAATCGCCGGACCGTAAATGATAATCTGTACCCAGCCGCACAAAAATCCCCAAAACTCTCCGTACACTTCTTCTAGGTACGTATAGAGCCCGCCGGTTTTCGGAATCTGCGTTCCAATTTCCGCGATTGTCAAACCGCCCGCCAGTGTTAAAATGCCGCCTAACAGCCAAGCGAAAAGCGCTGTCTTTGAATCTCCAGAATAAGCGAGAACGGCGCCAGGTTTCATAAACACACCTGAACCGATAATGGTTCCGATAACAAGAGTAAGGGCAAACAAGAGACCTATCTCTTTTTTTAACCCGTTGTCTTCAGTATGCATGTCCTTAACCTCCTATGATGTTGAAGCTTCATGATGAAGAATCTATTTTTCATATTGTAAACCCTATTTTAGAAAAGTGAAATAAAATAAATTTTCTGATTTTCGATATTTGCATTATTGCAGCTGATAAAATGAAAGATATTCCTGATTTAAAATGTTATAAACGAATAAATTACTGTTAATAAGGATATAAAGTTCGTGTTTTCGTGAGGGGTTTATCCCGCATCGAGTGAGGTGTGAATTCTTGTGAAAATAACGAATCTTCGTTGAAGCTGATATGTTGACTTTCCCAAGGGAATAAAATACCTTGTTATTAGAACACTAACTATACAACTATGATATAATATCTCGAAATCGAGATAAAATAACCTGGAGGGATAGCATATGAAAGTCAACGGTATTCATCACGTGTCTGCATTAACGGCCGACGCACAACAAAACTTGGATTTCTATAAAAAAGTATTAGGATTAAAACTCGTCAAAAAATCCGTCAACCAAGATGAACCGACAATGTATCATCTGTTCTACGGAGATGAAGTGGCAAATCCGGGAACTGAGCTGACGTTTTTCGAGATTCCCCGCATTGCGCCGTTTCATGCGGGTACAAACAGTATTTCTTCTATTGGTTTGCGCGTTCCAAGCACAGAAGCCCTGCATTATTGGAAACAACGTTTTGAAGAGCATCAGGTGGCGCATAGCGGCATCGCGAAAAGAGCGGGACGCGACATATTGGCATTTCAAGATCATGAAGGACAGCGCTTGGTGCTGACTGCTGATGAGAAAGGCAAAGGATATGGGCTGCCTGTTCAACAGAGCGGCATTCCGGAAGAGTTTTCATTTCGCGGATTAGGGCCGGTTGAACTGACTGTGCCATACGCTGAACCAACCTTACACGTATTGACAAATATTCTCGGCTTTGCAGAAATCAGCCGTGAATCAGTCGAAGGACAAGGAACCGCCGTTATTTTGGAATCTGGAGAAGGCGGTGCTGCAACAGAAATCCATTTAATAGAAAGAAACGATCTTCCACGCGAGCGCCAAGGAAAAGGGAGTGTCCACCATGTTGCGTTCCGGGTAAGAGATGAAGAAGAACTAGCCGGCTGGCATCGGATCATCAGCCGGGAAGGCTACAGCAACTCAGGCATCGTTGAACGCTACTATTTCAAGGCGCTTTATTTTAGAGAACCGAACGGCATTTTGTTCGAGTTATCAACAGACGGACCGGGCTTTATGGTAGATGAAAACCTTGATGAGCTTGGCCAAACGATCGCTCTTCCGCCATACCTTGAGCATCGAAGAGCTGAAATTGAAGCAAAACTAAAACCGATTCAATAATTTGTAATTCATTTGCCTTCCGGCGTGCCGGAAGGCTTTTTTGTGTGAAAAAGAAAACCCTAGACTAGGCCTAGGGTTCCAGATTGTTGACAAAGATAAGTGTATCGGCATTTGGGGATATTGAGAAGGAAAAGCAGCTTAATGTATTGGATCGACACACAAATGTAAAATACAGATATGGAAACCCGGAAATTTTGATGTGCTGGATATGACGCAGATACAGTAGGAAGAAACAAAAAGATAATAGAAGCAGAAAAATTAAGCTTGCTGATACCATGCTCGATGCCGCGTTTTCTATGTTCATACCAGTTTCTTAGATGTTGAGGCAGATTGTTTCGCTGAGCTGACAGGCCTTTTGTCCAATAAAAAACCTCAGGCCGCTTTGCGGCCTGAGGCGTTATGTCTTACGAAGTTGTTTCTTCCTTTTGATCGAGTTTGATTTTTTTCGTCATTTCTTTGCCATTTCTGAGAATTTTCACTTCCACGGTATCACCGATGTTTGCGTCCTTATATAAGATATTGCGCAGTTCACTGCCTGTAGTGATTTCTTTGCCCTTCAGGCTGATGATAATATCCTCCGCTTTCAATCCAGCCTTTTCAGCAGGAGAGCCTGAGGCGACCTCACGGATGTATACGCCCTTATTCAGCTGGCTGCCGAACAGGCCGAGTGTGCCTTCTTGGTAGTTTTGCGGCACTTGTTCTAAATCAAGCATGCTGACACCGATATAAGGGCGTTCAATTTGCCCCTTAGACAGCAATTCTTCTGCAATCGGTTTTACATCGTTGCTTGGGATCGCAAATCCAATGCCCTCAACATCATCTTCACTGATTTTCATACTGTTAATGCCGACGATTTTGCCGTCTGTATTCAACAATGGACCACCGCTGTTACCTGGGTTAATCGCTGCGTCGGTTTGAATCACGTTAATGCTGGTTTGACCGGCTGATGTGGACATTGAAACCGTTCTGTCCACACCGCTTACAATTCCTTGCGTTACTGTGCGGGACAGATCTTTTCCGAGCGGATCTCCTATCGCAATGACGGTCTCGCCTGTTCTGAGATCGGATGAATCGCCAAAGCTTGCCACTTTTGTTACGTGGTCATCACTGATTTGAAGGACCGCTAAGTCTGTTAACGAGTCACTGCCTACCAGCTTTGCTGTCGCCTCAGTCCCGTCATATAAAGATACCTTCAGTGAAGATGCCCCTTCTACGACGTGGTTATTCGTAATGATATAAGCCTTGCCGTTCTCTTTTTTAAACATGACACCAGATCCTGAACCGCTTTCCGTATCTTCGCTGGAACCGGATGAGCCAGAGCCGAACAAAGAGCTGTTTGACTGGGCCTGAAGATTAGTGATACCGACAATGGCCGGTGAAATCTCTTCCACCATATTTGAGATTTTAGAAGAATCCTCGCTCTTGAATGCAGATGAGCTGCTTGAGTCTGACGAGCCTTTGCCAGATTCAGAGGATGTGCTTTTCGCAGTAACAGATTGCGTTTGCTGCTGGCCTGATGATTGTTTTGCTGTGTCCTGGGCATTATGGTCGCCAAGCGGTGTAAACGTGTAAATGCCAAGAGCGAGACTGCCGCCGATTACGCCGCCAAGCAACGGTCTGAACCATCCGAAGCCTCGTTTTTTCTTCTCCTGATCATGAATGACGTTATGGGCTGAGTAGGAGGTGCCCTGATCGTTCTCTTTCGCTAGAAAGACCTCATTCTCATTTCCTTCCGTTTTGTTTTCGTCACGATAGTTATCCATCATGTTCACTCCATTTCTCTATTTTCATACATTTTTTCAATTTGATTATGATAGGTTTATGACTTGAGTTTATCATAAACAAAAACTGTGGGATAAAAATGAAAAGATTATGGGAAATTGTGAAAAAGGGCGGAAAACGGTACACTTCTTATTGTATATGAAAGGACTGAGTCGATGGAACAGATTGGATTGATTGGATATGGCAGCATGGCCGATATGATCGCCAGGCAGCTGTTGAAGCATGGGCAAATCAAGGAGAATGAACTCTTTATTGAAACAAGAACGAAAGGGGAGCGGCTGAAGGCGCTAATATCAGATTATCCACATGTATCGGCTGATTCGCTTGAGAACTGGGCGGATACATGCCGTTTGATATTGATATGTGTCCCGCCGCTACAAGTTATTGAAACACTGCGCCGTCTGCACCCGTATGTGAACAGGAGCACGCATATCGTATCCATTGCCGCCGGTGTGCCGCTGCGTCTTTTGGAGGCTGAAACGGAAGCAGGTATATCACGTGTCATCCCTGCCATTACGTCCGAAGCAGAAGCGGGCATCTCGCTTGTCGTTCACAGTGAAACACTGACAACTGATCAAAAAGAACGCCTGAATGAACGGTTATCGGTTTTCAGCCGTGTACGAGAAATCAATGAATCGAATATAGACGCCGCCAGCAATTTGACGAGCTCGGCACCAGGGTTCATAGCTGCCATCTTCGAAGAACTGGCGCTGTCTGCAGTAAGAAACAGCAGCCTGTCCAAGGAAGAAGCCTTTGATTTTCTGATTCACTCGCTATATGGAACTGGCAAGCTGCTGATCGAAAAGAAGATGTCTTTCGAGGAAACGCTGGAACGTGTCGCAACGAAAGGCGGAATCACAGGAGAGGGAGCTGAGGTGATCCGGACCTTGGTGCCGGACGTTTTTGATGAGGTGTTTGAAAGAACCTTGAAAAAATATGAGCTGCTAACAGAACAGGCGGAGAAACAGACGTGAATCCTTGAAAGAGGATTCATTTTTTCACTGAAAAGTTGTGATTTGCCCCAGCTATATTGCATTTTTCCTCTTTTTTTAATATAATTTGTTAGAATATTCATAATTTAGTAAAAAGGAGGAGCGTTATGAAACTGTACATGTCAGTAGATATGGAAGGGATTTCGGGTCTTCCGGATGATACCTTTGTAGATTCCGGCAAGCGAAATTACGAACGCGGGCGGCTTATCATGACTGAAGAAGCAAACTACTGTATTGCCGAAGCGTTTAATAGCGGGTGTACCGAGGTGCTGGTCAATGACAGCCATTCGAAGATGAATAATCTGTTGGTCGAAAAGCTTCATCCTGAAGCAGACTTGATTTCCGGTGACGTCAAACCGTTTTCAATGGTAGAAGGGTTGGATGATACGTTCACAGGCGCTTTGTTTCTCGGTTATCATGCGAGAGCTTCGACTCCCGGTGTGATGTCGCACAGCATGATTTTCGGCGTCAGGCATTTTTACATAAACGATCGGCCTGTCGGTGAGCTTGGGTTAAATGCGTATGTTGCCGGTTATTATGATGTTCCGGTAATTATGGTCGCCGGAGATGACCGGGCGGCCAAGGAAGCGGAAGAGCTCATACCGAATGTCACGACAGCCGCTGTCAAACAAACCATTTCAAGATCCGCAGTGAAGTGCATGTCCCCCGCGAAAGCCGGCCGGCTTTTGACAGAAAAAACCGCATTTGCCTTGCAAAACAAAGACAAAGTCAAACCGCTCACACCGCCTGACAGACCGATCTTAGGCATTGAATTCGCCAATTACGGCCAGGCAGAATGGGCCAACCTGATGCCGGGAACTGAAATCAACCCGGGTACCACAACTGTTCAATTTCAGGCGAAGGACATGCTTGAAGCCTATCAGGCGATGCTTGTCATGACTGAGCTTGCGATGCGGACATCATTCAGCTGAAGGGGGTGTTTTAGGCATTGGCTCGATACATGATGAAGCGTTTTGGGGCAATGGCAGCTACGATTTTGGTGATCACCACCCTGACTTTTGTTCTCATGAAGGTCATTCCCGGATCTCCTTTTAACGAGGAGAGAGGCACAAATCAAGCCGTTCAAAAAAATCTCGAAGCCTACTATCACTTAGACGATCCTCTCATTTTCCAATACATCATCTACCTAAAATCCATCATTACATTCGATTTCGGACCTTCCATTAAAAAACCGTCAGACAGCGTAAACGACATGCTGGAACGCGGATTTCCCGTTTCCTTTGAGCTTGGAATGACAGCGATTGTCATTGCTGTGATTTCAGGGCTCGTGCTGGGTGTAATCGCTGCGCTCCGCCGCAATGGCTTTTTGGACTACGCCGCGATGAGTCTGGCTGTACTTGGCATCTCCATTCCGAATTTTATTCTGGCAACATTGCTCATTCAGCAATTTGCTGTCAATCTCAAACTATTTCCCGCTGCCACATGGACGAGTCCGATTCATATGGTGCTTCCGACTGCGGCGCTTGCTGTAGGGCCAATGGCGATCATTGCCAGGCTGACACGGTCAAGCATGGTCGAAGTCCTGACACAGGACTATATCCGCACAGCAAAAGCAAAAGGGCTTTCTCCGTTCAAAATTGTCATAAAACACGCACTCAGAAATGCACTTATGCCCGTCATTACCGTCCTGGGCACACTCGTCGCCAGCATTTTAACAGGAAGCTTTGTCATTGAAAAAATCTTTGCCATTCCGGGAATGGGAAAATATTTTGTTGAAAGCATTAATCAGCGGGACTATCCCGTGATTATGGGAACGACCGTTTTTTACAGCGTCATTCTGATCATCATGCTGTTTTTGGTTGACTTGGCTTACGGTTTCTTGGACCCGCGTATGAAACTGCATAAGAAAGGGTGAGGCGTGTGAATCTCCCTGTACAAACAGATGAACGCCAGTCAGAGCAAGATTTTCAGGTGCCGGATGAGTGGTTTGTCTCGAATCAGGAAAAAAATCGAGAAGCCGATTCGGTTAAGCGGCCGAGTTTGTCATACACGCAGGATGCCTGGAGGAGGCTGAAGAAAAATAAATTAGCGATGGCGGGGCTCTTGATTCTTTTAATTCTTTTTGTCATGGCAGTGATCGGGCCTTTTTTATCGCCCCACAGTGTCGCGCGCCAATCGCTGACTGAGCAAAATCTTCCGCCCTCAGCCGAGCATTGGTTCGGCACCGATGAGCTCGGCCGGGATGTGTTTACCCGCACATGGTACGGAGCGAGGATTTCGTTATTTGTCGGCGTGATGGCAGCGCTGATTGATTTTGTGATCGGTGTCATTTATGGAGGTGTTGCCGGCTATAAAGGCGGCAGGACTGACAGCATCATGATGCGGATTATCGAAGTGCTGTATGGCTTGCCGTATCTGCTTGTTGTCATTTTGCTGATGGTGCTAATGGGGCCGGGACTCGGCACTATCATTGTGGCGCTGACTGTGACCGGGTGGGTCGGCATGGCGAGAATTGTAAGAGGACAGGTGCTTCAGATGAAACATTATGAATATGTACTCGCCTCGAAAACCTTTGGTGCGAAAACCTTTCGCATCATCCGGAAGAATCTGCTTCCGAATACAATGGGAGCGATTATCGTACAAATGACATTAACCGTACCTGCCGCTATATTCGCAGAATCCTTTTTAAGCTTTCTCGGCCTCGGCATACAGGCCCCATTTGCCAGCTGGGGTGTGATGGCGAATGACGGCCTGCCTACAATTTTATCCGGGCATTGGTGGCGCCTGTTTTTTCCGGCCTTTTTCATTTCCTTGACAATGTATGCGTTTAATGTGCTCGGGGACGGATTGCAGGATGCGCTCGACCCTAAGCTGAGGAGGTAGCTGTATGGAAAAAGTTCTGTCAGTCAAACATCTGCACGTTTCTTTTACGACTTACGGCGGGACGGTTCAGGCGGTCAGAGGGGTCAGCTTTGATTTGTATCAAGGTGAAACCTTTGCAATCGTCGGCGAATCCGGCTGCGGCAAAAGCGTTACCTCCCAAAGCATCATGGGCCTGCTTCCGTCCTACTCGGCGAAGGTGACGGACGGCAGCATTCTATTTAAGGGCAAAGACCTTTGCCGTCTCTCTGACAAAGACATGAGAAGCATAAGAGGAGCCGACATTTCTATGATTTTTCAAGACCCGATGACGGCGTTAAACCCGACGCTGACGATCGGAGACCAGCTGGGGGAAGCACTTCTGCGCCATAAAAACAGGAGCAAAAAAGAGGCGAGGGAAGAAGTGCTTTCCATGCTGTCATTGGTCGGCATTCCCGATCCCGAAGAGCGTCTCAAACAGTATCCACACCAATTCAGCGGCGGCATGAGACAGCGGATCGTCATTGCGATGGCGCTCATGTGCGAGCCTGACATATTAATCGCAGACGAACCGACCACCGCACTTGACGTGACCATTCAGGCACAGATTTTGGAGCTGTTTAAAGAGATTCAGAGAAAAACGAATGTGTCTGTCATTCTGATTACACACGATTTAGGGGTCGTTGCCCAAGTTGCCGACAGAGTCGCAGTGATGTATGCCGGCAAAATAGCGGAGATCGGCACGAGAAAAGATATTTTTTATCAGCCTCAGCACCCTTATACGAAAGGGCTGCTGAACTCTGTCCCGCGGTTGGATACGGAGGGCGCGGAGCTGATTCCAATTGACGGAACGCCGCCGGATTTATTTTCACCTCCGCCAGGCTGCCCGTTTGCCGCCCGCTGTCCGAACAGGATGATCGTGTGTGACAGGGTATACCCGGGCCAGACGATCAGGTCTGACACGCACACCGTCAACTGCTGGCTGCAGGATCAACGGGCTGAGCATGCGGTGCTGTACGGCGACGCGAAGGATTGATCCATGAAAAGGGGGAAGAGAATGAAACGAGTGAAAAAGCTTTGGGGAATGAGTCTTGCATTAGGGCTTTCATTTGCATTGATGGGATGTACAGCAAACGAACAAGCCGGAAAAGAAAACGGTAATGACAAAGCGAAAACAAGCGGAGAAAAAGTGCTGTATGTAAATAACGAGAATGAACCGACTTCATTCGATCCGCCAATCGGTTTTAATAATGTATCGTGGCAGCCGTTGAATAACATCATGGAGGGGCTGACACGTCTTAACAAAGATCATGAGCCTGAACCGGCAATGGCGGAAAAGTGGTCTGTGTCAAAAGATAAAAAAACCTACACATTTACGATACGGGAAAATGCGAAATGGACAAACGGAGATCCGGTAACGGCCGGAGACTTTGAATACGCGTGGAAACGGATGCTTGATCCGAAAAAAGGGGCTTCCTCCGCGTTTCTAGGCTATTTTATTGAAGGCGGTGAAGCGTATAACAGCGGGAAAGGGAAAAAAGAGGATGTGAAGGTGACGGCAAAGGATGATCGAACCCTTGAAGTAACGCTTGAAGCACCGCAAAAATATTTTCTCAGCGTCGTGTCCAATCCGGCGTATTTTCCAGTAAACGAAAAGGTCGATAAAGAACATCCAAAGTGGTTTGCTGAGGCGGATACATTCGTCGGGAACGGTCCGTTTAAGCTGACGGAATGGAAGCATGATGACAGCATCACAATGAAGAAAAGCGACACGTATTGGGATCAAGACACGGTGAAGCTTGACAAGGTGAAATGGGCGATGGTCAGTGATAGAAATACAGATTACCAGATGTTTCAGTCTGGGGAACTGGATACCGCTTATGTCCCTGCTGAGCTGAGCGAGCAGCTGATGGATCAGGAAAACGTCAGCATTGCCAGCCAAGCGGGCCTCTATTTCTACCGGTTTAATGTCAACATGGAGCCGTTCCAAAATAAAAACATCAGAAAAGCCTTTGCGATGGCTGTCGATCAAGAGGAAATTGTAAAATACGTCACAAAAAACAATGAAAAGCCGGCACGCGCTTTTGTATCGCCCGGGTTTACGCAGCCTGACGGCAAGGATTTCCGTGAAGCGGGCGGAGACCTGCTCACACCAAACGAAAACAAAGCGAAGCAGTTGCTGGAAAACGGCATGAAGGAAGAAAACTATGATAAGCTTCCTGCGATCACTCTCACTTACAGCACAAAGCCCGAGCATAAAAAAATTGCCGAAGCGATCCAGCAAAAATTGAAACATACCCTTGGAGTCGATGTGAAGCTGGCCAATATGGAATGGAACGTATTTTTAGAAGACCAAAAAGCGCTAAAATTCCAATTCTCTCAAAGTTCATTTTTGCCTGATTACGCGGACCCTATTAGTTTTCTGGAAGCCTTCCAAACAGGAAATTCGATGAACCGCACAGGCTGGGCCAATACGAAATACGATCAGCTGATCAAACAGGCGAAACATGAAGCCGATGAAAAAACGCGTTTTTCCCTCATGCATCAAGCGGAAAAGCTGTTGGTCAATGAAGCCCCGATCATACCGGTTTATTTCTATAACCAGGTCAATCTTCAAAACGAACATGTGAAGGGAATCGTCCGGCATCCTGTCGGCTATATCGATTTAAAATGGGCCGATAAAAACTGACGCCGGCAATTGAGATATACTGCTTCTTTATCGCGAAGAAGCGGTATTTTTTCTCATTCTTGCACGTATACGTAGGGTGCAGAGCAAATGAAAGGAGCGATTCAGTTGAATCACAAGCCGAAAGCGCTGAAAAAGGGTGATACAGTCGGAGTAATCGCGCCCGCAAGCCCCCCGGATCCAAAAAAGCTTGACACTGCGCTTTTATTTTTAAAAGAGCTAGGTGTAAAGGTGAAATTGGGCAAGGCGCTAAAAAACCAGCACGGTTACCTAGCGGGACAGGATGATGAGCGGCTGGCTGATCTCCATGAGATGTTCAGAGACGAGGAGGTAAAAGCCGTGCTGTGCGCATGCGGGGGTTTTGGGACAGGACGTATCGCCGCTGGCATTGATTTCAGCTTAATTCGCAAACATCCTAAAATCTTTTGGGGGTACAGCGATATTACGTTTTTACATACTGCCATCCATCAAAACACAGGCCTTGTCACCTTCCATGGCCCGATGCTCAGCTCAGATATTGGCCTCGACGACGTTCACCCGCTGACAAAAGCGTCGTATGAGCAGCTCTTCCAAGAGACGGAATTCACCTATACTGAAAAGCTTTCTCCGCTAACCGTGCTTGTAGCGGGGAAAGCGGAAGGCGAGCTTGTCGGAGGAAACCTCTCTTTGCTGACGTCTACGCTGGGCACGCCGTTTGAAATTGATACGAGAGGGAAGCTTCTGTTTATTGAAGATATAGACGAGGAGCCGTATCAAATCGACCGGATGCTGAATCAGCTGAAAATGGCAGGAAAGCTGACCGATGCAGCCGGAATTCTTGTTTGTGATTTTCATAACTGTGTCCCGGTGAAGAGGGAGAAGTCCCTCTCGCTTGAGCAGGTGCTTGAAGACTATATTGTTTCGGCGGGCAAGCCTGCTCTGAGAGGATGTGAAATCGGCCACTGCTCACCGAGTTTCGCCGTACCGATCGGTGCGCAAGCTGCTATGAATACAGAACAAAAAACAGTCGTGATCGAGGCGGGCGTTTCAGAAGGGGCGCTGAAGACATGAAAATCACGCGAATCGAAACAACCCGAATCGCCGTACCGCTGACAAAGCCGTTTAAAACCGCGCTTCGCACTGTGCATACAGCTGAATCGGTCATTGTAAGGATCACTTATGACAACGGCGCTATCGGATGGGGGGAGGCGCCTCCGACGATGGTGATTACAGGAGACAGCATGGAAGGCATTGAAAGTGCGATTCACAATGTCTTGAAGCCGGCACTAGTTGGAAAAAGCCTGTCCGGCTGTGAGGCCATTTTTCACGACATTCAGCATCTCCTCACAGGAAACCAGAGCGCGAAGGCGGCTGTGGAGATGGCGATATACGACGGCTGGGCGCAAATGTGCGGACTGCCGCTTTACCAATTGCTCGGCGGATACCGAGATACGCTGGAAACGGACTATACCGTCAGCGTCAACCCGCCTGAAGAGATGGCAGCTGATGCTGAGCAATATCTCAAACAAGGCTTTCAAACGCTGAAAATAAAAGTCGGCAAAGATGATATCGAAACAGATATCACCCGAATCCAAGAGATCAGAAAACGTGTCGGGCCAGCCGTGAAACTTCGATTAGACGCCAACCAGGGCTGGACGCCGAAGGAAGCGATAACAGCCATTCGGAAAATGGAGGATGCAGGTCTTGGCATTGAGCTTGTCGAGCAGCCTGTCCATAAAGACGATCTCGCAGGGCTTAAAAAGGTGACAGATGCGACAGGTACACTGATTATGGCTGATGAAAGTGTGTTTACGCCGCGGCAGGCGTTCGACATTCTTCAAACCCGGAGCGCTGACTTACTTAATATTAAATTGATGAAAGCGGGCGGCATCAGCGGAGCAGAGAGAATCAATGCCATGGCCGAGGTGTGCGGAGTGGAGTGCATGGTCGGCAGCATGATCGAAACGAAGCTGGGCATTACGGCCGCGGCGCATTTCGCCGCAAGCAAAAGAAATATTACACGCTTTGATTTTGACGCGCCGCTGATGCTGAAAACAGATGTCATCAAAGGCGGGATCACATACAGCAACAGCAAAATTACGATGCCTGACAAACCGGGTCTCGGAATCACCGGAGCTGCGCTATAGAAAGGGGAAATAAAACCATGATGCATACTGTCATATCAGCAGTGGCCAACATTTGGACCGCGCCTGATTCGCCGCGTCCTGCTGACCAAGTGATGCTTCGTCCGACCGTAATGATCAGAGACTGGCTGGAGCGCATGACGTATGATGACAGGCTTGGATTATGTACAGACAATGTGATTCAGACCCAGGTTCTCTTTGGCGAAAAGGTATTGGTGACAGGAGAACAGGGCGAATGGGTTTCTGTGATCGTGCCGAGCCAGCTATCCCGAAAGGATCCGCGCGGATATCCGGGCTGGATGAGAAAGAACCAGCTGAAAAAAATCAGCCTCATTCAGACGCAAAGCGATGTGATGATCAGCAAACCTGCTGCCTTTTTATATAAAAGTAATGGCGAAAAGGAAATTGAATTAAGCTTTTTAACGCTCCTGCCCTTTATTGCAGAAGAAAACGGATATCTTAAGGTTTCAACCGCTTTGGGGGAAAGATTTGTGAAGCAAACGGACGCAGCGCCTGTCCGCGAACAGAAAGGGACTGTTGAAGACATCATTCAAACGGGGATGTTTTTTCGCGGACTGCCCTACCTGTGGGGAGGGATCAGCGGATTTGGATTTGATTGCTCAGGGTTTATGTACAGTATATGTAAAGCCAATGGATACTGCATCCCTCGTGATGCGGGAGATCAGGCAAAGGCGGGGAAGGACATCCCGGTTGATGCTATGAAAGCCGGTGATCTGCTGTTTTTTGCTGATGAGGAAGGAAAAGGAGCGATTCATCATGTCGGTCTGTCCGTCGGCGGCGGGAAAATGCTTCATTCTCCAAAGACAGGAAAATCAATCGAAATCCTCACGTTGAAAGAGACCATCTATGAAAAAGAACTTTGTGCGGTCCGCCGCTGTTTTTCAGAGGAGGAGGGAGACAAATGACGCCACTGCCTTTGTTAGAGGTCAGCCAGCTGAAAATGCACTTTGACGCAGGGAAAAAGCGGACGGTCAAAGCCGTCGACGGGGTTACCTTTCAGATTCTTGAGGGAGAAACATTCGGGCTAGTCGGTGAATCAGGGTGCGGAAAATCAACCTTGGGGAGAGTGCTGATGCGCCTGTATCAGCCAACGGAAGGAAGTGTGAAATACCGCGGCACAAACCTCCGCGCACTAAGTGAGAAAGAGCAGTTTGCTTTCAACCGCAAGCTGCAGATGATTTTCCAGGATCCTTATGCTTCATTAAACCCGCGCATGACCGTCAGAGAAATCATTTTGGAGCCGATGGAGATTCACAATCTATACAATACCCATAAAGCGCGGCTTCTCGTTGTGGACGAGCTGCTTGAGGCAGTGGGGCTTCACTCGGACTTTGGCAGCCGCTATCCTCATGAATTCAGCGGAGGGCAGAGACAAAGAATCGGGATTGCCAGAGCACTGTCGCTGAATCCTGAATGTATTGTGGCGGACGAACCGATTTCTGCACTTGATGTCTCGGTTCAGGCGCAGGTGGTCAACCTGCTGAAGCGGCTTCAAAAAGAGAAAGGGATTACGTTTTTATTTATTGCCCATGATCTTTCGATGGTGAAGCATATCAGCGACAGGATCGGTGTGATGTACTTAGGGCACATGATGGAAATCACAGAGAGCCGCACCTTGTATCGCGAACCGCTGCATCCTTATACAAAGGCGCTTTTGTCCTCGATTCCGATTCCGGACCCTGAATTGGAGGACAAGCGCGAGCGCATCCTCTTAAAAGGGGAGCTGCCGAGCCCGGTCAATCCGCCGAGCGGCTGCGTGTTTCGGACACGCTGTCCGGAGGCAATCCCTGAATGCGGGAAATCTCGTCCTCAGCTTCAGGAAATCGAAGCAGGCCGATTTGTTGCGTGCCATTTGTATCGAAATGCTGATACGAAAGAAAAGGTGAGATAAATCAAAAAGACTGGCCCGTTTTGCGGAGCCAGTCTTTGCTTTTATGCTTGATGTAAAAATGTCACGCATACCGGGTAAGGGACGGAAACAGTTGAAGAAAGCACTGTCAATCGGCCGGTTTCTTTGTCTCTTTCAAATAGGACAAGGTTGCCTGTTTCTTCATTTGAAGCAACAAGGAACGCTTCTGTTGGATCAAGGACGAAATCACGAGGCCAGTTTCCTTCTGTCGAAACTCTTTCCACGAAAGCCAGCTCGCCTGAATATTGATTCACTTCAAAGACAGCGATACTGTCATGGCCTCTGTTTGCGACATAAACAAAACGTCCGTCCTGTGTGACATGAATGGCGCTTCCCTGGCTGTTATCCGTAAAATCATCAGGAATGGCAGAGACAACCTGGATTTCTCTAAATTCTCCGGCTGTCGGATTGTATTCAAGCGCAATCACTTCATTGCTTAATTCTGTCATCACATAAGCGTACTTTTCTTTCGGATGAAAAGCGATATGGCGAGGTCCTGCGCCGGGAGCGAAGGCATGGCTTCCGGATTCAGTGAATCCGCCGTCCTTCAGCTTATAGGTGTACAGTTTATCAGTTCCTAAGTCAACCGCTACAACATAGTTGTGTTCAGGTGTGAATCCAGCGTAGTGTGTATGCGGTTTTTCCTGTCTTTCGTGCGGCCCTTTTCCTGTGTGGGCGGCTTCTGAAGCAGGTGATTGCAAGCTTCCGTCTTCCTGAACCGGAAAAGCGTGGACCTTCCCGCTGTGATAATTGGCAGTCAGTACGAACTGATTTTGATCATCAACGCTTACGTGGCATGGCGATGGGCCATCGATTAACTGATGATTCAGAAATGTTAATTCACCGCTGTTTTGATCGATTTGATAGGCAGCAACTCCGCCTTGGCCGTCTGCTTTTTCAATTGAATATAGAATGGTGTTGTTTTTATTCGGTGTTACATACGTCGGATTGCCCAGTTTAGCGGCAAGCTTTGGCTCACTGAGTGATTTTTTCTCAGTATCAAGCTCAAAAGAATAAATTCCTTCACTTCCGCCTTTTGTATATGTTCCGACATATCCTATGTACTTTGTCATGCGAATGCCCCCTTAAAAATGATGTCACCTCTATATTAACGTATCTTGATAAAATAAGCTGTTCAAAACGTATAAAATGGGAGGATTCTTCATTCGCCGCGAATCAGCGGCATCGTACAGCACCTGAAGGAGCCGCCTGATTTAATAATTTCTGTCAGGTCAATTTCGATGATATGGTAGCCTCTATTTAATAACTGCTGATTGACATGGCGGTTGCAAGGGAGGCTGATAATCGTTTTTCTTCCAATGGAAAGGACGTTGGTTCCGAGCGTAAATTGTTCATCCTCCGGCACTTCAATGAGATTATAACGTTTTGCCAGCATATCAACTTCCTCTGGCTCAAGGGCTTGAGGATAAATTAACGCTTCGTTTTCAGATATGATGTTAAATACGCAGTCCAAATGCAAATATTTTTCATGCAGGTGAACGGGGACGACTGTATAGCCAGGAAGCGCTTTTTTTAGCTGGCCGATGGCTGACATATCCGTGCGCTGGCTGATTCCGACGTAGACAATATCGCCATCAATTATGACGTCACCGCCTTCAATGCTTGTATGAAGCATACGGGTGTAAGAAATGCCTTGAGTGTGGAAAAACTCTTTTATAATAGCTTCTTCCCCTTGGCGAATCGGTTCCGTCATGCTCGAGAGGAAGGCTTTTTCTCCGATGACAAACCCTATGTCCCTAGTGAAGACCTGCTCGGGGAGTCCGTCGCGCACGGGCAAATGAATGACTTCAATGTTGTGTGACCTGAGTGCTTCAACAAAGCGGCTGTGCTGATCTGTAGCGGTTTTGACATGGATATTGTCCTCTTCAAAATGTTTTTGTGTTTCGTTTATGACATCTTTTATCGTCATATGCTCCGGCCTGCATAAAATGACTTTCTCAAGTGCGCCGTATTCCGTTCGGCATACCGTTTTTTGCTGTTGTTTCGGGATGGATGCTTCCATAGGTTCTCCTCCTGACCGTTTGAAGAATACAGGTATTATTCCCCCATCGCCAAAATCCTTAAACGTTTTGGAAAGAAGACAGGCAAACCATTTTAAATTTTAGACAAATGGCAGAGAATATTGTTTAATAGGAGAATATGAGTGTATGTTGCTAAACGATCAGACATCAAAGGGGAGAAAGATATGGAAACACCAGAAACAAGATTTTGTAAAGAGTCAAAGGTTGTAAAAACCAGCAGGGTGTTCCCGCTTGATACGAACAACCATAACACGCTGTTTGGCGGAAAATTAATGAGTTATATCGATGACATTGCCTCTATTTCCGCGGCGCGCCATTGCAGACGTGAAACAGTAACCGCTTCGATGGACTCAGTCGATTTTTTGAAGCCGATCGGCCAAAAGGAGTCTGTCTGCTTGGAGTCATATGTGACATGGGTCGGCACTTCCTCGATGGAGGTGTTTGTGAAAGTCATTAAGGAGCATCTGATGACTGGCGAACGGGAACTTGCCGCGACATCCTTTTTGACATTTGTCGCATTGGATTCAAATGGCAAACCGATGCCTGTTCCGAGAATTGTGCCGGAAACGGAAGAAGAGGTGATGCTTCATAATACAGCCGTTCAGCGCGCCAATGAACGGAAGAACCGCAAGAAACACAGCCAGGCGCTAGCAAATGCGCTTGGAACTGAAAAACCTTGGTAATCGTCACACCCAAAACACAAGTTGTTTTGGGTTTTTTTGTGCTTGCGTCTTTCCGCCAGTGATCATGACAGGGGGTAGTCCGTATTTGCTAGTGGATGCTATAAAAAAGCAACAATTGTCACATTAAATGGATAATTTTGTGACAAATTTATTAAAGATTTATTTAAAATATATCTTTTATTCGCGGGATCGTGTATCTTAAAGATATATTTTAAATACATCTTTTGAAAGGATTGTTTATGCGATGTTAGATAATCAAACAATCGAAATCATTAAAAGCACTGTACCCGTATTACAACAGCATGGAGAAGCGATCACTGGCCGTTTTTACGATCTGATGTTCCACGATCATCCAGAGCTTCTGAACATGTTTAATCAAACAAATCAAAAGAAAAAAACGCAACGAACTGCCCTTGCAAATGCCGTTATTGCAGCTGCGGCAAATATTGACCAGCTCGGAAATATTATTCCTGTCGTCAAACAAATCGGCCATAAACACCGCAGTATCGGAATCAAGGCTGAACATTATCCAATCGTCGGCAAATATTTGCTGATTGGGATCAAAGATGTTCTAGGAGACGCCGCGACACCTGATATTATGCAGGCATGGGAGAAAGCGTACGGCGTAATCGCTGACGCGTTCATCGGAATTGAAAAAGAAATGTATGAGCAGGCGGAAGAGCAAGCAGGCGGCTGGAAGGAGTATAAGGCATTCATCATCGTGAAAAAAGAGCGGGAAAGCAAAGAAATTATGTCCTTCTATTTGAAGCCGGAAGACGGCAAGCCGTTACCTGAGTGTCAAGCAGGACAGTATATCAGCATCAAAGTGCGGATTCCTGGTTCTGAATATACGCATATTCGTCAATACAGCCTGTCTGATATGCCGGGAAAAGACCATTACCGAATCTCAGTGAAGAAAGACGGGGCCGTATCTTCGTATTTACACGATGGGCTGCATGAGGGAGATTCAATAGAGGTCAGCGCACCGGCAGGAGATTTTGTTTTGAATCCTTCATCACAAAAAAATCTCGTTCTGCTCAGTGCCGGAGTTGGTATTACACCAATGATTAGCATGCTGAAAACATCTGTTTCTAACCAGCCTGAACGGCAGATTCTGTTCATTCATGCCGCGAAAAACAGTGAATACCACGCTTTGCGCCATGAGGTGGAAGAAGCTGCAAACCATTCTTCTGTGAAAACCGCATTTGTGTATCGTGAGCCGACTGAGGAAGACCGAGCAGGTGATCTTCAATTTCATGAAGGACAGATTGATCAGCAGTTCCTCAAAGAACTGATTGCCAATACAGACGCGGATTATTATATTTGCGGTTCCCCTTCATTTATTACGGCAATGCATAAGCTAGTGTCAGAACTTGGATCAGCGCCGGAATCTATCCATTACGAGCTGTTCGGCCCGCAATTAAGTTTGGCACAGTCCGTTTGAGCATCCCGTGAAACTCTTCTCACTAAGAGAAGAGTTTTTTTATCATGATAGAAGTGGCAGACAGGCGACTCTTTCTGCATCCGACGATACTGACTCCCCGCCGTTAGATTAGGGCCGGATAAAAGGGGAATGACGCATAGAGGCTCTGCCTCAGGGAACAATAGGCTCAATATAACGAGCGGATGGAGGTAAGGGATCAGTGTTATGGATGGTATGGGCATTTTTGCTGAAGCCAGTTATCGTATTTTTAATTGCGTATATTTTGTTTCGGCTTGCCGGTAAAAAAGCGGTGTCGCAAATGAACAATTTTGATCTGCTTTTGACCTTCGCGATCGGCACAATTATCAGTGAACCAATTCTTACATCCAGGCTGCCGATGTCCATTTATTACGCAGGCGCTTTTTTGATGCTTTATCTCCTGATGACCAAGCTCTCCCTTTCTAATAAATGGAGATGGTTGCTTGTCGTAAGCCCGACAGTCTTAATCCGAAATGGGGATATTGATGAACAGGGACTGCGTAAAGAAAGGCTGACTGTTAATGAACTGCTCGGAAAGCTGAGGGAAAAGGGCTATGCCGATCCGGCTGACATTGATCTTGCCATCATTGAGGAAACGGGAGAAGTAAGCGTCATTCCAAAAGAGGAAGCGAGGGCGGTGCAGGTGAGGGATTTGAATATGGAAGCTGAACGGAATTTTATCCCGATTCCACTCATATTGGATGGTGAAATCCTTGACCATAATTTGAAATACCTCCAAAAAAATCGATCCTGGCTCTTTCAGCAGCTTGAGGAAAAAGGATACAGCCCTAAACTGCTGTCCTCGGTCACACTAGGCACGATGAATGCCCATGGCGATATCTCGCTTGATGTGAATTCCTCCAACGGACCGCAGCATGATCCCTACTTATATAAACCGGGAAATAACAATTGATCCTGCTCTCTATTTAAGGGAGCTTTTTTCTTTTTTAAAGGGGATTTTTTCTTGGTGTCAAATGTACCTAGTAAGGGGGGAGCTGAACATGAAGGACTTATGTATTAGAAACGACATGGCGCCGATGGTTAGTCTGCTGTATTCCGCAGTGGAAGAAAATAGTCTCCGTCTGGCTTTTATTGTAAGTCGCATAACGCAGGGTAAACTATATTATAAGGGCAGCTGCCAAACAAAAAACAGCACGGCTCAGCTTTTGCGCCATATCGCAAATGTTGATATCAGGTGGATCTGGTGTGTCAAGGAAAATCGGATACCAGATCATATTGAGCGGACATACGGCCCGATGACAGATGAAAACGGACAGCTGACTGAACCGAAAAACCAACCCGGTTTAGATGAACTTCTAAGAGGACATCAGCATGTGGTAAACGAGCTGAAATCGGTATGTTTCACCTTAACCGATGATGATTTGCATCGGCCGCTTACTTACGCTGATGACACTGCGACGGTAAGGTGGGGCATTTGGCTATGGCGGATCATAACCGCTATCACCAAGCCCATATTGAAGTCCTCAAAAAAGAATGGAAGCAGGAGAGGATGATATGAGCGTTAAAACGAAGCTTGTGACCGACCGAATTCGTTTGCGCTGTATGGAAGATCGGGATTATGTCTCTTTGCTTAAGCTTTTTAACGACCATGATGTGATGAAATATTACTCCGACTTAAAAGATAAAAGGCAAACCCGCGAGTGGATCAATTGGAACAAAAGAAATGAAAAAGGGTACGGCGTCAGTCTGTGGATTGCTGAAGATAGACAGACGGGAGACTTTTTGGGGCAATGCGGCATCGTTCCCCAACAGATTGAAAATCAAACAGTCATGGAAATCGGCTATATGTTGGCCCGCCGCCACTGGGGGAACGGCTATGCGAAAGAAGCGGCTCAGGCCTGCTTGGACTACGGCTTCAACGAGCGGCAGTTCGGCAAGATGGCGGCTTTGATCGACCCGGATAATAAAGCGTCTATTCGGGTGGCGGAGCACATCGGCATGCTTTACAGCAGAACGATCAGAAAATGGAATAAACCAATCGCGGTATATGAAAGAAAATCTTACAATTGAAAGAAAGAGGCGAGTTATAGTATCATGATGTCAGGTAAAGTTTTCTAGGGTTCCGTATGTCAATGGACATGGACTGGTCCGAGAGAAAACACATACGCGTAAATAGAGGCGTGTATGCACACGGAGGGAAAAAAGCCCGGGAGAGTCAATCTCATGTGAGACGACTGTCCGGGTTTTTTTTGTTTTCGGAGAATCTTACCAGAAAGAAAGGAATGACTTGAAATGAAATGGGGATTAGTCGTGTTTGCCGCCGTTTTCGAGGTTGTTTGGGTGGTAGGCTTAAAGCATGCTGACTCAGCATTAACATGGAGCGGCACTGCCGTCGGCATCATAGTCAGTTTTTCTCTTTTAATAAAGGCGACAAACAGTTTGCCTGTCGGAACCGTGTATGCCGTCTTTACCGGACTTGGGACGGCAGGAACAGTGCTGAGTGAAATCATTCTGTTTCATGAGCCGGTTGGATGGCCGAAGCTTTTGTTAATCGGTGTGCTCCTAGTTGGTGTAATCGGATTGAAGCTTGTGACACAGGATGAGACAGAGGAAAAAGGAGGCGAGGCATAATGCTGCACTGGATCAGTTTATTGTGTGCGGGCTGTTTGGAGATGGCCGGCGTGGCCCTTATGAATCAATATGCGAAAGAAAAAAGCATGAAATGGGTGCTGTTGATCATTGTTGGTTTTGCCGCTTCCTTTTCCTTGCTGTCTTATGCAATGGAAACCATACCGATGGGCACGGCTTACGCTGTCTGGACAGGCATTGGCACCGCAGGCGGGGCGCTTGTCGGCATCCTCTTTTACAAGGAGCCGAAAGACGCCAAACGGATCTTCTTTATCGCTTTGATTTTGTGCTCAGCGGTTGGTTTAAAAATTCTGTCATAAATTGATTTTTATCAAATCTTCAGTATAATGGATAAATAGTTTAGACTTACAAAGATAAGAGGGATTATTCATGAAATCATATATGACTCAGCGTTTAAACGAATTCCGCGACGGAAATGAGGACAAAGGCCGTCTTTTGGTCAGCTGTCCTGATCAGCCGGGTATCGTTTCTGCGGTTTCCGCGTTTTTATTTGAACACGGCGCCAATATTATAGAATCCAACCAATATACGACAGACCCTGAAGGTGGCCGGTTTTTCCTGAGAATCGAATTCAACTGCGAGGGCATTCGTGAGAAAAAAGAAACACTGCAGGATGCGTTTGCGTCTGTTGCGGAAACATTTGACATGACATGGAGCTTAACATTGGCAAGCGAATTGAAACGTGTCGCCATTTTTGTCTCAAAGGAGCTTCACTGCCTGCACGAGCTGATTTGGGAATGGCAAACCGGCAACCTTATGGCGGAAATCGCTGTTGTCATCAGCAACCATGAGGAAGCGAGAGAACTGGTTGAGCGGCTTAATATCCCGTTCCACTATATGAAAGCGAACAAAGACATCAGGGCGGAAGTCGAAAAAAAGCAGCTTGAACTGCTTGAGCAATATGAGATTGATGCGATTGTGCTTGCGCGCTATATGCAGATCTTAACCCCTGACTTTGTTTCAGCCCATCCGAATCGCATCATTAATATTCACCATTCATTCCTGCCTGCTTTTATCGGTGCGAATCCGTACAAACGGGCTTACGAACGCGGCGTGAAATTAATCGGAGCGACATCCCACTATGTCACAAACGATCTTGACGAAGGGCCGATCATTGAACAGGATATTGAGCGCGTAGACCACCGTGACAATACGGAAGCGCTGAAAAACATCGGCAGAACAATTGAACGCAGCGTTCTTGCCCGTGCTGTGAAATGGCATTTGGAAGACCGCGTCATCGTTCACGAAAATAAAACAATCGTCTTTAACTAGACTGCAAAAGGCCCGCGCCAAGCGGGCTCTTTTTGATGATAAAAAACTTGACAAGAGACTTTTTTCTTTGCATAATATAAAAAAATCATTGAGCGTTGAAGAGGATTAGTAAGCAGACCTTTCTGTGACAGAGAGCAAAATGAACCGCTGAAACATTTTGCCGCATGAAACCTGCCGAACCTGCCTTGGAGTCTTAGGGGGAAAACCTAGGCGCATAACCTGGCGTTACAGGAAAGCGGAGCGCGCATAAGCGCGTTCAATCAAGGTGGTACCACGGAAACCCATTTCGTCCTTATGAATCAGGATGAAATGGGTTTTTTTATTGTAAGTTGGCTGGCGAAGAGCCGCGGAGGAGAATAAATGAAAAAACAAAGAATAGTAGTAAAAATAGGAAGCAGTTCGCTCACGAATAGCAACGGAAGCATTGATGAGGCGAAAATCAAAGAGCATGTTCAAGCCATTTCACTGTTGAAGAAAGCGGGACATGAAATGATTCTGATTACCTCGGGAGCCGTAGCGGCGGGGTTTTCCAGCCTCGGTTATCCGTCCCGCCCCGTTACCATTAAAGGAAAACAGGCGGCGGCCGCGGTCGGACAAACACTGTTAATGCAGCAATATATGAATCAATTCAAACAATACGCACTGACTCCGGGGCAGATCCTTTTAACGAGAAATGATTTTTCGAAAAGAGAACGGTATCGAAACGCGTACGCAACGATTATGGAATTACTGGAGCGCGGTGTCATTCCGATTATCAATGAAAACGACTCTACATCTGTTGAAGAATTGACATTCGGTGATAATGACATGCTTTCTGCGTTAGTGAGCGGATTGATTCATGCGGACCAGCTTATGATTCTCACTGACATCAACGGGCTGTATGATGCCAATCCGAATGAACATCCTGAGGCGAAACGATTTGATGATTTGCCGGAGATCACGCCTGAATTGCTGGGGTATGCGGGTTCAGCCGGATCAAAGGTCGGCACCGGCGGTATGAAATCAAAGCTGTTAGCCGCACAAACCGCTCTGTCTCTTGGCGTGAAAGTGTTCATTGGAACAGGAAGCGGAGAGCAAAAGCTTGCGGATATTTTGGACGGCAGGGGAGACGGCACTTACATCGGTGACAAAGAACGATCCTCGGTTAACAACACGAGACAGTGGATTCAGTTCCACTCACCGATCGCAGGAGAAATTGTGATTGATGCGGGTGCCGAGGAGGCGATGATCCATCACGGAAGCAGCCTGCTGCCTGCTGGCGTAGTTGGCGTAAATGGAAGCTTTCCAAAAGGGGCGGTCGTAGAAGTTCGGGGGCCGGGCGGCGTGATCGGAAAAGGCCAAACACATTACTCCTCCGAGGAGATAATGGCGGCCAAAGGCAAACGCAGTGATGAACTCGATTTTGAGAAAACGTTTGAGGTGATCCACAGGAATGACTGGGTCAATCTAAAAGACTAGGAGGCGGAAAAATGAGTGAAGTTTCTGTAAAAGCGAGACTGGCAAATGAAGCAGCAGCGGAACTGATCATGAAAACAACGTCTGAAAAAAATGAGGCGCTCAGTCTTATCGCAAACGGGCTCCGGCAAGAAAAGGATTTTATCTTAACTGAAAATGCGAAAGATATTGAGAATGGAAAGAACAATGGCTTAACATCAGATATCATTGATCGCCTGACATTGGATGAGAAACGCATTTTTGATATAGCGGACGCGGTAGAGCTTTTAATTGATTTGGCAGATCCAGTCGGTGAATCTCTTGAAACGATTGAAAAGGAGAACGGCCTGCTGATTGAAAAAATCCGTGTTCCGCTTGGTGTGGTCGGAATGATCTATGAAGCGAGACCGAACGTAACAGTCGACGCGGCCACCCTCTGCTTAAAAACGGGAAACGCGGTTGTCCTGCGGGGCAGCTCCTCAGCCATTCACAGCAACAAAGCTCTCGTCAATGTCATTCACAGAGCACTTGAGCGATCAGCGCTTCCAATTGACGCCGTCCAGCTGATTGAGGATACGAGCAGAGAAACGGCAAAAGAACTCTTTACACTGAACGATGGCCTAGACGTATTAATTCCGCGCGGAGGCAAAAAGCTGATCGATCTCGTTGTGAGAGAATCAACGGTGCCCGTGTTAGAAACCGGAGCAGGAAACTGCCATATTTTCATTGACGAGACTGCCAACCCGCAAATGGCGGGAAAGGTTGTCGTAAACGCCAAAACACAGCGCCCTTCTGTCTGTAATGCAATTGAATCATTGCTGATTCACAAGGCGTGGGCGGAAAAACACGGGAAAGAATTGCTGACTCAGCTGGAAAACGCGGGAGTTGACATTCGCGGAGATGAATGTGTATGTGACCTTCATCCTTCATGCAAAAAAGCGTCCGAAGAAGATTGGGAAACAGAATTTTTAGCGCCTGTCCTCAGCGTAAAGACGGTTGCGAACGTCGAAGAAGCTGTGAAGCATATCCAACAATACGGCACCAATCATTCAGAAGCGATTTTAACTGAAGATGACAAGAACGCAGTTTATTTCCAAACGGCTGTCGATGCTGCCGCTGTCTACCATAATGCGTCAACCCGTTTTACCGACGGCTTTGAATTTGGATACGGAGCCGAAATCGGCATCAGCACGCAGAAGCTACATGCAAGAGGGCCGATGGGGCTTCCTGCACTGACTTCTACTAAATATATCATTAAAGGAACGGGGCAAATCCGCGAATAGCGGGGGAAAGTTCGGTGAAAGCTTATCTCTTAACGGGATAAGCTTTTTTTGTGCACCGAAAATTGACACTGTAAATTAAGTTGTGTACAATTTAATTGCATAAAATGAATTGGGGGAATGAAAATGAGTCAAGCATTATTTACTGCAACTGTTTCAGCGGTAGGAGGCAGAGAAGGAAAGGTGATATCATCAGACCGCGTTCTTGAGCTTGATGTCGCAATGCCGGGGACACCGAGAGCAAATCAATTAGAAAAAGTGACAAATCCGGAGCAGCTGTTTGCCGCAGGTTACGCAGCTTGCTTTGACAGCGCATTGCAGCTGGTAGCAAGAACAGAACGAGTCAAAGTGGAGACAGAGGTGACAGCGAATGTGAGCCTGTTAAAGGATGAAGCGGATCAAGGCTACAAGCTGGGTGTGAAGCTGCAGGTGAAAGGAAAAGGAGTCAGTGCATCAGAATTACAGGCACTTGTGCAAAAAGCGCACGGCGTCTGCCCGTATTCAAAAGCAACCTCCGGAAATATCGATGTTACGCTGGAAGTAGCTGAATAAACGAAAGAGAGGATGCCTCCATATCAGGCATCCTCATTTTTTTGATGAAGTATTTCCAGCAATGTATATAGAACGGATTTTAACTGTTTCAGGTCCTCTCCGGACTGATATGAGAGTCCCAGAATCTTTCCAGGAATGTCAGCCGCTTTTTCTTTTAGTAATTCTCCGTCCTCTGTCAGGCTGATCAACACGGACCGCTCATCCTCTTCAGATCGTTTTCTCGTAATGAAGCCCTGCTGTTCCATTCGTTTTAGCATCGGAGTGAGCGTTCCTGAATCTAAATACAGCAGCTCGCCCATCTTTTTGACAGTAAGCGTTTCATGTTCCCATAACAATAGCAAAGCCAAATATTGAGGGTATGTCACATTCAGCTGATCTAGCAGCGGCTTGTATTGCTTTGTCATTTCACGCGAACTCGCATATAGCAAAAAACATAGCTGATTCTCCAATTTCATATGGTCAAATTCATTTTTCATTTTGTTCACCAACTCTTTCTGACATTCCATTCTATTGTATCTTAAAAACATCACTTTTCCTATTCTCGGCAACATAGCATGTTTAAAAAAATCAGAAAGGGAAATATAACTATTAGATACAAATAAGGAGGTTGAGACATATGGCACTATTTACAGCAAAAGCAACCGCGCGAGGCGGACGGGCAGGACATATTACATCAGATGACGGCGTACTTGATTATGACATTGTCATGCCCAATGCAAAAAAAGAAGGACAAACCGGTACAAACCCGGAACAGCTCTTTGCGGCAGGATACGCTGCATGCTTCGGCGGCGCGCTCGAACACGTGGCCAAAGAACAAAATATCGAGATTGATTCCGAAATTGAAGGACAAGTCAGCCTCATGAAGGATGAGAGCGACGACGGGTTTAAAATCGGCGTCACACTTGTTGTGAATACGAAAGATTTGGATCGCGACAAGGCACAAGAGCTTGTCAATGCTGCTCATGATTTCTGTCCTTATTCAAAGGCAACCAGAGGAAATATTGATGTGAAATTAGAATTAAAATAATGACCGGCATCCTGAGGGCTCTCTCAGGATGTTTTTTGTGCGGAAGCATGCGAGGCGGGCATGATCTTTTCAAAGTGTGAATACATGTAATATAGGTAAATTCAGACGAGAGAAAAGGTGAGTACATGAAAAGGCCGAAGCTGTCAGTATGTATGATTGTGAAAAATGAAGAACGCCATATCGCCCGCTGTTTAGAGAGTGTGGAGCATATTGCTGATGAAATCATTGTGGTTGATACCGGATCAAACGATCGTACGGAAGACATTTGCACAAGCTTTCATGCCCGAGTGTATCATCATAGATGGGAACAGGACTTTTCGCAGGCGAGAAATGCGAGCCTGCAGTATGCCGAGGGAGAGTGGATATTAATCTTGGATGCTGATGAAGAACTAGACCCGGATACGGGCGCTCTATTGCCTTCGCTGCTGACTGACAGCTTGCCGCCTCTCGGTTGCGTGAAGGTTGTAAGCTATACAGGGAAGCAATGGAATGAAAATGAAGCGTTTGAACAAAGTCAGATCAGGCTGATCCGGAATCAGCGACACATTACGTTTACAGGAAGTATTGGCGAAAGGCCTGAGGGAGAAGACGCGAGCAGCACTTTCTCGCTTCCATGTATCATTCACCATTACGGCTATTTAGAGCAGGAGGCAAAGAAAAAGCATCAACGCAACATAAATTTATTGAATGCAAAATCGCTTACATCCTGCGCTGACCCGTTTCTCATTTGTCAGAAAGCAGTTGAGTATGAGAGAGGATACGAAGCTGATAAAGCGATCCGGCTGGCAATGGATTGTATCAACGAATGTAAAAGAAAAAAGCAAATCCCGCCGCCTGCTAGCTATTATGTAAAGGTTAAATTATTCATTGACGCAGAACGGTACGAAGAAGCGGAACGCGATATCAATGAAGCGCTGAGGCATTATCCCGACTACTGTACGCTTCACTATTATAAAGGAATGATCATGTATCAGCTTAGAAAAGTCAGAGACGCGATTACGGCGTTTGAAGCTTGCCTGAAAACCAATCATGAAAACCATCAGTACATACAGGTAAAGGGGGCGGCCAATTTTAGATCAAGCTGCTGGCTCGGTGTCTGTCATGCTGAAATGGATCAGCATTTGACTGCGGTTTTGTATTTGCAAAAAGCGCTGAAAGAAAACCCGAAGTGCGCACGGGCACAGCGGCTTCTCAGCGAATTAACAAAAGATCAGGCCGCGCATGCCTGATCCTTTAATATTTTTTCTTATTGGCAAAGTTCCGCCATGCCTGAAACGGGGATAAATGTCCCTTCAGAGTCACTTGATAAAAGGAAATCGTTCTTTCTTCAGCAGGCTTATCAATTTCTTGATAAATGAATGAATCATCAAATCCGGCTTCAGCAGCGTCTCTATGTTTCGCTGCAAAGTAAACGGCTTTCGGCCGCGCCCAGTAGATGGCACCCAAGCACATGGGGCATGGCTCGCAGCTCGTATACAAAATGCAGTCATCGAGCTGGTGTGTTCCAAGCGCCTCGCAGGCGTATCGAATAGCTGTCACTTCCGCGTGGGCAGTCGGGTCATTGCTTGTTGTGACATTGTTCCGCCCCTCGGCAATAATGGCACCGTCTTTTACAATAACAGCACCGAAAGGCCCGCCAACTCCCGCGTTCACTCCATCTAGTGCAAGGTCGACAGCCCGTTTTAAGAACATTTCATGACTCATTTCAAACCCTCCTGTCAATTGAGTGTTATCAGTATAGCCGAAAAAGCGGCAAAATTCATTCTCGAAAAAGTGCAAAAACAACAAAATATTTGGGGGATTTTCTAAGATCAGAGGAGGGGAATCATGCTGCATTTATATATTGCCAGGCACGGACAGACTCAATGGAACGTGGATAAACGGATGCAGGGCTGGCAGGATTCTGATTTAACAGAACTTAGACAATACAACGCCCGTGCTCTTGGGAAGCGTTTGCGGGATATTGAATTCAATCAGGATTACATCAGCCCAAGCAAGCGAACAGAAGAGACCGCAAAACCGTACTGGGATCGCGCAGGCTCCAGCTGGTGATAGATCATATATTCAGAGAAACGTCACTGGGCTCATGGAAAGGGAAAAAACAAGAGGAGATTGAAAGGGACGAACCAGAGCTTTATCATCCTTATTTTCATTATCCCGAAGCTTATCGCCATCTAATCCTGTTAGCGGATCTCAGAAAGTGCCAACACCAAAATTCAGCAGTAGCAAAAAAGACATACCAGTGAGGTATGCCTTTTGCTTGTTCAGTTAGGTTTTCTTCATCAAGAGTGTTCTGCTTAACGGAGAAAGCACCATCCTTTTTGAATTATTTTACTGTAACTATGCCTGTTGCTCTAAATTTTTGCCCTGTTGTTAATGTTCCGGTAACTGTCACCCTCTGCTCTCCTTTTTCCAGAGTGCTTAACAGCTGCTGTCGTGGGAATGCGATTTTGTATGCAGCTATACCATCATTGTTAAAATCAACGACAGGATCTTTCTTTTGATGTTCAGCTGGAACGACTTTGCCATTTAAAAGAAGGCTGGCAAAGTCGATATTCTCTAAAACAGTTTCGTCAGCAAATACCAGATAAGATGTTAAAACTGCCTTGCTGTTTTTATTTTCGTTGAGTTTTAATGTAGCCGGGCGCACCTCCAGCTCAGCTGTTATAGTTGGAAGATATTGCAGGAAATCGCCCCAGATTATATTTGATTTTAAGCCTTTTATATTTTCATCACGTTCATACGGAAGTTCTGGATCTAAACTCACAAAGTTCTCATCTGTAATGACATCTGAAGATGCGTTCACAGATTCCTTGCCATTAAAGAAGTAGTTATCGTCTGATAGAGCGTCCATAGGATAGGTATCAGTAGCATTAACTCCACTGTGGTAGGAAACAATGCCACTTAACTTAAAGTCTTCTTCAATTCCAGAGTAAGTAGAAAAGTCAATGTTTTTTCCATTGTTGTATGCGATGATGCCGTCTGTAATTACTCCTGGATTACTATTGCTGGTGAAACCAGTTGCCCCGTTATTAAATGCTATACTGTTTCGAATAATATGCGGGACATGGACACCTTCGCCACCTAGCTTAAATCCATTCTTATCGCCATCACCAACCGTACCATCTGTTAGTGTACCGTTATCATAGGCAATACTATCCTCAATGGTAACGGCTCCGATCGCTCCGCTTCTAACTTTAGTGTAAAGGTCATAGCCATCATCAATGTTATGGTGCGAGATGCAGCCACGGAAAATGTTTCCTTCTCCAGATGTCAGCTTAGCTGCAAATCCATCTGCGTTATTGTGGGCAGGGTCTGCATTATCAAAGGATTCACTGTTTAAAATAAGGTTGTTAGACGGCCATTCTTCACGGGGAGCATCACCGTCTGTTCTACTAATTTGCAAACCAGTGTCACCATTTTCATAGAACCTGCTGTCTTCTACAATATTGTGGTGTCCACCAACAACAAAACCTTTTGTGTTAGCTGCAGATCGTGCAACATCAATTCCTTTTATATGCCAGTAGTTACCATTTAATATGCCACCTTCTGAGCGTTTATCAAAGTCGATAACAGGACGTGCGCCGTTAGCAGCGACAAGATACTTTCTCGAGCTTTCTGTACCATCGTTATATTTAGAAAATTCCAGTTTAGAATCTCTTACATAGTTACCGTCAGCAACGATAATTCGTTGTCCAGGTTGTACGTATTCAATGGCAGTATCTAGATCAAGTGGATTTGCTAATGCGCCATTGCCAGTCCTCGTGCCATCAGGAGAGACGTGGATATCTTCACCATCTCTAAAAGTTTTCATCGATACGGTAAAGTTCTTCACTATCTTATCGTAAGAAGTTAAATATTGGTTCTTGCTTGGTAAGAATGTCGTACTAAAGTTTGTGTCAGCATTTTCTTTAAGTGTAGCAGGTACCTTGACGATTTCTCCTTTTGTTACATTTAAATTGCTTGCAATTACTTTTTGGCCAGCTTTAACTGTTAGAACTCCGTCAACATTTGATTTCATTAGTAAATCATATGTCGCTTCAGAAGTTTTGTCGCGGGATACAATGCTGAAGTTTGGCTCAACAGGTTCAGCAGGTTCAGTAGGAGGATATACCCTTGGTGCATCAGTAGCAGATGCTGTTATCTCTAAGTCGATATGATGAACTTCAATATCTGCTAACCTTGCAGTATAGAATCCTACGTAAATCTTGTCATCCTGGACATCTAAAATCTCTGGTTCAAAGAAAACCGCTTCATCCCCATGATTTAATTGTCCAGTATAACCACTGTTTGTTTTCGAGAGCGTTAAACGATAGTCTTCAGCAGGATGAGTGTTATCAATTGATGGTCGCTCAGCTTTAAGCATCGTTTTTTGAATCCCTTGACTCCCAGTTCCATCTGAAGATTTTACCCCGGTTCGGATAAATAGTTGTGTACCATTCATTTCTTTTGTGCCACCGCTAAACCCTCCGATAGCAGCAATATTGGAAGCAAATACACCACTGTTTCCATTTTCACCAATCGCATCACGGGCCATAATACCAAAAGACTCTTGACCATCATGGGAAGTTTTTGCATATTCGTTCACTTTGATATCAGCAGAAAGTGTAAAGTTATCTTTCTTAGCATCAATTTCGGTGTAATAGAAGGTAATCCCATCATGATCACCAGTAATTTTGCCGGCGCTTGTCCCCTCTGCAACGACTCGAATGCCTCCGTTATCAAGATATTCAATATAGTTTGTATCATCACTTGTAGAATGTCCGAATCGGATTTCGTTCCAAACTATTTCTGCTTCTTCCCGTACAGTTACATCAAACGAAGTGCCGTCGGTTGAGCTGTCAGTTGGGTTTACACCAATTGTATAGACACCTGCGATTGAATGATTGAAATTACTTGTATCAAGTTCATAAGCATCTGAGTTTAGCACTTCCTGGTCTCCGTTGTCATATATTTTAGATACTTCCAGACCATCTGCATTAAACGCATCCCCAACGGTATATGTTGTTCGAGGATATCCAGTAACACGTGTCTCGGCAACGGGAGGCTCTGAATGGTCTCCATTAACAGCAGTAGCTGCTAATCCTTCCAGCCTAAGCTCTTTGTCCCCCAGATCCTCAGTTTTTATATCATCCTTGTTTGCTTGAAGTTCATCAGTAACTACATCAGAGACATCAACTGTGGTGTTTGAAAATGTAATTTGACCATTACGAGCAACAAACAATCCCACTGAGATATCCCCCGAAAAGGCATCCTCCAGTTTGAATGTCTCACGTTCCCCATTGGAGGTAACAACGAATGTATCTCCTGATTTTTTGATAGATAAGTTATAAGATTCTCCAGTCGCGGGACTTACGCTATTTGGAAAAACGTCTAACTTGGTAAGCCCGCCTTTACTGTAATACCCTCGAAGATCCCCATCAAGGGCCCCCACAGCAACGTAATTGTGACGGTTTTTTCCATCTTTATCTTCACCTGTTTGATCAAGTATCATCAGACCGAAACCACGCTGTTTGTCGGGACTATAGGAGTCGGCTGACACTGTTGTTGTGATTTCAAAGTTATCTGACGCATTAAGTTCTAAAGACTGAAAGGATATACCAATTTCATTGCTTGCAATTTTTCCGCCCTCAGCAAGGATTGTAAGGGATCCGTCCCCATTATCAGTAGGTGCCGTGTTTTTGCCGTCACTTGTGTTAGAGCCAAAAGCTTCAAAGCTCCATCCATCTCCAAGTGGATTGTTGAAAGTTTGTGCGAACACTGTCAGATTCATATTAGAGAACAACATTAAAAAGATAGCAATCATTGCTATGTTTTTGACAAAGCGCGGTTTTTTCATTTGGTAACGCCTCCTTATATAATTTTAGATAAGTTTTAGACAAAGTAAGTTCGGTCAAACACCTCCAGATAAATTAAATTGCCAGGCATGTTTTTTGGATAAGTTTGCTGCGAATGAAGTAGAATGGAGTTAAATAGTGGATATAAAAAGTAGTTTGTGTTAACAACATTGTAATTTTAAAATACCTACGTTTGAAAGCGCTGTCAATAATGAACTGAATATTAGGTGTAATCAACTTACTTTGAAACCTTTATAGTAAGGGAGTTACAAAAGAAAATTCCCGAAATCCGCTGTCAGGCCCCGACATCTTCATCAGGAAGGAGATGATAGGTGCGGCTAGGCCATTAGTAGTCATGAGAAGAGGAAGCGCTCTTCAGTCCACGTTGAGAGCTGTCTCTCTTTAGAAACATGTGACGTACATATGCTTAAATATCGCTCCGTTTTCACAGATAAAGTTCTACTCCCGGGTAAATGTGGACTCGACCTCAAAAGACTTTGACCACCTCCCGAGAGTTCAAACATCATCCAAATCCGAAAAAGATCAAGTTGAACCTGAAGGAGAAGGCAAGATTCAAGAGTACGCAGAAAAACTAAGAAACTATCCAAAGAGCACGAAGCAAGCAATTTGTTTGAAGACGAGAACATCAAGTAATCAAGAAAATACTTGCTAGCAGGTTTACTAAAGTTTCCTTAGTGTGGAGCAACAGTGGTATCGAATCGTACAGAAAATACACTAAAAGATGGGTGGATTTTGGAAATAGATGTGAAGAAGTATACACTAAACTTTGAGGAGAGGTTGTTATGAAATACAAGATTAGTGAGGTAGCGGCTTTACTTAACTTTTCCACTAACACAATCCGAAGATACGAAAAAATGGGCTATATTACTTCGAAACGATCTGAAACTAGTAACTACCGATATTATCATGAAGAAGATATTATCATGTTAATGAACCTAAAGTTATTGCGGAAGTATGATTTTACACTTCCGGAAATAGATGAGATGAAGAGCAGTGAATTGCCAGGGTTAATAACTGCATTTGAGAGGAAAATAGAGGATTTTGACAATAAGATTAGCTATTTAAAGAATTTAAGACATAGATTAAAAGATGATTTGGTTCTAATGAAAAAGGCGAATGGCTTAAACCATTGCTATATCAGAGATTGCGTTGATTTGTCATATGTACTTTATCAAAGTGGGGATAAGATTTTAAAAGAACCTAATAGACTAGTAACTGTACAAAAATTTTTGAATGTATCACCTGAGGTGCAAAGGATTTACTTAATACGAAAAGAAGACGTTGAAAGAGATCATATCATTTTAAATGCAGGTTGGGCCATAAAGAGCGTCCATTTAGAAAAATATCAGTTAGCACATAATGAATATACGGAAAAATATGATAAACGGAAATCTCTGCTCACTATGGCCAAGCTACCGTTAACTATTGACGAGGCCAGTAAGTCTAATAGTTTAAAGAAATTTTTACTTAATGAACCTTTTCAATATATGAAGGATCACAATTTACAGGTGACTGGTGATATTATTGGGATTGTAGTTGCCAATGTGTTGGAAGAGAATCAAGAGATACAGTATATTTTACTAGGTATTCCTATAACAAAAATGTAAGCGCTTTATTGACTTTGACATTGTGTCAACCTCCATAATACTTATGCAGACCTAGGAAAAGATGAAAGAGGAGGTGACACACTATTCGATTATTTAGGGATGTCCGATCTAGTTGAATAATGGCTGTTAAATAAAAATGCGAAAGCGGACGAATCCATTTAATCTCCTAATATGTCTTTGATGTGTGTATAAGAAACAAAGTTTAGGGATCATGAATTCCAAAATGAACTGACGATTTTTTAAAAACTATCACCAATTATTGAGAGGGGTGTAATAATGCAAAGTAAGTCTAGAAAAGCTTTTAGGAAAGTCCTTATATTTACAACGCTTTTCACCTTAGCCTTAAACAGTATTGGTGGTTTAGCATTAGCCAGTGACACATCTAACAGCAGAAAAATTGATGTATGGGATTTTGGGGGAATCCAAACGCCGGGGGAATTATACAACAACAATATCACACCCGATATTCTTGACAAGAAAACCACCATTAAATCTGGTACATTTGAAACCACTTCTTATGGTGATTTAACCGTAGCTAATCCAGTTACAAGTGACAGGTCTTATTATGATAAAGCTGATGGCACGACTGTCGGTGATAACTCCTCTGGTAGCTGGGAAAATCAAGAGCACAGTTATGAGGATGGATATCAATCAAACGGCGTTTATTACGCAAATGGTACGGGAGGTACAGAGAGAAGGTTTTTGACTCTGGAGCATGTGGTTGCAGGAGATAAAATTACGGTATATGGTGGCACAAGCAATGGAGATGAAACCATCCACTTCGTTCACGCAGCGGTAAGTATAGACGGTTCAAAAGTAACGGTAACACCGGATACTTCGGAAGTTCAGGATAGTGCTGCTGATTTTACTAGAACAGCACAAAAAGTTGAGTTTATAGCACAGTATTCCGGCTCCTATCAAATTTATGTTTCAGCGACTTCAGGAGGAAAGCCTTGGTTTCATCGAGTAGTTAGAACTCCTGGAGTTAAGGTAAGTGGCGCTGTGAATGTAAATGGCAGTGATATTTCTACAGATTATGCACTTACGTTTACGAATCAGGCAACAGGTGATACAACAACTGTGAATATGAATGCAGACAATACCTTTGATGCAGTTTTAGCAACTGGTTATGAGTATATTGCCACTTTAAAGGATGTTCCGGAATACAGATTTACTGATGAAACCAAGGTAGTTAGCACGTCAACGTCTGATATTGCAATGGGGAAAACGATTAGCTTAGATGTTGTGGCTAACCAGCTTGTCACAGTAAGAGGGGATATTATGGGCTTTGACAGCAGTTATGATGTAAGTAAATTACAAATCAAGTTTCATCCTGAAGAGGGTAGCCTTGCTTCACCAGTTACAGCCACAGTTAATACACAGGACATGACATTTACAGCTGATGTTCAGGATGGACTGCTGTATACAGCCGTTATTTCTGGTGTCAATGATTATGAAGTTGTTGATGGTGATCGTATAAATGTAAGCGCTGACACTATTCAGGATATTACAGTTGATAAAAAACCAGTATACACGGCAACAGGTACATTCCAGGGATTATCATCAACAGCTCAAATTTCAAGTATGACATTTACTAATGTTGATGATGGATACGTGTATTCCGGGACCGTTTCGAACGGAGGTTATACGGTTAGTCTCAGAGACGGAGTGTACAGCGTTACAGCGACTAGTTCTGAGAATGATAGCACAAGCACTCACGTCGTTATTAGTGGACAGGATACGACAAAGGATATTCTGTTTGTTAACCATTCGGAGCCAGAGCCCCTTTCATGGGTTGCTGACTTATATGTTGGTGATAGCTCAAAGGAACATAACTATCAAACAGTGAAGGAAGCTCTTGCTGTAGCGGAAAGAATGAACCCGAGCAATGAAGAGCAGCGAATCACCATTCATATTGCGCCGGGGGTATACAGGGAGCAGCTTGTAATACAAACTCCATACATTTCCCTTGTGAATTCCAATCCAAACCCAACGAGTGATCCAAATACGCAAGTGAAAATTACGTGGTATTACGGTATTGGATATAAATATTACAGCATCGGCGATGACGGCTTTTATGATGAAGAGAAGGCATTTGATCAATATTCCAAAAATACCGCCAGTAAATGGGGAGGTACTGTGTATGTCACCAGTGCTGCAGAAAACTTCAAAGCTCAAAATATCATATTTGAAAATTCCTTTAACAAATATGTGACAGATGAGGAATTAGCAGATGGTGTGGAGTTGGCCAATGTAGCGGGAAGCTCTATAAATGTAGAAAGAAATTCTTTTACTGATGTTACGTCAAAAGCAGCTACAGAAAGAGCGGCAGCAATGATCATGGAGGGAGACCGTACAGAATTTTTGAACTGTCGTTTTCTTGGAAGTCAGGATACCCTTTATACAGGTACGAATCGCAGTTATTTTAAGAACTCTTTTATAGAAGGCAACACAGATTATATATTTGGTGATGGGAACGTAGTATTTGATAATGTTACATTGAATTTTGCTGGTTACAGTGAGCAGGCTGTTGGCGGTTATATAACAGCAGCGAAAGATACAGCTTCCTATGGGTACCTGTTTAGGAACAGTACAATTACGGCAGACAGTAAAAAGCTGTTTTCACCTGGTTATTTCGGAAGACCATGGGGAGCAGGGGCAAAAGTAACCTTCTTAAATACTAAGCTTCAGACAAGCGATATTATGAACCCAAGCGGTTGGCATGAGATGTCTGGCAATCAACCTGAAAATGCAAATTATGCAGAATACAACACAACTTATAATGGTAAAGCTGTCGATACATCGCAAAGAAGAGTACCCGTTTTGACAAAAAAACAAGCAGACGCAATAAATGTTGAGAATTACCTCGGAGGGTGGAAACCATCTTACTATTCAGCTGACAGTGATGCTGCCCCGACATTTAAGATTAATCCTTTCTTTACAACAGATGATGATATTAATATGCCTTACACCGGAAACACGATTAGCTTAGGTTATGAGTTTAAGGATCCAAATGATAATCAAAACGACAGTTCGTTAATCCAGTGGTATAAGGTAAGTCCTGATGGAACGGAAACGTTAATCCATGCAACAACAGCGTATATCTCAAAAAATTATAAAATAACTAGTGCCGATGAAGGTTATTATATTAAGGCTGTTGTTACACCGGAAACCGTTAATGGTTTAAAGAGCACTCCGATGTCTGTTCAGCTTGACAATTTGGTTAAAGCTGGCTCATCCGGTGGCGGAGATAATGAAATTCCGGATGGAGAGCGTGTAAATATTTATGTAGCAGGTGATTCGACGGTTAAGACATACGGTTCATCATCAGACTTAGGTGGCTGGGGAGAATATTTACAGAGCTTTTTCAATTCCGATAAAGTGAATATTGTGAACTATGCGAACGGAGGTAGAAGCTCGAGAAGTTTTATTAATGAAGGAAGTCTTGATAAAATTGCTTCTACTATTACAGCTGGTGACTACTTGCTGATTCAGTTTGGACATAATGATTCATCAAATCAAACTGGATATCTTTTAGATAGATTTGTCTCTATGGGAGAATCGGATGAACATGGTATTTACCCTTCTGTTCCGGGTATGAAGGAAGCAACGCCGGAGAGCCTTTCAAAATATGGGCCAGAGTATTTTCCATATACAAGCGGTACCTTCAAGTGGTATTTGCAGCAGTATATTGATGTAGCAAGAAATTCAGGTGCCACACCTATTTTAGTAACTCCGGTTTCAAGACAATATTTTAACTCCGATGGAACGATTAGGCCTCATCATGATGCAACGGATACTACAACAGGAACCATAACAACGTCCAATAATGCTTATGTAAAAGCCGTTGAGCAGTTGGGTGAAGAGCAGGGTGTTGAAGTCATTAATATGTTTGATTTGACAAAGGAATCCTTTGAAAAGGCATATAAAAATGATCCTGCAGCCAATAATGGAGTCTCTCCTGTAGCTAGGGCAATCATGAATCCTGCAGATTCAACTCATAATAATAAAATTGGAGGATTTTATAACAGTGGTTTACTAACCAAGGGAATACAGGATCTTGGATATAACATCTCCAGCTACATAATTCCACCTGTAAGAGTAGGCGCTGTAGACGGTAAGGGGAGTGTACTATTTGAAGTTAATTCACGCAGCGAAGTAAGTGTTTTTACTCGTGATGAAAACGGCGTTTATACAAAAGAGTTAGATAACTATTGGACGAATGAAACACAAGCTTTAATTAACAGTCTATCTGCTGTACCGGAACAACCTATTTCAATCGTACAACCAGGAGATATAGCTGTAACTCAAGGAAATTCAGCCGAACTTCCACAAACTGTAAAAGCGGTATACAGTGATGGAACTCAAAAGGATGTGGATGTGACCTGGGATACGGTTGACACTACAAAGGTTGGAACAGTGAAAGTTCACGGAACCGTAGACGGTTTTGCTCCGGGAGTTATCATAAAGGTGACAATAACAGCAAAAACGACTGATCCTACTTCAACCATTTGGATTGTTGGCGATTCAACCGTAAGTGCCTTCTCAGACAACTACTATTATCCAAGATATGGTTGGGGGACTCACATCGAAAACTATTTGGGTGGCTCATACACTATACAAAATCTTGCATTGTCAGGAAGAAGTTCAAAAAGCTATATCACTGATCCTGAGTATCAAACGTTACTAAACGGTATGAAGAGCGGAGATTACTTATTAATAGGTTTTGGGCATAACGATGAGAAGCATGAAGTTGACAGATATACAAATCCCAATGGAACCTATTCGGATCAGGGATCCTTTGCGAACTCTTTGTATGAGAATTATATTAAGCAGGCTCAAGCGGCAGGAACTCAAGTCATCTTGACTACCCCAATTGTAAGAAGAACAGCAACTGGTGAGTGGAGTAATTCGAACCTTCATATTACAGCCGATTCTGGAGAATTTGAAGGTGGAGATTATGCACAAGCCATCCGAAATTTAGGCGTTGATTTAGAAATTCCAGTAGTAGATATGACAACATTAACGAAAAATGTATATGATCAATTAGGTCCGGATGAAACGTTGTATCTACATTCATGGACATCGTCGAAATCGGAAAGTGTAGATAATACCCACACTAATATATGGGGTGCTGCCTATCATGCACACCTTATCACCAAGACGATTAAGGTATTAGGCATTAGTGGGCTAGCTGAGCATGTAATTGATACACAAGCACCAACGAAAGCAGATATACTCGTTTCTAATCCAAATTACGAGGAACCATCTTATACAGGTGAATTGCCGCAAAGTGAGTTATGGGCTGACTATGGAATTTGGAAAGGTACGGTTTTTGGTAATGTTGGTGGTAGTCCAAATACGGACAATCAAACTTTAGAAACCGATGATGGTGGAAATATGCACATCGCTGTTAGGAATAATAAGGGGAAAATTGCTAGTAACGTGGATGGGCTTGCGATGTATTACTATAAGGTTCCTGCAAACAGTACATTTAAGCTGACTGCAAAAGCTAAGATTAATCGTTTTGAATACAACGATCAAGTATCCTTTGGTTTGATGGCCAGAGACGAAATGTACATTGATTCGAATATGACGACAGCTCTGGGTGATTATGTTGCAGCAGCACCTTTGAAACTGACAAAAGCAGCAGACGGAAGGTATTGGAATTCCTTTGCAAGGAAGAGTGGAGTGCTTACTCAAGGTGGAACGGCTGAGAGCCCAATATCCCCAGGAGATACGGTTAACCTTCGGATTGAGAGCAATTCAGATGGCTATGCTGCTATGTTTGGGACTGAAGCTACGATTACGGGAGGTTTTGATTTTAAATTAACAAGTCTTGATTCCGATTACGTTTATGTAGGAATGTTTGTAGCGAGAAATGCTGACATTACCTTCAGTGACATCAAACTAATCGTTGATGGTGTTGAGGTGATTAAAGAAGATACAACAACTCTATGGAACAAAGGAAAGTTAAAAACCTCAAATGTAACAGATACAGGCCTCACTTTGACCTGGAGTGGGGCTAGTGACAAGGTTAGCGGTTATAAAGTATATCAAGATGAAACTGAACTTGCTACCGTTACAGAAAGCAGTTATAAAGTATCGGGGCTGGCAGCAGGAACAAAGTATACCTTTAAGATAGAAGCAATTGACGCAGCAGGTAATGAATCTACAACAGGGCCATCAAAGTCTGTCAAAACAAAAAAGAAGGAAAAGCGGTAATAGTGAGGGGAGTGGGACTTCGGGTACAACCAGACCTTGTGCAGCCAGTCCAGATACTGACATAACTACGAACAAAAAAGGCGTAAGGGTCTAGCTGACCGATATCAGATCATGCGTTGGACTTAGATGAAACGACGGTATGAGAGGTTGGGGGGTAGTCACCCCCACCTACTCGGGTGTCAATCTTAATCATCTGAATTGAGTGAATAAATATGGTAAGGGTTTGCCTATAACCTGTGACGGTGAAAACGCCTTAATGACATATGGATGGAATTCTGCTTACATACATGATACATCATTGAGTCTGGTGGAATGTGATAAAAATGGAACAGCCAAAATAGCAGTAGAAGGGGACGGGAAGCATCGGAAACCGATTTCCGCTTTCTAATAGAAAAAACCATCTGCCAAAGACAGATGGTTAGATTGTAGACAAAGTCCTAAAACGGTTTTTGTTTTAGGACTTTGTCATCTTTTCAGCGTGATTGAAAACCCTTGAAGTCTAGGAAGGACGAGCATTGGAGCGGAGCGAATGTTATGATTCGTGAGCACCAACGCGCAGGACTGACAACGAATGCGAGGGTTTGTCGACACGCTGACCTTCTGCCAAAGACAGATGGTTTCGTCTTACACAAGCTGTGTCTGCTGAGCTCTTGCCTGTTTTGCGGCTTCGACCATGTTTTTCAATGCGGCAACCGTTTCTTCCTGCTGTCTTGTTTTCAATCCGCAATCTGGATTGACCCAGAAGCGGTCAGTCGGACAGACGGCAAGCGCATCAACGATGATGTCGTACATTTCTTCAGTTGATGGCACACGGGGGCTGTGAATGTCATAAACACCCAAGCCTAAGCCCTTCAGATACGGATGCTCTCTTAAGTAATCTAAAAATCCTCCGTGGCTTCTGCTGTGTTCGATTGTAATCACATCAGCATCAAGATCATTGATCGTATCGACGATGTCTTCGAAGTTGCTGTAGCACATATGCGTATGGATTTGCGTCTCGTTTTTGACGGATGAAGTGGTTAATCTGAATGCTTCCGCCGCCCAAGTCAAATACTCATCCCAATCTTGGATTTTTAATGGCAGGCCTTCGCGCAACGCCGGTTCATCCACTTGAATAATTTGAATGCCTGCGTCTTCAAGCGCTTTTACTTCTTTGCGAAGGGCGAGCCCGATTTGGAAGGCGATTTCTTTTCTCGAAATATCGTTTCGAGGGAAAGACCAGTTTAAGATTGTAACAGGACCGGTCAGCATTCCTTTCACATGCTTGGATGTCAGGGACTGTGCATATACTGTGTCTTTCACTGTCATCGGTTCAATAAATTCAACATCTCCGTAAATGACTGGCGGACGGACACAGCGTGAGCCGTATGATTGAACCCAAGCGTATTTTGTGAAGGCGAACCCGGCCAGTTTTTCACCGAAGTATTCGACCATGTCTGTCCGTTCAAATTCACCGTGAACAAGGACATCAAGTTCCAATTCTTCCTGAATATCAATCCATCGTTTTGTTTCTGCATTGATAAAGTTTTGATACTGTTCATCAGACCACTCATTTTTCCGCCACTTTTGGCGCGCGCTCCGCACTTCAGCGGACTGCGGGAAGCTTCCGATTGTAGTCGTCGGCAAAAGCGGAAGGCCAAGAGATTCATGTTGCACGGTTAAACGTTCTTCAAACGGAATTGGGCGCTTAAAGTCTTTATCGGTTAGTTGCTCAAGCTCTTTCTTTTGTTCAGAATGTGCGCCTGTTGCAAACTGTTTGAGCGCCTGGATATCAGTTTTCGCCTGCTGAATCTGTTCGCTGATCGCCGCTTTTCCTGATACCAAGCCTTCTTTCAAAGCTGTCAGCTCGGCTAGCTTTTCTTTTGCGTAGGATAAGCCGTTCAGCAGATCCTTCTCCAGGTGCTCATCAGGGTGCTTCGCTACCGGAACGTGCAGCAGGCTGCTGGAAGGCTGAATCCACAGTTCATCAACCTTTGCAGTGCTCATAATGTCAAGAGCGGCATCAAGGCGTTCCTCGAGATCCGCTTTCCAAATGTTGCGTCCGTCGATAACGCCGGCTGCCAGCACTTTGTCTGCTGGAAACCCGTGTGTTTTCAGCTGTTCCAGGTTTCTGCCTTTATCGTGAACGAAATCAAGGCCAATTCCTTGTACCGGGTAAGAGATCAGCTCTTCATACGCATCAACAGAATCAAAATACGTCTGCAAAAGCACATTCAAGGAGGAAAGCTCATCTGTGATGCTTTCAAATAATTCTTTTGCGCCGCTGACATCCTCGCTAGAGGCGGTGACGAGCGCTGGCTCATCGATTTGAACCCATTTTACGCCTTCTTCTTCAAGCTCTTTCAAAAGCTGTACATATAACGGGACTAGGCGTTTTTGGATCGCTTTTGCTTCAGACGGTTCATATCCCTTAGCAAGCGTAACGAACGTATAAGGTCCGACAATCACAGGTTTGGCCTCCACACCGTATTCCTGTTTGATCCGGCGATAGTCTTCAAGCTGTTTGTTTCTTGTCAGGCGGAATTCGATGCTCTCGTCATATTCCGGAACGATGTAATGGTAATTTGTATTAAACCATTTTGTCATTTCACTGGATACAGCGTCTTTTATTCCGCGGGCGATCGCAAAGTATGTATCGGCAGCGTCAGTCAAATGTCTGAATCGTTTCGGAATCCAGTTGAAGCTGACGGCTGTGTCAAGTACATGGTCATACTGTGTGAAATCAGAAACAGGCACAACATCAATCTGCTGGTCAATTTGTGTTTTCACTGCGGATAAAAAAAGGACGTCGATTTGTTTTAAAAATGTATCTTTATCCGTGCTGCCTTTCCAATACGCTTCAAGTGCTTTTTTCCATTCTCTGTTCAGTCCGATTCTCGGAAATCCTAAATTCGATGTTTTGATGGTTGTCATTGTTTCTCCTCCTTTTTATGTAAAACACTCTCGTTAACCCGCGGATACAGGCTGCTAAGAGGTTTTTTTACGACTAAAAAGCCTCTTTCCCATGAGAGAAAGAGGCTTTTTGCGTAAAACACTGCCTCTCTCATCTCTCAGAACAATCTGATGGAATTAGCACCGTGCCTTATGAGACATCAGTCTCGGCGCGAAAAGCAGTGCGCCCCATTTCACAATGGAATTACGGTCGGTTGCTGTTGGGGTCAAAAGGCCAATCCCTCGCCCAACTCTCGATAAGAGAAAATGTTATTAATTTTTTGAAAAGTTAAATCATTTGTTGGTAATCTTAACAGTAATCCAAATTTGTTGTCAACACAGAATTTGAAATTATATTTACTATATTTGGATTATGTTATATAAGAAAAGTAATTTTATAGGGCCATCAAATGTGATTGCTCTGCTTTTTCTGCCAGTTCATCAGGAGCGGTTAAATATAGGAAGCCATTACCTGCCAGCGTTTTTGCAATATCAAGAGGGAGTGTTCTGCGGATCAGCTGTGCATAAACCTCAGTTTCAGAAAGCTTTCTTTGAAAAGATTCTTCTTCATAGCTTTTGATTAAAGCAAGCGCTCCGCTGACATGAGGGGCAGCCATTGAAGTGCCGGTGAGTCTTCCGTACTTCTTGTTAGGAAGAGTCGATAAGATCTGTTCTCCCGGCGCCACAAGATCAATCTCTTTATTTGCGTTAGAAAATTCAGATAATTCACGCGCTATGGAAACAGATCCAACCGCGATGACTTCATTATAAGCCGCAGGGTAGGAAAGTTCTTCTGTTCGTTCATTTCCGTCACCTTCATTTCCCGCTGCGCAAACGACAAGCACTCCGTTTTTGACGGCGTTTTTCACCGCTTCTTCTAATTCTGGCACATCGCTCGGTCCGCCAAGGGACATCGAGATGATATCAACTTTCTGTTCCACCGCGTAGTTAATGCCGTTAATAATCCATTCGTATTGGCCGCTTCCGTTTGCGCCGCCCAGAACCTTTACAATCAATAGGCTTGCCTCAGGCGCGACTCCGGCAATGCCGCCGTTTGAATCGTTAGCTGCAATCGTTCCGGCGACGTGTGTGCCGTGTCCGTTGTAGTCGGAAATCACATCTTCCTTACCGCCGTCATCATCAGTGAAGTTTTTTCCGCCGATGATTTGGCTCTTTAAATCTGGATGGCTTGTGTCGCATCCCGTGTCCAATACTGCAATTTTTACATCTTTGCCTTTTACCCCTTTTGCCCACATTTCTGGCGCTTTAATCACTTTAATGCCCTCAGGAAGCTCGTTTACATCCATGATCTGCTCATTCGTCACATACGGGATCAAGCGGATTTCACCATTCATAAAAAAGCCCTCCTTTTTTATGCTTGCAAGTGGATTCAAGGGTGTTGCCTCATATTATATGAAAAAAGCAACCGCTCGGACAGAGCCATTTGAAGCATTTTGAAAAAAAAAGGATACATCCCAAAGAATGATCAATTGTCAAAATATTGGATGTTTAAGCGTGTATGACTGGGATTCAGCTGTCAGTCAAGTTATAATAGTGTTGGGGAAAGGAGCGGTGTGAGTGATGAAACTGAATGAAAAGTTATATGCATTTTTTTCAGAGCATGTGGAACAAATGGCAGAGGAATGGATTGAAACAATGGAGGAAAGTGATCCGAATTCGCTTTACGCCTTACATAATGCATCTGTAACGGAAGAATTGAAAGAGCAGGACAGAGAGTTTTACAGGCATCTGAATAACATGTATGTTTTGCCGGAAAAACAATTTCTCGAAGAATTTCAAGAGTGGGTTATTGAACTGACGAACGATCAAAAGCATCTCGATACTCCGGTTCAGTATGTGATTCGGGAGTTTATGAGAAACCGGAGATTATATACGAAGTATTTTGAGAAGTTCGCAAACGAAAATGAGTCGGCGTTTGAACCGGAAGAGAAACAAAGATGGGCCGATTTGATTGTGAGAGTTTTTGATTTTACCATTTATACATTCGTCGATCACGCTGAGGCGAATGCCAAACAGCAGTTAAACGCCCAGAGAGAGATGATTTTGGAATTAAGCTCGCCTGTCATTACCCTGAGCAAATCAACAGCTCTGCTGCCGCTTGTCGGAGACATTGATACTGAGCGGGCAAAGTTCATTCTGGAGAACACGCTTCATGCTTGTGCAAAAAGGCGTGTGGAGCATCTGTTAATTGATCTATCAGGTGTGGTTGTGGTTGATACGATGGTGGCGCACCAAATCTTTAAATTGATCGAGGCGCTCACTTTAATCGGTGTCAGGTCAACCCTGTCAGGAATCAGGCCGGAAATCGCGCAAACCGCTGTACAGCTGGGGATTGATTTTTCGAATATTACAATTAAGACTAATCTTGCCCAGGCTTTAAACTATCATCAATAAGAAAAAATCCGCTATCATCGCCGATAGCGGATTTTTTATGAGGCAAAACATAAGGATACGAGAAAAGATCCTGCGAATACTAAGAGAATGAGGCACAAGAACAGCCAGTCGAGGCGGTTAACGGTAAGTGTCCTGTAATATGTCCGGTTTCTGCTTCCTGTAAACCCTTTCGATTCCATTGCGAGCGCTGTCCGCTCCGCTTTTCTGATGGCGCTTGCCAAAAGCGGGATGGTATACCGCTTTAAGGCGCTGATTTTCTCAATAAACCCACTCTCTGCCGCTCCTCCTCTGATTTTATGGGCCTGCTGGATCAGCTGGATTTCTTCCTTTAACAAAGGAAGAAAACGAAAGCCTGCAATAACGCCATATGCGAGCTTTGGTGAGAGCTTGCACTGCTGGACAAGGCTCAGCATAAATAAAATCGGATCGGTTGTAAAAACAAACATCATTGATAAGGCGGAAAAGCACAAAATCCGAAAACCGAGAGAGATGCCGACAGAGACATTATCACTGTTGATCGAGATAGGGCCGGCCTGAAACAAGAAATTATCCGGAGTTGTCGGAACCTTTCCAAAAACAGCGGCTGTCCATACGCACCCGAATGCCAAAATCAAAAACGGAATCGTAAACAAAAACCATTTTTTCAATGGGATGTTGGCCGCCACTAGGACACCCGCTACGATGATGACATAAAAAAACGCAGGGGTGTAAGGGTTGTAAATGAACGACAGCATGATGACACAGCAAAAAACCGCCGCCGCTTTTACTGCCGGATTAATATGATGTAACGGCTGTTTCATCACGCACCTCCTTCTGGCAGGCCATCCATTCATATAAAAGGGGAAGGGTAAGCTTTGCTTTTTGGACAAGCCCCTTTTCCTGAGAAAATAGCTGCGCTGGAGATCCGTCAAAAGCCAGGTTCGTATCGTGCAGGACAAGGACGCGGTCGGCATACGAAGAGACAAGCTCCATATCATGTGTAATCATAAGGACAGCGGTTCCTTCTTCCTTAATACGCTGAATCATGTCCATACATTCAGCCGCCGTGCGGGCGTCCTGGCCAAAGGTTGGTTCGTCTAATAATAAAACCTTTACGTTATGCATGAGCATGGTGGCGACGCTCAGTCGCCGTTTTTGCCCTTGGCTGATTGCAAACGGATGATGATCAGCCAAATGCGCAAGACCGAAACGATGCAGCAGATGCTGCGCTTTTTTCTCAGTTTCAGCATTTACTTTCCGGCCGAACAGCAGCTCGTCATATACTGTGCCGGTGACGAACTGATGCTCCGGGTTTTGAAAAACAAATCCCATTCGTTTTCGCAGTTCAGTTTCTTTATACGATTGCAGTGGCTTATCATATAGAAGAATCTTTCCGCTTTTCGGCTTCATCAGACGTGCCAGGATGGATAAGAGTGTTGATTTTCCGGTGCCGTTAGGGCCGACAAGCGCCGTCAAAGTGCCTTCGCGCAATGAAAAGCCGATGTCTTCGAAAATCCTCTGCTGCCCTCTTGCGAACGAAAGGCTGTTGACTTCCAGCACACTCTCCCCGAAAGGAACTTTCTTCTTTTCAGCATGGCAGGGAGGAAAGGGCTCTTTGAACAGTCGCTCTTTTGATAAAGTAAAAGGGATGCTGCGCTTTTTCTGCAGGTCACACACTTTTGGAATTGCGATACCTAGTTTCTTTAAGGTTTCCGCTTCGTGCTGAAATACAACTGCCGTTCGGCCATCCAGCGCTTTTTTTCCTTCTTTGTCCAGTACAATCGTTCTCTCAATCCAAGGTATCCATTCATCAAGCTGGTGCTCAATGATAAGGAGGCTGAAGCCTTTTTCCCGCTGAAGATCTTTCATCATATGAACGAACTCCCGCGCTGAATAAGGGTCTAAAAGAGAAGTCGGCTCATCTAATATAATCAGCTCAGGCTCCATGGCCAGTATACAGGCAAGAGCAACTTTCTGTTTTTGTCCTCCTGACAAAGTGGATATCGTTTTTTCTTTTATATGTGGAATGCGTAATGTGTTTAAAACGGCATCGACCTTCTCTGTCATCTCTGCTTTTGGGATCTGCAGATTCTCGAGCCCGAAAGCGATTTCGTCCTCTACCGTCAGCATGCAAAACTGCTGATCCGGGTCCTGAAAGACGACGCCGGCATGCTGAGCAACAGATTCGGTATCTGTGACCGGTTGTTGAAATAAAAACACATGTCCGGACTGTATGCCGTCGCAAGCCTCCGGGTAAAGACCGTTTAAACAAAGGGCGAGCGAGCTTTTTCCGCATCCGCTCGGTCCTAACAATAAAGCGCATTCTCCTTTTTGAAGCGCAAACGAGATGTTTTGAAATACCGGTTTCTCGTCTTCTTCATAAGAGAAGCTGAGCTGGTCAACCGTCAGAAGCTTATCAAAGGCTTGCATGTTCTGATACCCGTTTCCGTTTCTTTTTCAGTTCCTTTCCGAGCGCCACTCCGTTTAACACACCCGTATAAGCGAGAGAATCGCTGACAGCTTTCCCGAGAAGTCCCGCAAGAAGCGCGCCGGAAGCAAGACGGATCATGAGCAAAATGAAAAGATAGCCTGGTGAATAGGCGATATAGCCAGAAACAAAAAGATTATAGATAAAGCTGGCTACTGAAGATCCCATTCCCGCCAGCATAAGGACTGGAAGAGAGTATGCTTTCCAGCGTGTCGCGAAAAATACAGCTTCAGCCCCGAGACCTTGAACGATGCCGATGACGATGACCATCGGGCCGGACGGATTTCCCAGCAGGCATTCAACGAGAGCGGCGATCACTTCAGAAATAAGCGCCGCACCCGGTTTTCGAATCATGTACGCGGCAATGATAGAAACGATAAACCAAATGCCATAAATCGGTTCATAGGCGATTGGCCCGAACATACCTGCAAGTACGTTTCCAAAATGCGTAAATAATAAATAAACAATGGCAAAAACGATACTGATAACGGACATGATGACAATTTCTTTTACTTTCCAGCTTTTCATTTTATCCCTGCTTTCGGTTTTTTCTTGATGGACTGTTAGCTGAGAGATTCACAGTCATGGTAACATGGTTTGTTTGCTGCTCAGCCATGCGGAAAACGGCTTCCAATGTCCTGAATACGTCATGCGCATCCCCGTCAAGCTCACTCGCGTAATGGACACCCTGTACGAAGGTGCCTTCTGCTTTCGCAATGTCGACAGCTTCCATGATTAAGCCCATATAATCCGGCTCATTCATCGGATAAAGAGCTAATTGGCAGGGCGCTTCCGCTTTCAGGCTCCGGATAGCCTCTTCATTGACACGCTTCTCGTCTGCGGAAAGATATGTATCTCCTTGGGTATCGCCCGGGCATCCGATGGAAAACGTCCCATTCATGACGATGTGTTTTTCGCTGTTCGCCGCATAAAGATAAATCGCTTTGGCAACGTCGAATACATGATCAATTGAACCGCGCAGAACTGTGCTGATATGATCGGTTTTCGCCCAAACCTTAGATGTATCGGTTTTATTCAGTGCAGACTTGATCACACTGATAAAATCATCCGACATCGGATATAAAGAGAACCGAAAACCGGCAATTCTGCTTGTGCCGCATAAGTGTTCCATTTCTTTAACCCCCTGTTTTTTTGGTAAAATAAAAAACTGCATATCCTAAGGGAATATGCAGTCATAGACCGATTAAGCGCACAAAAAAATACACCATTCGGTCAACCTGCACTTCCCCACGCTGGTATTATCCAGATCGGGTCATAAGGGATCAAAGCGCGTACTCTCGCGCTTTATCTCAGCCAAAAACAGCACCCCTAGTGCTTTCCGTATACAATTTTTTATGTTGACATCATAATAGATGATCAGAATCATTTTGTAAACAAAGAAATCATTTTTTTCATATTCCTCTCGTTTTCCTTTCATGTTGAGGATGTAAACTATACTCACAAAACAAAGGAGGAATCAATTATGCTTAAGAAAAGAAGATAGTTGGTCTTTTAGCAGGGTGTTTAGCGGCTGGTGGATTCAGCTACAACGCGTTTGCGCAAGAAAACAATGAAAATACACAGACTGCCGCTGCAAATCCTGAAGCACTTACTGAACAGGAAGCAGAATCAATTGCCCAAACGGTTGTTGACGGAACAGTGGACGACATTGACAGAGACATTTACAACGGCAGATAAGTCTATGAAGTGGAGATTGAAAAAGACGGGGAAGACTACGACGTTTATGAGGACATCAATTCAAAACAAGCGCTCAATGACCCGTTAAAGGAGAAAGCAGAACAAGTTTCCATCACAAAAGAAGAAGCTGAAGAAATAGCAGTAAAGCAAACAAATGGAACCGTAACAGAAAGCAAGCTTGACGAAGACGACGGCGCTTACATCTACGAAATTGAGATTCAAACGAAACAAGGCATTGAGGCGGAATTTGACATTTCCGCAAAGGATGGACGGATCGTTAAGCAGGATATAGACGACTAATCATTCAGCGTGTCCGCAAACCCTCGCATTCGTTGTCAGGACTGGCTTCGGTGCCCATGTGGTATGAAAGGAGCGGCGGCTAAATGCTTAGGCGTCATGCCTAAACACCGCCGTCATCACAGCCTGTGAAGTCCGCTTTCATACTCGTCCTTCCTAGACTTCAAGGGTTTTCAATCACGCTGAAAAGATGACAAAGTCCTAAAACAAAAACCGTTTTAGGACTTTGTCTACAATCTGGAACCCCCGTTAGCAGCGGGGGTTTTTCATGATAAGAAAACCTTCGTTTGGACAATCTAAGCAGAAAAGGAGGCGAAACAAATGGAAAAGAAAGAGGAGCAATACATCAATCAGGCTGAATATGTCCCTCATCCGACAAAAGAAGGAGAATATGCTTTATTTCTTCATGAAACATATCATTTGCTCTCAGAAGATGATGAGACGGAAACAACAGAATAAGGGCTTAGGCCCTTGTTTTGTTCCGTAAATTTGATGAAAACGCATTAATTACTTTTTTTTGTTGACACAGCTTGTTTTTTTCTGTAATCTCAGTGTGTCAATTCAATTAAGAACTTCGTTAGGTGAGGCTCCTGTATGGAGATACGCTGCTGCCCAAAAATGTCCAAAGACGCCAATGGGTCAACAGAAATCATCGACATAAGGTGATTTTTAACGCAGCTGGATGATTAAATCAATCCTATGCCATACAGTGCTAAAGCTCTACGATTGAAGGCGCCCGCACGCTTTTTTGTCGTGCTTCTTTCTCCTTCAATCCCGAAGGCTTTTTTTATGCCTTGAAAACGAAACTGATCAAAGGAGGTGCGGAGTATGGATTCTCCCCATTCGAGTCAATCTGAAGAGGTACCCATATACTATGACAGCAAGACAATTGATTACACGATGAGGAGACGATCTGCCGCACCTTCAGGCGAGGCCGGCACGTCTCCGTAGAGGAGGTACGAGTCCCGATGGTTCAAAACATGACCTATGACGAACTCATTTTACGCATCATTATTTTATTGCGAGACGGGAAGATTAGGGATTTCAGAAGCGTTATTGATGAGCTTCAGCCCTATGATATGGCGTTTATTTTCAAAGAAATGCCGGAAAAACACCGCGCCCGCTATTTATCTTATTTAACTGTAGATGATATCACTGATATGATCGGGGAGCTGGAACGCGAGTATCAGCTTGCCGTCTTAAATAAAGTCGGAAAAACAAAAGCAACACTTGCGATGAACAAAATGGACAACGATGACCTCGCGCAATTGCTTGAAGAAATGGACGAAGAACTAAAGGAACAGCTTTTGTCCAGCATGGAAGCATCAGAGTCCAAAGCTGTTCAGCTTTTGATGAATTATCCAGCCGAGTCAGCGGGACGCATGATGACAAACCGGTTTGTGTGGATTCCTCAGCATTACACCGTGAAAGACGCGGTCATCAAATTGAAAAGCTTTGCCGAAATTGCTGAATCGATCAACTACCTATATGTCATCAATGAAAGCAAACAGCTGGTGGGCGTGCTATCCTACCGTGATTTGATTCTGGGCGAACCTGAAGAAAAGGTGCAGGATTTAATGTTTACCCGCGTCATATCTGCAGACGCTCTTCAGGATCAGGAAGAGGTTGCCCGCCTGATCGAACGTTACGATTTCTTGGCGATTCCGGTTGTGGAAGAAAACAACGTGCTTGTCGGCATTGTAACAGTAGATGATATTATCGACGTTGTCATACGGGAAGCTGATGAAGATTACGAAAAGTTTGCCGCTTCCGGTAAAGACATCACTTTTGACACAAAGGCGTATGTAGCGGCATACCGGCGCCTGCCATGGCTGATTTTGCTCTTGTTTATCGGGCTAATTTCCGGAAGCATTATCAGTTATTTTGAAGATGCGCTGCAGCAGGTTGTCGCGCTGGCTTTTTTCATGCCAATGGTGTCAGGGATGACAGGAAATACGGGGACACAATCTCTTGCGGTTGTCATCCGAGGGTTGTCTAAAGAAGAATTGAACAAAAAAACGATTGTGCGCCTGATCTTCCGTGAATTCAGAACAAGTATTTATATTGGAGCGGTTTGTTCAGTGCTGATTGCAATTGTTTCCGTCTTATGGCAGGGGAACGCGCTGCTGGGATTTGTTGTCGCTTCTTCACTGTTCTTCACTTTAATTATCGGCACAATGTCAGGAACCATTATCCCAATAATTTTGCACAAGCTGAAAGTAGACCCGGCGATCGCTTCAGGACCGCTGATTACAACGTTAAACGATATTTTGTCATTATTAATTTATTTTGGCATTGCCACTGCATTTATACACTCATTATAAATGACAAAAGTCCGTCTCAATTGTGAGTCGGACTTTTATCATTTAACGGTTTTTGTACCGAAAGTGCGCATTAAGCTGCCCCTCCAGCATTTTTTTCCGCACTTGCGGATCGTTTTTTACCATTTGCTCTTTTTTGCGCATATCCTTTAAAATCTCTGCCGTCTGTACGCCGTCTTCACGTTTATTGGCAATATCCATCAGCCGCTCCACATCGGCAAAAGAATATTTTCTCGTTCCTCTTGAAGACCGCTGCGGATAAATGAGCTTTCGTTCCTCATAATACCTGATCTGTCTTACGGACAATCCTGTCAATTCACTCACAATTCCGATTGAAATCACTTTTTTGTCTTTATAAGAATGATCTTCTGTGGTCATTTTTCCACCCCTGGCTGTCTTTTGATAATAGTATATAAAAAACAATGAGAAAAAACCTGACACTTGTCATATTTTCTAACATCAAAGAGAAGATTTTTGAAAAAACACGGAAGAAAAATTAACAAGAAGAATGCGTCACACACAATCGCGTTTTATCCTTTATGTAATGAATGACTGAGGAGGAAGGATAATCATGAAGGAAGAAAAAGCGGTCTCGCTGGCAAAAGAAATTATTGAATTGGATATCAAGCGTGATGAGATGTTGGAGATGTTTATGCAGCTTGCCGGAGAGCATGCTTTACAATTATTAAGATCAGTTCAAAACGGACATTACCGACAATCTTCGTCATCATAAATTCTTTACATTAGATTCATACCACGTTCATGTAAAAAGAGTATCTTGTGTATAGGATACCTCATAATGAAGGAGGACGCTATGAGTAATTTATTAAAATCAGCTTTAGAAAAAGAAAGACGCCACTATTCTGAAAAACTCTTTCAAATTGGAGTTTATAATAAAGAAGTCATGAACAAAATGACGATTTCCGAATTGCGGAAGGAATATGCGTATTTTTTTCGCAGCATTCCAAATCACAAAAAATATCCTTATACAAGATAATGTATAAGGATTTTTTTGCTTTTAGAAGGAATTTCTCGAATGATAGCGAATACATATAGTAAGGGTCTGAACTCTTATTATATGTAAGGGTTTTCATTATTTTTTTATAAAAATCCTATATACGAGGTAGATATGATGAGATTATCGTTTAACGAAGAAGAAGTTGAGCGTGCGATGAATTTGTACAGAGTTTTTGCGAGGGCTTTCAAAAGTGTGTCTGAACATAGTATCCGTGACAGCAAAGAGCATGGCTTTAATCCCACTGAATTTGCTGTATTGGAGCTTCTCTACACAAGAGGCCCGCAAAAATTGCAGCAAATTGGGTCGAGACTTCTGCTAGTGAGCGGAAACGTCACATATGTCATTGACAAATTAGAAAGAAACGGGTTTTTAGTCAGGGAGCAGGACCCGAAAGATAAACGCTCTGTTTACGCGCATTTAACTGACAAGGGAAATGAGTATTTGGATAAAATTTATCCGATTCATGCACTGCGTATTGCGAGAGCGTTTTCAGGCCTATCGCCTGATGAACAGGACCAGCTGATCGACCTGCTGAAGAAAGCAGGCATTCACAGCCAGCATTTGCTGTTTCGTTAACCAGTTACACTCTCTGTGTCAGGGAGTGTTTTTTGTTTCTTATAAGCCTTTTTAACACATCTTCTATCTTCCGATCAGAGATTTCGCTGAGATATTCATTGACATGTTTTTCATATTCTTTCACCTGTTCATTCGATTGGAAAAATGCCGCAATACGTTCTTCCGCTTGCCGCATGTCCCAATTCCTCATATCAGTGACAAGCTTCCGTTTGTTTAGAAGATTCACATTCATTTCCTCCTGGCCTGGAAGCGCATGATAAATAAAGACAGGAAGCCGTTTCTGTAAGCATTCGCTGATGGTCACGCCCCCGGGTTTTGTCATAATGCCTGACGCTTGTTCGTATAAACGATTCATCTCTGCTTTGCTGTGAAGGTAGGAAATCGCCTCAATCAAAGGGTGGCGTAAACTTTTGACATAGCTGTAGAGCTTTTCGTTCCGGCCGCATAATATTTTGTATAAGATGTTTCCGCCTGGCGACAGATCCTGAACCCATTTCAAAATACCCCCGACTCCCATACTGCCGCCTGTAATGATGATGGTATATGGAGGATGATGCTGACAGATGTCATCTGATCCTCTTTCAAACATCCGGTGAACGGGAATGCCAGTCATGAATATGTTTTTCTGATCGATTCCTTCAGACATGAGCTGCAACTTGATATCAATACTCGGAGCAAAATGGTAATCAATGTTCTCTCGTCCCCATAATTGATTCACAAAAAAATCGGTATATACATTCACAACCGTCATATCCGAATATTCAGGCTTTAGCCGATTTAGCAAATAGGAAGGCAGCGCATGTGTGCAAAAGGCGATATCAGGCTGCTTTTCATTAAGGATGTGTCTCATTTGTTGTGTGAACAGCCATTCGTACATGGTATAGCGTTTGTCAATCTGATATTGGCCGCAGGCGAGGAGCCTGTAAATGCCGCTGTACGTTTTCGGGAAGTGCTGAATCCATTTTAAATACGCCTCAGAAGTCAATTTTTCTAATCGTTTATATGTGTGTGAAAAGATATCCATTTTCTCAGATGCGAATCCTTGAGAATCCAGTTCAGCCTGAAGGGCATCTGCAACATGGTGGTGCCCGGTGGAAATGCTTAAAAAAGGAAAAATGAGAATGTTTTTCATGATGGTCCTCCTAAAAAATATGGCAACTATATTTTGGGGAGAATGGTCACAAAATATAAGGGTGTATTTGATCATAAGGAAGTGAAGAGATGAAAACCTGTTTCCTTTCCATTTGGAGAGTGATTGACCCGATTTATTTCTTTTTTTCAAGATTAACCTTGATTGACAACGAGCGAAAAAGTGTCTTTCGTGTCAGGTTGACGAAGTACAAAGGGCATCATGTTGTGCTGAGCGACGGAACGCATATCAGAAAAAATGATGTGCTCGTGAAAATCCACCTGCACAACATTAAGCTGGCCAGAGAGCTGCAAAGCATTGAGAGCGCCGTCAGAAAGGGGGTCATTATCTATCAAAAAGTATATCAATCGATGCCGATTCTTTTGGATTACATCAACAATCATAAAAAAAGAGAGAAAATCAAAGGAATCATTGGGATTACGATGCTTGACAAAGGCGTGGAAAGACTCGGCTTTGACGTGGTTCCACCGATCAACCCCTTTTACAGATGCTTTAAAAAGATGACCCATCTGCCAATTTTATATGTAACGTCAAAGCCAGCAAGCTTGCGGCAAATACCGAATTCATCCTATTTGTTTATCTCAAAAGAAAAGCTTGAGAACACTTACCAAAAAAAAGACTGATGCTTTGGTCAGCACAGTCTTTGATTAGATCTGATGAAATGTCACTTCAGGCCGGCTTCCGACACGGATATTTACACCGGTTTGTCCCAAGCCTTCGCTGATATAAAACGGTTTATCATTGTGATAATGAAGGCCTTTAATCATGTTCATACGCACGAGCTTGCCCATTTTCACCAAATGATACGGTTTGGGCCAGTGAATTTGCCCGCCGTGGAAATGGCCTGATAGCAGGTAATCAAAATGAACATCTTTCATATCCAGAATAATGTTTGGGTCATGTGTCAATACGAGCTGATAGCCATTTTCTAAATTTTGATAAGAGCCGGTAATATTACTGCGTTTCGTGCTGTAATCATCAATGCCGATAATATTGACAGGCCCTGCGGCCGTCTCGATTTGAACATGTTCATTTTGGAGCGTGACGCAGCCGTTTTCCTCTAAAACACGCTTCAGTCTCTGAAAGTCCTTATCTTTCAATACATAATCATGGTTGCCGAACACCGCGTACATTCCATATGCAGGTTTCAGCTTTTGCAATGCATGTAAATAACCCGCCAGCTTCGGAATATTGCGTTTCCGATCTAGAAAATCTCCGGTAAGCGCAATGATATCCACAGGCTGATTCTTTGTTAAACGATATAGCTCTTCAGGTGAAACAGAAATGTTTTCTAAGTGAAAATCTGATAAATGAAGGATATTCAATTTTTTTCTGGCTGGAAGGCCGTCTTTTTGATCAATTGAAATGGTGTTGACCTTCACATCTTTTGTATTGCGGTTCGCTCTATATATAAATGGCACAGATACGAGTATTATGGCCAATGAAAGTAAGATTGTAAACAACGTATATCCCCTCCCTTCTATCAGTATAGTAAGTGGTCGTACCTTAAAGATAGCGGGAATTAATGGGTAGCAGACGGGGTGAAAACGGATTGTCTTCTGATGAATGTTTTGGAAGGGAAAAGGGATAATAAATTTTGACACATGAGGCAGAACATGCCGGATATGGAGTCAGAATAACAAATGGATGTGTAAGCGATGTTACGATTGATGAGACAACATAAAAAAGAAACATATTATCTCTGGATCGCATTATTTCTCCTTTTGCTGTATGTATCACCGCTTTTTATTTTAAAGGAAGATGCCCATATTCGCGTCCACGATAATTTAGATTCCAATATCGCTTGGTACAAGGTTTTGGCAGACAGCGGAGAAATCGTCGGCAAGGTTGACGCTGCCATTCCGCAAATTATTAACGGGCTGCCGAGAGATGCTTTTGGCACTGAGTGGAGCGGAATTGTTTGGCTGCACGCTTTCTTTTCTTCCATGACCGCCTATGCGATAAGCCAGACGATTACGAGGGTCGTCGCTTTTTTTGGAATGTATGTATTGCTGAAGAAACATGTGATTCCGGAGCCAAAAGCGGCTTTTATCCGAATAGGCGTATCGCTGGCATTTGCCTTAACACCTTTTTGGCCTTCTGGAATGCTGAGTACGCTTGGATATCCTTTGGCACTGTGGGCTTTTTTGAATATCCGAAAAGGTGATATCTCGTGGAGAGAGTGGCTGACGCTCGGTTTGCTTCCTTTATACTCAAGCTTTGTTTTAGGTTTCTTCTTTTTCTTGACAGGAATGGCGTGCTTTTGGCTATATGATGCCATCACAAAAAGAAGATGGAATTTGATGTTTTTAGGCAGCATTGCATTTATGACGAGTATTTATCTTTTCGTTGAGTATCGGCTCGTGTATTCGATGCTGTTCTCGCACGCGCCGATGCATCGGCTTGAATTTATCTCATCCCGGCATGATGTATGGCATTCACTTCGTCTATCCGTGAAAAACTTTGTCTACGGGCATAATCATGTGATGACCGTTCATACCGTTGTCATCCTCCCGATTCTGCTGATTGTTTTCGCAGCTATACTGTTCAAGCGAAATCGGACAAAGCTGGAAAATGTTTATCTGTTTTTATGTGGGCTAAATTACGGCCTGTCTTTATGGTATGCGTTTTGGTTCAACAAAATATGGGCGGTGCCAAAGCAGAAATTTGCCTTTTTAGCTGAATTTAATTTTGCGCGTTTTCATTTTCTGCGGCCGCTTGTCATATACGTGAGCTTTGCGCTTGCTTTATACCTTATTTGGCGGATGGGGAGAGGGTGGAAATGGCTTGTGCACGGCGCAGTCGCTGCACAGCTGATGGTGTTGGCGCCTTTTAATGAAGAATATACGTATGGCGTTCACTACAACACGCCGACATTCCGGGAGTTTTATGCATCTGAGCAATTCAAGGAGATTAAGGAGTATATCGGGCGTCCGCAAGATTCGTACAGGGTGGCGAGCATCGGACTGCACCCGTCTATCGCCCAATATAACGGGTTTTACACATTAGATACATATAACAACCTGTATCCGCTTTCATATAAATATCAATTTAGACAAATCATTGAAAAAGAGCTGGAAAAAAACGCTCGGCTGAAACAATATTTTGATGAATGGGGAAGCCGTTGCTACCTTTTTGTCGATGAGCTCGGGAAACGATACGATTTTAAAAAGAACTCGAACAAAACGATCAATCATCTTCAATTAAATACAGCTGTATTTAAAAAAATGGGCGGGCGTTACATTTTTTCTGCCGTTCCGATCATGAATGCTGATCAAAACCATCTCGCGCTGGTAAAGACGTTTGACCATAAAGATTCGGCCTGGCGCATTTATTTATATGAAACAAGATAAGGAGGATATCGATTGAAACAGCCACAGCCAGTGTTAACCATCGTCGTTCCGTGTTTCAATGAAGAGGAAGTGTTTCAAGAGACCTGCCGTCAGCTGACAGGGGTTATAGACGGATTAATTGAAGAAACATTAATCGCACAAGACAGTAAAATCCTGTTTGTCGATGATGGCAGCAAAGACCGCACTTGGGCTTTGATTGCCATGGAGAGCATAAAAAACAAGAAGATTACCGGCTTAAAATTAGCCTGCAATGTCGGACACCAAAGAGCGCTTTTAGCAGGACTGCATAAAGCGAAGAACAAATCTGACTGCGTGATTTCGATTGATGCTGATCTGCAGGACGACATTTCTGTTATCCGGGATTTTATAGTAAAGTATCATGAGGGGTGCGAGATCGTTTACGGTGTCCGCCGCAGCAGAAAAACCGATACCTTTTTTAAGCGGACGACCGCTTTAGGATTTTATCGCCTCATGAATAAGCTTGGAATTAAATTAATTTATAATCATGCTGATTTTCGTTTAATGAATAAAAGATCGCTTGAAGAGCTTGCACGCTATCCGGAAGCGAATCTGTTTTTAAGAGGCATTGTTCCCATGATCGGCTTTAGATCAGCTGAAGTCTTGTATGACCGGAAGGAGCGCTTTGCCGGAAAAACGAAGTATCCGCTGAAAAAAATGCTCTCATTCGCTTTTAACGGGATTACCTCATTTAGTGTCGCGCCGATACGCTTTTTTACGCTTTTAGGTTTTGTTTTATTTCTCCTCAGCGCTGTGGCGGGAGTGGGCGCCTTTATACAAAAGCTGCTCGGCCATACAAACGCAGGTTGGGCGTCGCTCATCATTTCCATTTGGTTTTTGGGCGGACTGCAATTAATGGGAATCGGGATCATCGGAGAGTATATCGGAACCATTTTTTCCGAAGTGAAAAGACGGCCGAAATATGCGATTGATATCGATTTGTATAATGAGCCGCTGAGCCCGCTTCAGCGTCAGGAAAAAGAGAGGCTGGAAAAAAAGTACAGTTGAACGAAAAAGAGCTGACTATGTCGTCAGCTCTTTCGCATGTTGACAAACCTTGTGATACTGACTGGCGTCCTTGCTCGAACGTGAGTCAGCTTTGTTTTTTCAACTGATGTAAAATCGCGCTAAGAGGTTCGTCTTGCGGACTGCGGTAAAAATCAAAAAAAGGGCAGCCCTGCTTCCTAATCCGTTCGACGACGGTATCAATTGTAAACATAGAAGGTATTAAGGAGGTTTGGACCTCGTGCCAATAGAGCGGGGCCGCGACAGTGCCAAGCTCGTTTCCTCTTGTCGAATAAGGACAAATAATCGTTTTTCCTTCAGCATGCTGCAAGTAATCAAGGTACAATTTGCCGTGCCTGTTTTTGATCAGGCGTTCGGTGGTAAATAGCTCGGGAAATGCATTGGTGCAGTACGCTGCCACCAGCTGTGTGAATTGGCGTGTTTCTTCATACGTAAATGCCTCAGGGGACAAGGGAATATAAAGCTGGATGCCCTTGTTGCCGGACAGCTTCGGGTATGATGTGATACCGAAGGAGTCAAACAGCCGCTTCAGTTCATTCGCAGCTTGCACGGCCATAAGAAAGTCCTCTCGTGAGGGCGGGTCCAAATCAATGACAATTTCAGCCGGACGCCTGCTTGTAATGGTTTGAAAGGGAACATGAAACTCCAAAGCAAGCTGGTTGGCAAGCCATAATAAAGTGGATATATCCTCGCAGACGATATGTTCATGGCTTCCGTCATAGAAAGATTGAACAAAATCCGGCGCATAGTCCGGTTTGTTTTTTTGAAAAAACGATTCGCTCCCAGATCCATGGGGATAGCGGATGACGGTGACGGCACGGTCTTTTAGAAATGGGAACAGGTAGTCACTGACTTCAATCATGTACTGAATAAAATCTTCCTTTGTTTTTTTATTCTTTTCAAATATGATTTTATCCAGGCTTGTGAACTGAAGCTTCGGATGGACGGTTTTGGAATGGCGTATGACTTGGGCATACGTGCATTCGCTCCAATCCATTTGAAATTCGAAACTGACAAACGATACCTCCCTTAATGTGCCCTGGAGAATCGTTAAGTATTGAACGGCTGCGCAAATCGATGGTTCAAGCGTAAATTCGCCTGTTGGTGTTCGATGTCCATGCTGTTCCATAATCTCGCGTATGGCGTTTTTTTCCTCATCACGCATTCCGTGCGAGACAGAGGCAATCGGTGTCATTACGCCATGTTTTAGCACTGACACCGTCAGAAATCCATTATTGGGGTTGAACCCTGTTATGCAAACGTAAGCTTGTTTAAAGTTTTTATATTTAAGCCAATCGGATGACCGCTTCTTTTCAAGCCATTTGCTGTTTGTTTTCTTCGCTACAATTCCTTCTCCGTCATATCTCACAACCTTCTCCCAAGTCGATTCAAAATGGTCGCAGGAGGGGATGTACTGAATGGTTTCCTTTGCATAAGGGTCTGGAGATGCAGGAAGCTTTGCGGCGGCCATCAGGTTATACAGCGATTTTTTTCGATCCAGATAGGAAAGAGACGATACATCTTCTCCGCGGCGCTCTAACAAATCAAAGGCGAGAAAGCAGCACGGCCGCGCATTGGCCGCTTCTTGGATTTTATCGGGTCTTTTCAAACGCCCCCTCACTTGAATGCGCTCAAAATCTGAACGGCAAGGGTTCACCAAACATACGATTTCGCCATCTAGTGTCAGCGGAAGATCTTTTTCCATATGCTGAAAGGCGGTTTTGGCGAAATGCGTGATTTCAGGGAAGGTACTGGTAAGCGCCAAGCCATTTCTGCTGGTTAAGGTCACACCTGCTGAATGGATGCTGAGAATACAGCGGTACCCGTCATATTTTATTTCGTAGCGCCATTCTGCTCCGATTGGCGGTGACGAAGTAAGAACGGGCTGCATGGTGAACGCCATGGGCTATGACGTGCCGGAGGCTTTTTTTCTAGTCGTTTTTTGTTTTTTATCTCCGGCTCCTTTCGGTTCAGCGGCTTGTGCGGGTTCTGCTGCCGGTTTTTCCCGGTTCGGCTTTCTTGTTCTGTCGATGCTTGCTTGCAGGGCGCTGACCAGATCAATGACATCTTCACGAGGAGGCGCTTTGTCAGGTGTGACGGCTGTTTCCTTATTTTCAAGCTTGTCGTTGACTCTTTGCAGCAGCGCTTGCCTGTACGTATCCTCGTATTTCTCCGGCTCAAACTCAGCTGTCAGTTCATCTATTAATGTGATCGCGGTTTGCAGCTCCTTATCATTTACATTCGATTGATCCGGTACACCCGGGACATGGGCCGCGCTTCTGACCTCATCAGGATAATGGATAGACTCCATCACGATACAATTTTCATAAACGCGGAGAATGGCTAGCTGCTGCTTCGATCTGATTGTCATATTGGCGATGCCGATCTTTCCGGTTGAACGGAGCGCTTCACGGAGAAGGGTATAGGCTTTCGTGCCGTTATCTCCGGGTCCGACAAAATAGGAGCGGTTAAAATAAATCGGATCAATGTCTTGAAGTTGAACAAAGTCAACAATTTCAACCGCTTTTTCCTCATGCTCCTGCTTTAAGCTTTTTAGATCTTCGTCCGTCAGCACAACATATTTTCCTTTTACATATTCATATCCCTTCACAATTTCATCAGGACTGAGTGTTTTGTCGCAATTCGTGCAAATTTTTTCGTATTTGATGGGTGCGTGATCCTCCTTATGGAGGCTGCGCAGCTTGATGTCTTTATCTTCTGTGGCCGCATAAAGCTTGATTGGGATGTTTACTAATCCGAAACTGATCGATCCCTTCCACATTGTATGCATATCGATAAACCCCTTTTTTTCTTTAGTGTGAAGAGGTGGAGAACGATTCATGTGTAGTAACTTATGGGTAAAAAAACAGCCGTCGCTATGAAAGCGGCGGCTGTTCGAGAATTAATTGTTCGAGTTGTTCCGGCGGTATCGGCCTGCTGAAAAAGAAGCCCTGTAAATGGTCACAGCCTTTTTCGTAAAGAAGCTGTTTTTGGGCTGAGTTTTCCACGCCTTCAGCAATCACCTGCAAAGACAGCTGATGTCCCATGGCAATAATGGCTCCGGTAATTTGCTCTGATTTCGGATGTGTCTGAATATCGTCGATAAACGATTTGTCGATTTTAAGCCTGTGAATCGGAAAGTCCTTTAAATAGCTAAGGGAGCTGTGTCCCGTTCCGAAATCGTCAATGCTGATCCTGATGCCTAATTCCGTTAAAGACGACAACACCTTCTTGGAGTGATCGAGATTGTCCATTGTCATGCTTTCTGTCACTTCCACCTCCAGAAGCTGCGGTGGGAGCTGGTATTTATCAAGCGTATCCTTGATCAGAGGAATCAGTTCTTCGGATTGAAACTGTCTGGCGGAAATATTAATGGCGACAGAAAGATCAAAGCCTTTCTCATACCAGGCTCTTGCCTGCTTGCATGCTTCATCTATAATCCACTTTCCGATATCAATAATGAGACCCGTTTCTTCAGCAACGCCGATGAATTCTCCGGGAGGACGCAGCTGTCCGTCAGGTGTGACAAGGCGTATCAGCGCCTCAGCACCCGTCATTTTTTGGTTTTTTGCACTGAATTGCGGCTGATAATGCAAGATAAATCGATCGTTTTCTATTGCCTCTCTGAGCTCCATCTCTTGGTTAAGCTTGACCGTTTCTTTGTTGCCGATTGAAAAAGAATAGAATCTGAATTTGCTTTTGTTTCGCTCTTTGGCGGCATACATCGCCATATCGGCTTTTTTCATCAATTCAAGACCGTTCGTCCCATCTTTCGGTGATATCGCAATTCCGATACTGACAGATGTAATAAGCGTATGCTCCTGAATCTTAAAAGGTTTTTTGAATTTTTGGATTATTTTTCTTGCTACACTATCCGCTTCGCCTGTTCCGGTATTGGCATCAGTCAATATAATAATAAATTCATCACCGCCGAGACGGGCGATAAACCCATTATCAGGAACAACAGATAACAGGCGTTTAGCTGTCATCTGAAGCAGCTGATCACCGATATTATGTCCTAACGCATCGTTTATCACTTTAAATCGGTTTAAGTCTAGAAAGAAGACAACGGTGTTATAATCCAAGGTATGCTCGCGATTCAGCACCTCTGTTAAGTGAGAGATGGCATGCCGTCTGTTTGGTAAATCTGTAAGTGAATCGTAATGAGCCATTCTATGGATTTCTTTTTCTGCCCTATACTGCTTTGTCATATCTTTGCAAATGACATAAATGCTGTCCAGCTCTTGATGGACTTCAACGGGTATGAGCGTAATATTTAAGTGAAAATGGTCTTTTTCAGTGATCAGTTCGCTGTCACTGTTGATGGCTTGTTTATCTAGTTTGACCTGCTCAAAAAGTTGTTTAAATTTCTCTGAAGTATAATCTTTCCAATTTTTCATATTAAATCCGAATTTTCTGATCATGTCCTCTCCAGCGTGATTAGAGGATATAATCTTACCTTCTAATGATAAAATAAAGATGGCGTCAATATTATGGACGATTAAAGACTCAAATCTCTGTTCGTTATCCTTTATGCGTTCGCTTTGTTTAATAAACTTTCGATCGGCATGGGAACTGAATAACAATAGCGTTTGAATACAGAAAATAATTAACGCAACAAAAATCGACCAATGAAACGTATGGATTTCCATATGGCTTCCGGGCGGTGCCATATCCAAACGGAAAGTTGCCGCAAGCACCCCTGTATATTGCATGCCTGAAATGCCTATCCCCATTACAATCGAACTGATGACTTTATAGATCATAAGGTGATCAGAATGTTTTTTCATGGCCAAGTCAAAGAATATTTTTAACGAGACGAAAGAGGCCGCAATCGCAATCAGAATGGATGCTGTAAAAAGAAGCGGTTCGTACGTAATCATTACCCGGGAAATGGCAGACATTCCGATATAATGCATAGATGCAATAGACGCGCCAAGCACAACTGACCCGGTAAGCAGTCTATAATATGTAAGAATGTGCCGGCTGACAAAATAGAGGGATACAAATGATCCGGAAACAGCTGCGCCAATGGACGCAATTAAAGGCATGAATTCATATTGGATCGGCATGTCGATATCGACGGCCATCATCCCGACAAAATGCATTGACCAAATACCGAATCCCATAATAAGTGAGCCGCCGATCAGCCAAATCTTACTTTTTAAACCTGTATGAATGGTGACTTTCCTTGACAGTTCAAGGGAAATATACGCTGCGGCACATGCAATTAGAATTGATAAACATATGAGTGTTATATTATACGATACGTGTATTTCCAAATGGAGATTCCCCCCGTGTGTTCCAGTCTTGTTGACTCTCATTATTATCGGCTGCTTAACCGCAGAGTTACAGCCTTTGAGATCATAGAAATTGAAAGAGATCTTTTTTTAGTTCAGCTGACCGTGAAATATATGTTAAAATCATCTTGACGTTTTCCGAAAAAAACAAAATGTATGATACATAAAGATGAAAAAAGGGAAGTGATGGATATCGAAGAACTGGTTATGTCTTGGATAGAAGCATTTAAGAGCTTATCCTATTTCGGAATATTTCTGGCGCTCTGTATTGAGTTTATCCCTGCTGAAATCGTCCTGCCGCTTGCGGGTTATTGGGTGTCTAAAGGGGATATGACGCTTGCCGGCGCTGTTTTGGCAGGATCTCTCGGAGGAGTGGCCGGCCCGCTCACGCTATATTGGATAGGCCGATACGGCGGGAGGCCGTTTCTTGAGCGTTTCGGGAAGTACCTTTTCATTAAGCCTGAAGCGCTCGATAAATCGGATGAATTTTTTAAAAAACACGGGGGTTTTGTGGCCTTTAGCGGCCGTTTCTTGCCAGGTATCCGCACATTGGTCTCCATACCGTGCGGCATTGCAAAAATGAACGTTTGGGTGTTTTCGATTTACACATTCATCGCCATGCTGCCCATTACATTTGTATATGTGTACCTCGGTGTGAAGCTCGGTGAAAATTGGAAGGAAGTCGGCTCTATTCTCGATCAATACATGCTTCCGATCGGGATCGCCATTTTGGCTTTGTTCGTGGCTTACTTGCTGATCAAAAAGAGGAAAAAACGCGCGCACGCCGAAAACTTATCTGTATTTTTAAAAAATAAGCGTTGACAAATTATCGCGCTACGCATATCATTGACGTATAAAATCATATTTCTTGAAATCCCAAAGGGGAGTAGCGTCCGGATTGTGTTCCGGAAACAAAGTCGTCATTTCATGGATTGTGAGATCCATCGGCTTTGTTGGCATGCCTTCATTCATGTCTAGCAAGACCTTTGCCTTATGTCGGCAAAGGTCTTTTTTGCATGGGCCGGCCGTCATAAGATCGGATGAAGAGAAAGAAAACAACTTTTTGGGGAGGGTATCACTTATGGATGCAGCATTATTATTGGAGTATGGTTGGGTTCTTCTCGTCTTGATCGGGCTGGAAGGTATTTTGGCCGCTGATAACGCGTTAGTGATGGCGGTAATGGTAAAACATTTGCCGGAGGAAAAAAGAAAAAAGGCTTTATTTTATGGATTGGCAGGAGCCTTTGTTCTGCGGTTTGGCTCTTTATTCGCCATTTCTTTTTTGGTCAACGTATGGCAGGTTCAAGCGATTGGCGCGATCTACTTGTTGTATATCTCAATCAGCCACTTATTGAAAAGATACGTATTTAAAAAAGAAGACACACATAAAGAGGCGAAGCAAAGCGGTTTTTGGCCGACTGTTTTAAAAGTTGAATTGGCAGATATCGCGTTTGCGGTTGATTCTATCTTAGCGGCAGTAGCGCTGGCGGTTACGCTTCCTGCAACTTCACTTCCGAAGATCGGCGGACTTGACGGGGGACAATTTCTCGTCATATTGGCCGGTGGAATCATTGGCCTGGTGATCATGCGGTTTGCGGCTTCAATGTTTGTTAAGTTATTAAAGGAACGTCCAAGCCTAGAAACGGCAGCCTTTGTCATTGTCGGCTGGGTCGGAGTGAAACTCGCTTTATACACACTTGCCCATCACGACATCGCAATTGTTTCCGAGCACTTTATCCATTCTGGAACATGGAAGCTGATATTCTGGGTTGTCTTAGCGGCTATTGCGGTTTGCGGCTGGTTCATGTCAGGCAAAAAACAGCCGGAGGGCACACAAAACGAACAAAATAACAGCCGGGAAAGGGCATAATCTGAAAGACTCCGCTTGAAGAAACCGGCGTTTCAGATGTCGACAAACCCTCGCATCGTTCTGAGACTCTGCTAAAAAGCGGAGTCTTTTCATGTTTGAAACGTTTTCATAGCCGAAATAAAATAACATTTTTATAACAGCTTTGTTACAAAAAACACTGATAAAACCCCCTTAATTCTCTAGAAAGGCACGAAATCATGTATAGTACGTCAGAATGGTTTGTCATAATTGAGACATTGGAAATCAATATTTCTTTTTCTCCTTTGCGAATCCCTATCAAATTAGCTATCATTAATGAGTAGTTATAGGGAGGAACTGAGGTGAAACCAGTGCTTAGCCTTTTGTTTAAATTAGGAAAAAAGAAGCAAACGCTTGAAAAAACGGTTGAAAGTATACAAAAAGGCAATAAAGATCTGCAGAATCAATTAATACAGCAATATAAGCCATTTATCGCAAAGACGGTTTCATCCGTTTGTAAACGATATATAGATGAAAAAGACGATGAGTTCAGCATCGGGCTCATCGCATTTAATGAAGCTATTGAAAAATATTCACCTGAAAAAGGGAATTCTCTGCTCGCTTTTGCTGAGCTTATTATAAAAAGAAAAGTCATTGATTACATTAGAAAAGAAGCGAGAAGCGCACAAAATATTAATATCGATTTACAGGAAAGGGACGATCAGGAGTCATCGCAAAGCCTGATTGAAGCTGAGCTTTCCATTGATGAATACCGCCGTCAGATTGAACAGGAGCAAAGGCGGGAGGAAATCATCTATTTCCAAAAGCAGCTCAAAGATTATGGTTTATCGTTTCAAGAGCTGCTTGAAAACTCTCCAAAGCACGCGGACGCAAGGCAAAACGCCATAAAGGTGGCGGTGACCCTTGTTGAACATGAAGAATTGGCCGCTATCCTGTATACAAAGAAACAGCTTCCGGTGAAACAGCTCGAGCAGCTAGTCTCTGTAAGCCGAAAAACGATTGAGAGAAACCGAAAATATATTATTGCGATGTGTATTATCATTACAGGTGATTATATTTATTTGAAAGATTATCTTAAAGGGGTGCTGCACTCATGAGAAGAGGGATTATAGTAGAGAAAAATAGAAAATTCGTCACGTTGCTGACCCCTGACGGACAATTTTTAAAAGCAAAAAATGATCGCCGCAGCTATGAAATCGGAGAAGAAATCATGCTTCCGAGTGAATCACGCATGGGCAGAAGGGCCAGCTTTTTTGATTTTTTCAAACTGCGCCCTTTCAAGATGGGGATCGTTACGATGACCGCTATTATGCTTTTTATTTTTATTATTCTCCCCGTTTTTTCTAATAATAAGGCCTATGCGTATATGACAATTGATATCAATCCAAGCGTTGAAATGGCGTTAAACAGCGATTACGAAGTGATTGAACTGACGCCTCTAAATGAAGAGGGTAAGAAGGTTGTCAATGATATAGTTGATTGGGAGAAGACGGATTTTAAAAAGGTGATAGATGATATTATTACCGACTGCAGTGAACATGGATATGTAAAGGAATCGAAAGAAATATTGATTTCCACTGTTTATGAAAATACGGAAGACCATACATATAAAAAAGCTGTGAAAAAACAGCTCAATGATGTGACCGAAAAATATAAAACAACATACCGCATGGAATCTCTTGAGTCAGATATGCAAACAAGGGAAAAAGCAAGGAAAAAAGGCGTTTCAACAGGCAGTTACATCAAATCAACTGAAATGAATGACAATAAAGATTCAAAAGAGGACCCGAGCAAACCATCCGATACAGAGGATCAGAAGAATGCCGGAAATGAGGATGAAACCATCGATCAACCTGACGGACAGGACAGCAAGCAAGGAGATCATGAACAGCTGGATGATACGGATTCCAAAGATCAGAAAAAAGATACAATAGATGATAAGACTAACGATGGTGACAAAGATAAAAAAGTAAAGGAATCAGATGAAAACATAAACACTGAAAAAGATGGGGATCAAAAAACCCCAATACAAGATCCTCAAGATAAAGGAAATGAAGGAAACAGCACTGGGAAGGATCAAAGCCAATATCACAGGGATTGGAATAACGGTGAACAAGGAAAGAATCGTTCTTCGTCAAATGGAGATAACGCTTCTGACCGCCGTAATCCAAACGGCTACAACAGTGAAAATCATTCAGCCCAAACTGAAAATTCGCCGAGTGACCCCGGCGAATAAAGGCCTGGATTTATTTAGTTGTGCCATTTATTTGTGACTGTGCTTGCTGTACCAGCCGCTTTGTCATTTCTCCGCCTACAGAGCCGTTAGCGCGTGCGACTGTATCAGAACCAAGGTTCACACCGAATTCTTGAGCCACTTCGAGTTTAAATTGGTCTAGTGCCTGCTCCGCCCCTGGAACAACGAGTTTATTTCTGCTCGCCATCTTTTTCATCTCCTTTTTCTATAAAGAATTCTTAACGCGTATTTAGTTTGAAATGTACGGGGGTTATTTATGCTGGCAATTGTTGTGGAGAATAGCAAAACCCCCGGATTTGAGCCGGGGGTGCCGCAGCTTATAAGATATCAGCTGTCATTTTATGTGCGGTTGCCTGAATATGGAACGTTAAAATGGAGAGAACTGTAATGGCTATAATCTGTCTGATTTTAAGCCATTGGCTGTCATTCAGTTCTTCAAAACGGTTGCGGAGACGATCAGTTTCCTGTTCGACGATCTCCTGCAGATTCGATTCCTTCATAGAAGGCTTGTCCTGGTGATGAACGGCATCAAGCACGTATGCGCAGCTTTCATAATAAGAAATCGGACTGATGACATCATCGGTTCTGTCTGAGATGGTGTTAAACGCTACTGTTAAAATACCACGTATATGTTCAAAGTCATAAATGGATTTTAAATCACGTACAATTAAAAGTATGACAGCCTGTTCAACCGAATATTTTTTGCCCAGCTCAGGATGTCCGATCAAATCTTTGAAATCACGCTTTACCCAATTTTGGATTGCGGTTGACTTTAATGAAGTCAGCTCACATAAGTTGCCAAGTTCTACAATTTCGTTTGTAGAGAGCCCGTATTCTTTCTTTTGTTTTTTTCGTTCATATCTTGAAAGAAATTCAGGAATTTCAAGATGATTGGCAGCTTTATTTGCTGACATGTTCGCTGATTGGACGACAATGTCTAGCGGGCTTATTTCTCCCTGTCCTTTTAGGGAATACAGCAGCCGCACCATATCGGTTCGAGTGAGTTTGAAAATGTTCATTGTTCACCTCTTCAAAACAATTTGACGTGAAGATAAAGTCTATGTATGAATTCAAATGGAAGCGTCAGCAATACATTAACATCATACGTCTAATTCCTTGCATTTTCAAACAGATGTTTTATAATTTAAATATACAGGTTCTTTTGAACTTAAAATAACGGAGGTTATTATGGCGAAACGAATTTTTCTGTTTATTTTAACAAATATTTTGGTGCTTACCACAATCGGGATCGTTTTATCTGTTTTAAGTTCTGTCACCGGAGTCGGGACCTACTTTACCGCTGATGGCGGTATCGATCTAATCGCGCTTCTCGTGTTCAGTTTGGTCGTTGGTTTTGTCGGCTCCTTTATGTCTCTTGCGATGTCCAGATGGATGGCAAAGACGATGATGGGCGTCAAAGTGCTGAATCCGGAGAAACATACGCTCAGTTACGAAGAACAGCAATTGGTTGATCGTGTTCATCGATTAAGCCGTTCTGCCGGTTTAACGAAAATGCCGGAGGTTGGCATTTACCGGTCGTCTGAAGTGAACGCATTTGCGACTGGACCGTCAAAACGCCGTTCTCTTGTGGCAGTGTCGTCAGGACTGCTCGAGCAAATGGATGATGCCGCGGTTGAAGGTGTGCTTGCCCACGAGGTCGCGCATATCGCTAACGGTGATATGGTAACGATGACGCTTTTACAAGGTATCGTCAATACCTTTGTCGTCTTTTTATCCCGTATCGCAGCATGGATTGCAAGCCGTTTTGTCAAGGAAGACCTTGCGCCGATCGTGCATTTTATTGCGGTGATTGTCTTTCAGATTGTCTTTTCCATTCTCGGCAGCCTTGTTGTGTTTGCGTACTCACGCCATCGTGAATTCCACGCTGACAGAGGAGGAGCCGATCTGGCCGGCAAGGATAAAATGATTCACGCGCTGCGGACGCTTCAGAGCTATTCTTCCCGCATTAAGGAAGACGATCAGGCAGCTGTTCAAACATTAAAAATTAATGGCAAGAAGCACTCTTCGCTTTTCTCTACTCACCCTGATTTGGATGAGCGAATCAGACGGTTAGAAGCTAAATAAAACAAACATTTTGTTCCTCTGAGAGAACCTCTCAGAGGTTTTTTATTTGATCCTTTGACTAAAATGATAAAAAAATAAGCAAGTTAAGAAAATGTTGCGTAAAAGCCTTTAAAAATGTGTCCAATATCTTTAGAATAATTACCGTACTTAAAAAGAGAGGCAGAAGGATTTTACATGAAATTAATGTTTGGAAAATTGATACAGGCTTTGTCGCCGGCCCAGCTGATCGCTGTCTATTACTTTCTTGCGGTGACGGTTGCAGTTATTTTATTGAGCCTTCCTGTAGCCCATAAACAAGGGGCAGAGTGGTCTTTTATCGACGCTTTGTTTACAGCAGTGAGCGCCGTAAGTGTCACCGGGCTTTCTGTTGTGAATACCGCTGATACATTTAGTGCAACCGGAATTGTTATTCTTGCGTTTGTTCTGCAGTTTGGCGGAATTGGCATTATGACATTAGGCACTTCTGTTTGGCTGTTAATGGGCAAAAGAATAGGATTAAAAGAACGGAAATTAATGATGGTCGATCAAAATCAATCACAATTTTCTGGGATCGTGAATCTCATGAAACAGATTCTCTTTCTCATATTATGGATTGAGTTCTTTGGCGCGATCATTCTTGGGACATATTTTTTAACCTACTACGATTCCATTCAAGATGCTTACTTGCATGGTTTTTTTGCCAGTGTCAGTGCGACCACAAATGCTGGTTTCGATATAACAGGCAGCTCACTGATTCCATATCGGCATGATTATTTTGTGCAATTTATTACACTGTTATTGATTGTTTTCGGAGCGATCGGTTTCCCCGTTTTAGTGGAAGTGAAAGACTTTTTGTTTTCAAAAAACCGAAGATATCCGTTTAGCTTATTTACAAAAATTACAACTAGTATGTTTGGCGTGCTAGTTTTGTTTGGTTCTATAGGGATCTATGTGCTTGAAGCAAATCATTTGTTTGCCGGTAAATCGTGGCATGATATTTTATTCCTTTCTCTATTTCAATCAACGACAACAAGGAGCGGAGGGCTGGCCACGATTGATATCAGCCAGCTGTCTGACCCCACTCTGCTGTTTATGAGTGCGCTGATGTTTATCGGAGCGTCGCCAAGTTCAGTAGGGGGAGGCATACGGACAACGACTTTTGCCCTGAACCTTCTGGCGCTGTTTCATTTTGCCCGCGGCAATAAGTCAGTAAAGGTATTCAAACGTGAACTGCATCCTGCTGATCTCATGAAGTCGCTTGTTGTCGCCATGATGGCGATCCTGCTTGTTTTTGGCGCGACACTCATACTTACGATAACAGAAGAGCATTCATTGCTGGAGATTCTATTTGAAGTGTGCTCAGCGTTCGGTACAACCGGTCTGTCACTTGGAATTACTGCTGATTTGAGCAGCGTTGGAAAATGTGTCATTATGATTTGCATGTTTATCGGGCGAATCGGTATCCTGACCTTCCTGTATTTGATCGGAAGAAAAGAAATTGAAGCGAATTATCATTATCCGAAGGAAAGAGTGATTATCGGATAGAAAAACACCGCATGTTGTGCGGTGTTTCAGCGTGTCGCCAAACCCTCGCATTCGTTGTCAGTCCTGCGCGTTGGTGCTCACGAATTGCTGCATTCGCTGTGCTCCAATGCTCGTCCTTCCTAGACTTCAAGGGTTTTCAATCACGCTGAAAAGATGACAAAGTCATAAAACGAAAACCGTTTTATGACTTTGTCAACAATCTGAAACACCGCATGTTGTGCGGTGTTTTTTGATTGCCAAAAAAAAGATGTGTGCCTCTGTTTCAGTTGGAGAACCTAATATCTACAGGTGCGGTTTAGCGCTCCTGCATCATGTAGCGAAAAAATCTCTATAAACAGGCAAGGAGGATTCGTATGAAGCGCAAAGCCGAAGTCGATGAAGCCATTAAAAATAACAATACACCTACCGAGAGCATGGACCCGAATTCATTTAAGACACAGTATCATGACAACCCGAATTTTAGAGGTGCAAACCGTAATTCCAAACAGGGCCGGCAAGGAGGCATGTGATTTTGAAGAAAAACCGCCATAGCAGAGATATGCAAAATCATAAAAAGCCTATGAATAAGCAGGTGCTGGAGGAAGAATTCTCAAGTGAATTAGGGGATTACAATGCCGGGAAAATCATCGAGACGCTAGAAATCACAAAGCCTGAAAAGAAAAAAAGAACAAACAAAAATAAAAAAAGACCTCTTAGGCGGAGGCCCGCTTAAGAGGTGCTTTCCTATTTTAAATAAACATTTTTGCCCGTTCCTCTGACATATTGCAATAAGTTGGTCATTCTCAGCTCAATGAATGGCTGAGCCACTGTCTTAACAAAATTGCTGGAGAGGATTGATGTCAAGGCTGCCGTTAAAAGCAATAGAATCACTAAGCTTTGATAGTCAGTAAGCGAATCCTCAAGCCCGACCTGTCTCAGAGTTTTAATAATGAACCCATGAAGCAAATACACGTAAAATGTCCGGGTTCCCCATTTCGTAAAGAAAAACCTCTTTTGCGGAACGAGCGCTAAAAAACTGAAGGTTGCCGCAAAGGCGAGTACATACCAGCCGATTCGGGAAAGCCCGCTTGCCAAGGTAACGTCTCCAAACGAAGAATACGGTTTAGAGCCGAACAGAAAAGAATAGTCAAAGTCAATGCCCCAGCAGATGACGAATACGGCGGCAAGCACCCCAAGCGCGATTTGTTTGCCTCGCTTGGACCGCAATAAATCAAAATGATGTTTATTCAAATAAAACCCGACAAGGAACATCGGCAAGAATACAAATGTCCGCGACAGGCTCAGCGTGCTGCTGACAAAGTCTAGATAACCGATCAGCACGGCAATGCCGCAGCTGACAAACAGCGCCCACAGCTTTGAAAGCTTTGAAAAAGGATAAAGCAGCAGGTTCCAAAAAAATAAGCTTACGAGAAACCATAACGACCATTGCGGATCAATCGGATTCACATTTGCCATGCTTTCGTCTTGCATCATGTAATAAAAGACGGAATAGATGATTTGGAAAATCAAATACGGAATAATCAGCTTGACCGCCAGCTTTTTTACATAACCGGCGCGTTTGAAGCCTTTCGCGAAATAACCGGAGACAAGGATAAAAGCAGGCATGTGGAATGTGTAAATGAACTTGTAAAGGTAGAGCATAAAGTTGTTATCATGAATAAAAGAACGAAGAATATGACCGAATACAACAAGGAATATCAATAAGAATTTGGCATTATCAAAATAACTGTCACGCGATTTACTCATAGCATCACCTTCTCTTTCATCAGTCACTAAGAGATTATTCCCTGCTGGTATCTATTTTAAAATAAAAGAGGAAAAACGAATGAAAAAAACAGCTGATTGTTAGGGCGATGTAAAGTGGTGGTAAGGAACGTAGAAAATGTCTTCGTTATGTCATCACACTGAAATTTTCTGAAACTTATAGGGCAAATGAAGGAAGTTCCCGCATTTTGTAGAAATATTGAGAGATAGGTTTTGAAGAAGGAGTGTACGCGCATGGAAACTCTTGATGCCCAGACAAATTCAGAGCTGCGGGAAGAACTGAAGCGCCTCAAAGAAGAAAATGCACGGTTGAAAAAGGAATTGAATCAGCATCAAGTGATTGTCAACAATACGCTCGATGCTATTTTTATATGTGATAATGAATTGCGCATCGTTCAGGCCAATGAAGCCACGGAGAGGATGCTTCAAGTTGATTCAGAAGATTTGAAGAATCGTTCCGTTTTGGACTTTTTGTTTTCTATTCCAAAGGATGAGCTGAACCTTGCTGTAAAGAAGTTTTTTAAGAAAGGCTTCCTATGGAAGGAGGTGCCGGTCAGGCTTGATGGCGGAGCGATAAAATACATAGAGTTTCTGGCCAAAAGAGGGATTGGCGAGGATTTCTTTTTTGTTGTCATGAGAGATATATCTTCCAAGAAGATTCTGGAGAGGGAATTCTCTATGAATGAACAGCTGTTCAAGGACTTATTTGACAGAGCTGTTGACGGAATCGTCCTGTTTGATAAAGATGGCGGTTTTATTGACGCCAATTTGTCCTTCTGTAAAAGTTTTGAAATCAATCAAAATGAGCTGTCTCATTTATCGTTATATGAATTCATAGACAGCGGCTCACATAAAGATTTCGATAATACCTGGAAGACGCTCAACCGCAAGGGAAAAGCGAAGGGGGAGCTGCCCGTCAAGCTTCGTTCAGGAGTCCATAAGCTATTTGAATTCACGATTACATCAAACATCATCAGTGGTTTTTATATGTCCATTATGAGGGATATCACAGAGAAGCGGTCTATGGAGCTTCAGCTATTTAAAAGTGAGGAGCGCTTCAGAGAAATATTTGAAAATGCGATGGACGCCATTATCATCTGGTCAAATGACGGAAGAATCGTGAAGGCGAATCAATCCGCCTGTAAAATCTTCGAGCTGCCGATGAATTTGCTGTTGAAACGAAAGCTGTGTGATTTTCTCGTTCATTCGCAGCGCAAATACAGCATAACGAAAAAGAAATACGCAAAATACGGAGAGATTAGAGAAGAGATGCTGTTTCAAATGGGGAACGGCCAGTTTAAAGAACTCGAATTTACGTCAAAGCGAACCATACTCGAAAACCAGCATTTGACGATATTAAGAAATGTCAGCGACAGAAAGCGGATGGAAAAAGAGCTTCGGGAAAGCGAGCTAAAATTCAGAAAAGTCTTCAATGGCTCGATGGACGGCAATGTATTGTTCGACAATCAATACAGGATCATCGACGCCAACCCGTTAGCAAGCAAAATTCTAGGCCTGTCACATGAAGAGATAAAAAAGCACAGTCTGTTAGATATTATCTCTTCGTACGATATAGAAAACCTTGCATCACCGGCAAGGCAGATTAATTTTGATGAAATGGACAACGAAATTCCGTTCTTGCTGAGCAGCAGCGACAATAGAAAACTTGAATTCTCATTTAAACGAAATATTATTCAAAACATGAACCTGGCTATCTTTAAAGACGTAACGGAGCGAAAAGAACTGGAGGAACGCCTGCGCAAGTCGGATACCCTTCATGTTGTCGGCGAACTCGCTGCCGGCATCGCTCATGAGATCAGAAATCCGATGACAGCACTTAAAGGCTTTATACAGCTCCTGAAAGGAAGTGTGGCGGGAGACTACGCCCTTTACTTCAACGTGATCACCTCAGAACTAAAGCGCATTGAATCCATCATCACCGAATTCTTGATTTTAGCCAAGCCCCAGGCCATCATGTATGAAGAAAAACATGTAACCCAAATTATGAGAGACACCATAGACCTCCTAAACGCGCAAGCCAATCTCAGCAACGTGCAAATGCATCTTGATTTAATGGACGACATTCCTCCCATCTACTGTGAACCGAATCAGCTAAAACAAGTATTTATCAATATATTAAAAAATGCCATCGAAGTAATGCCTGACGGCGGAAACATCTCAGTCACGATAAGGACTTTGGATCAAGATCATGTTGTCATTTCCTTAAAAGACGAGGGGGTTGGAATGTCAGAAGATAAAGTAAGGCGCCTAGGTGAACCGTTTTATACGACAAAGGAACGGGGAACTGGACTTGGGCTAATGGTAAGCTATAAAATTATTGAAGAACATCAAGGCGAGATCATGGTAGAAAGCGAAGAAGGCAAGGGCACCGTTTTCCACCTTACACTTCCCGTCAGACAGAATGCTGAAGAAAGAAGGACTGATGAATGAACTACTATACGACAGCGGAAACGCCTCTCGGGGGACTTGTCATTGCCGAGGAGGATGGCCAGATTACCCGTCTATTTCTCAGTCAGGAAGATTGGATGGATTGGAATGAAACCGTTCAGCACACAGAACACAAGGAAACGCCATGTTTAGCGGAAGCGAAAGCCCAGCTTCATGACTATTTCGCTGGCGAAAGAAAGACATTCTCTTTGCCGCTCAGCCAAAAGGGCACCCCTTTTCAGCAAAAAGTGTGGAAGGCGCTGACGATGATACCATATGGAGAATCGAGAAGCTATGCTGACATTGCCGCTGCGGTCGGCAGCCCGAAAGCGGTGCGCGCCGTCGGACAGGCGAATAAACGAAATGACCTGCCAATTTTCGTCCCATGCCATAGAGTGATCGGCAAAAACAGCGCGTTAACAGGATACGCCGGGAGCAAAACCGACCTCAAAGCATTTTTGCTGAACATCGAGCAAATCTCCTACAAAGAAAAATAAAACATATGGCACGTTCCTTTTTTTACTGCCCGACATATCATTTTATTAAGTTAAAAAAGTTGGTCTAATGAAAAAGGAGGACAAAGCCATTGAAGCCGAGCCGCTTTGAAAAAATTTCTGGTTTTGCCAATCTGTTTGTGAAACTGCATATCTTATCAAGCGCTCAAAAAGATGAAATCATTCATATCAATAAAAATAAACAAAAAAACCGCTGACTCGCCCATAATGAGCAAAGTCCAGCGGTTTTTTAGTGAACTTTTTCGCCTTGGAACAGCTGTTCAATTTCTTCCTCATAGTTACCGGTCATAATCCCCTTTTCTGTGATGATACCTGAAATGAGATGATGCGGTGTAATGTCAAAAGCGGGGTTAAAGACAGGCACATCGAATGGTGCGGTCCGGACTCCGGAAATCTGCCTTACTTCCTCTGGATCCCGTTCCTCTATCGGAATATCAGCGCCGCTTTTCACTTTTGTATCAAATGTAGATAATGGTGCGGCGACAAAAAACGGAATATCAAAGGCGTTTGCTAAAATCGCGAGACCGTATGTTCCAATTTTATTTGCCGTATCACCGTTCCCAGCAATTCGATCAGCTCCGACGATGACGGCGGAAATTTGTTTTTCCTTCATCGTATGAGCAGCCATGCTGTCTGTAATCAGAGTGACATCAATGCCCCCTTGCATCAGCTCCCACGCAGTAAGTCGTGAACCTTGAAGGACAGGCCTTGTTTCACAGGCGAAAATATGCAGTCCCAAATCCTGTTGTTTGGCTAAGTGAAATGGAGCGAGCGCCGTTCCATAGCGGCTCGTCGCTATAGAGCCTGCATTGCAGATCGTCATAATCCGGTCGCCTTTTTTGAAAAGCTGCAGGGCGTTTTGGCCGATCATCCGGCACGTTTCCTCATCCTCGACCTGAATCTGAATCGCTTCATGGACAAGGTTCGTTTTTGCTTCATTTACGGAAATGGCATTTTCGATCGATTGGCTCAGTCTCTCAAGAGCCCAAGATAAATTAATGGCGGTAGGCCGTGAACTGTTTAAATACTGTTTGATGTCATCAAGTTTATGGCGGAATTCCGTGACATCATCTGTTTCAATGTCTTTGGCGGCAAGCGCAAGTCCAAAGGCAGCCGTAATGCCGATAGCGGGAGCGCCTCTTACTTTGAGTGTGACAATGGCGTCAAATACAGCCTCTTTGGTCGTCAGTTCCAAATATTCCGTCACTTCCGGAAGTTTTTGCTGATTTAAAATGAGTATAGCTGTTTCCTTCCATTCAACAGAACGAGGAACAGCAAATGAATGGGTCATGAAGAGATCATTCCTTTACAAGTAGCTTGAATAATTCAATAACATCCGTGATCGTTGTGAATTCCGAACGTTTTTCGATAAAGGCTGTGCCGGTTTCAAGCGCCAGCCGTTTTCTGTCGATTCGTTTATCAAACGGCACGATTGTATCCAGATCAGCCACATGGGAAAGGCCGATTGTCCGGCGTATCAGCTCGCAGCCCGCAAAACCGATCGCCTCTTCGAAAATATGACTGAACGTATCAGTAAGGTAACCGTCAATTTTGGCGTAAACATCGAGACTGTCCTTCTCCCAGGCTTTAGTGAATGTCTCTTGAAACGTTTCCCAGACCTGCTTGGCATGGTGATATAACGGCTCTCTGTCAGCTCCGTCACGGCTGAGTGCATTCAACAATAAGTTGGCGATAAATTGGCCAATATCAAAGCCGATCGGTCCGTAAAAAGCAAATTCAGGATCAATCACCTTTGTTTCATGTTCGCTGGCGAAAATGCTCCCTGTGTGCAAATCACCATGAATCAGCGTTTCTGCAGATGTTAAAAAAGACTTTTTAAGCTTAGCCGCTTCGATTTTGACGCTGTCATTTCTCCAGAGCTTTTCGACAAAAGGACGAAGCTCTTCTTCAAAATCATTTGTGTCATGGTCAAAGAAAGGGTCTGTAAAAACAAGCCTTTCCGTAATGTCGCACAGCTCCGGATTTGTAAACTGTTTAACAAGCTGTTTTTTCACCCTAGGTTCAAGCGCGTAATCTGAAGAATAGAAAAGGGTCTTGCCTAAAAATTCACCGATGTGTTGTGACAGGTGCGGATAGTTTTCACCTTCAATGAGCCCTTTTCTTGCGATCTTCAAATGAGAAAGATCCTCCATGACGGTAACCGCCATTTCTGTGTCAGAATAAAACACTTTTGGAACGAGATGAGGGACATGCTCGCCTTGGCGGATGAGAGCGCTGCTTTCGATTCTGGCGCGATCGATTGTCAGCGGCCAGCTTTCTCCGACGACTTTTGCATAAGGAACCGCCTGTTTAATAATCAATGCTCTGTCATGTTCTTGATCATAAATATGAAAAACGTAATTTAAGTTGCCGTCGCCGATCTCCTGGCATGTCAGCGTGCTTTTGCTTGGAAATAAGCCAAGCTTCACCGCCAACGCCACTGCGGAGCTTTCATTTAACGTTTCGTATAAAGGTGTTTTTGTGACTGCCATTGTCATAACCTCCAATTATGTAATCTCTGATATGTTTGCAGCTGAATGGCCGTAAAAAAGCCTCCTTCTCAGAGAGAAGGAGGCTTAACATTTATGTCCGCCTCTCTTATCTCTCAGATCAGATCTGAAGGAATTAGCACCGTGCCTTAGAGACAAGCGTCTCGGCGCGAACAAGATGCGCCCCATTTTACAATGGAATTACGGTCGGTTGCTGTTGGGGTCAAAAGGCCAAATCCCTCGCCCAACTCTCGATAAGAGAATATATTCATTTGTTAAACAATTCTAATTTATCAGTTGATGAACATAGTAACAGGTGTTTTAGTGAGTTGTCAATCTATTTTTTAATATAAATCTTTTCTGATATCATCGAAAACAGGGATGCTTTCCCGAACTTCAACGCTTTCCTGAAGGTTAATTTCCGCACGCACAACGCCTTCTTCCCGGCCGCCTTCAGCAAGTACACGTCCCCATGGATCAATAATCAAGCTATGCCCGGCAAATTCATGATCTGGATTTGACCCAGTGCAATTGCAGGCAGCGACAAAGCATTGATTTTCGATGGCCCGCGCAATAAGCAGGCTTTTCCAATGATCAAGGCGGGGAAGAGGCCATTCCGCAGAAATAAACAGCACGTTGGCGCCTTTTGTCGTATGTTTTCTGATCCACTCCGGAAAACGGATATCATAACAGATCAATCCTGAGCTTTTGACGCCATCAAGCTCAAAATATCCGTCTTCGGAACCGGCTGATAAATACACATGCTCATCCATCAGCTGAAAAAGATGGGCCTTCCTGTACTCTTTAATGATTTGTCCTTCCTTATCCGCGATGTACATTGTATTATAAACATCGGAATCCTTTCTGACAGCAACCGATCCGGCGACAATATGGACGCCATGTTTTTTTGCTGTTTTCTTCAGCCAGCTCTGAGTAGAACGCCCGTCTTTATCGGCGAGCTCATCAAGGTTGGCCAGATCATAGCCAGTCGTCCACAGTTCAGGAAGAACAAGAACATCCGCGTGTTTGCTTTCCTTTTCGATAAAGAATTCAGCCTTTTTGATATTTTCTGAAGGCTTTCCGTATGAAATATCAAATTGCAGGCAAGATATCGTCCATTTCATCTTTTGATCACTCCACATTTTTCTTTACTTTTTTCATTTAACCATATATGATGATGGACTATCATTTCAAGATTTTTTTAGAAGGTGAGAATAGATGAAATTTGAACAGTCTCATGTATTAAAGGAGCTGCCTAAGCAATTCTTCGCTTCTTTGGTGCAAAAAGTGAACCGAAAGCTTGCAGAAGGACATGACGTTATCAATCTCGGACAGGGAAATCCGGATCAGCCGACTCCGGAACATATCGTCGAGGAAATGAAACGAGCCGTTGCTAATCCTGACAATCATAAATACTCGTCTTTTCGCGGCTCATACAGCCTGAAATCAGCAGCGGCGGCATTTTATAAAAGAGAATACGGCATTGACCTTGACCCGGAGACGGAAGTCGCTGTATTATTCGGTGGAAAAGCTGGTCTGGTCGAGCTCCCGCAATGTTTACTGAATCCCGGAGATACGATTTTAGTTCCGGATCCGGGCTATCCTGATTACTGGTCAGGTGTGGCACTCGCGAAAGCGAAGATGGAAATGATGCCGCTCGTAAAGGACAGGGCGTTTCTGCCTGATTACAGCAACATCCCCGCTGAAGTGAGAGAACAGGCGAAATTGATGTACTTGAATTATCCGAATAATCCGACTGGAGCTGTTGCTACCTCCGGGTTTTTTGAAGAAACCGTGAGTTTTGCGAAAGAAAACGGGATTTGTGTCGTTCATGATTTTGCTTACGGCGCTGTAGGATTTGACGGCTGTAAGCCGTTAAGCTTCTTGCAGACTGAAGGTGCGAAGGATATCGGCATTGAAATTTATACGCTGTCAAAAACGTATAACATGGCGGGGTGGCGGGTCGGCTTTGCCGTCGGAAACGCTTCGGTCATTGAAGCGATCAATCTGTATCAAGACCATATGTTTGTCAGTCTTTTCAGAGCGACTCAGGAGGCTGCAGCGGCGGCACTGCTAGATGCTCAAACGTGTGTGGCGGAGCAAAATGCCCGATATGAAAGCAGGCGAAACGCTTGGATTGCGTCGTGCCGGGAGATCGGCTGGGATGTGGCTGCTCCGGCAGGTTCTTTTTTTGCATGGCTACCCGTGCCTGAAGGCTATACTTCCGAGCAGTTCTCAGACCTTTTGCTGGAAAAAGCGAATGTGGCCGTTGCGGCTGGAAATGGCTTCGGTGAATATGGCGAGGGCTATGTCAGAGTCGGGCTGCTGACAAGTGAAGAAAGACTCAAAGAAGCCGCTTATCGAATTGGGAAGCTGAACCTGTTTACCCAAAAAAGCATTGACAAGACTTGATAACGATGGGATAATTCAAAATAATTTATAAAATCTATATTTTCTTATCAAGAGCAGGCAGAGGGACGAGCCCGATGAAGCCCGGCAACCGACTTATAAAGCACGGTGCTAATTCTTGCAGCTGGCGGCTGAGAGATAAGATTCGGACGAGAAACGAAACCTCTTTAGACGCGATTGCTGTTTGAAGAGGTTTTTTTATATGGATGAAATGAAAGGAGCTCTGGCATGGGTGAGTTATTAGCAACATATCTCCTGACCGAACCGGGAGCCGATACAGAGAAAAAAGCGGAACAAATCGCAACAGGATTGACAGTAGGCTCCTGGACTGATCTGCCCCTTGTAAAACAGGAGCAAATGCAAAAGCACAAGGGGCGGGTAATAAAGGTCGAGGAAAGAGAGGGGACTCCTGCGTCAGGAAAACAAGCGGTGATCACAATTGCCTATCCTGACATCAATTTCTCTCAGGATATTCCGGCTTTGCTGACAACAGTGTTTGGGAAGCTGTCGCTGGACGGAAAAATCAAATTACTCGATCTTCATTTCTCTGACGCGTTTAAGCGCACGCTGCCGGGACCGAAGTTTGGTGTATACGGCATTCGAAAGCTGCTGGGAGAGTTTGAGAGACCGCTGTTAATGAGCATTTTCAAAGGGGTTATCGGAAGAGACCTGAGTGATATTAAAGAACAGCTCAGACAGCAGGCGCTTGGCGGAGTTGACCTGATTAAGGACGATGAAATTTTCTTTGAGACAGGCCTGGCGCCTTTTGAAACAAGAATAACAGAAGGAAAGCAAGTATTGAAAGAAACGTATGAGCAAACCGGGCATAAAACGCTGTATGCGGTCAATTTGACCGGGCGTACGGCTGATCTGAACGACAAAGCGAGACGCGCTGCTGAATTGGGAGCGGATGCGTTATTGTTTAATGTCTTCGCTTACGGCTTGGACGTCATGCAAAGCCTGGCGGAAGATCCCGAAATCGCAATCCCGATTATGGCTCATCCAGCCGTCAGCGGGGCGTTTACGTCTTCTCCGTTCTACGGATTTTCTCACGCTCTTTTGCTCGGAAAATTGAACCGGTATTGCGGAGCCGACTTCAGTCTCTTCCCATCTCCGTACGGTTCGGTTGCGCTTCCAAAAGAAGATGCGCTGGCGATTCACGAAGAATGTGTGAGAGAGGATGCTTTTAAGCAAACATTTGCCGTTCCGTCAGCAGGCATTCATCCCGGTATGGTTCCGCTTTTAATGCGGGATTTCGGCATAGATCATATTATAAACGCCGGGGGAGGCGTACACGGACATCCGAACGGCGCCCAGGGCGGTGGCAAAGCATTCAGAGCCATAATTGATGCTGTCTTAGAAGCCCAGCCGATTGATAAAAAAGCTGAACAATGCAAAGATCTGAAGCTGGCGCTTGATAAATGGGGAAAGGTTGAAGCTTTATGACGACTCGAAAGCCATTCATTATTTGTGATTTTGACGGCACCATCACGATGAATGACAACATTATAAATATTATGAAAACATTCGCTCCGCCGGAGTGGAACGCATTAAAAGACGGCGTCCTTTCCAAAACGCTGTCGATCAAGGAAGGTGTCGGACGGATGTTCGGCCTTCTGCCAAGCCGTTTAAAAGAAGAGATTACAAGATTTGTATTGGAAGATGCAAAAATCAGGGAAGGCTTTCGCGAATTTGTAGCGTTTGTCAAGGAGCATGAGATTCCGTTTTATGTCGTAAGCGGAGGAATGGACTTTTTTGTGTATCCTTTGCTTGAAGGCATTGTGGAGAAAGATCGTATTTATTGCAACCATGCGTCATTTGACAATGACTATATTCATATTGACTGGCCTCATTCTTGCAAAGGAACTTGCAGCAATCAATGCGGGTGCTGCAAGCCGTCAGTGATACATGAACTCGCTGAATCGAACCAATATATCATCATGATCGGCGATTCGGTTACAGATGTGGAGGCCGCAAAGCTGTCCGACCTTTGCTTTGCAAGGGATTATTTATTAAACGAATGCAGGGAGCGGAACCTAAATCATCTCCCGTATCAAGATTTTTATGAAATTAGAAAAGAAATCGAGAATGTAACGGAGGTACAGGAATGGCTGCAAAACAAGAACGCTGGCGAGAGCTCGCTGAAGTAAAACGGGAATTGGCCGAAAGAGACTGGTTTCCGGCGACTAGCGGCAACCTGTCTATTAAAGTTTCTGATGAGCCTCTAACCTTTCTCGTAACCGCAAGCGGTAAAGATAAACGCAAAGAGACGGATGAAGATTTTCTGCTGGTGGATCAAAACGGAGAGCCTGCCGAAAGCGGGCATTCTCTAAAACCGTCTGCGGAAACGTTGTTGCACACACATTTGTACAATAAAACCAATGCCGGATGCTGCCTGCATGTCCATACAGTAAACAATAATGTAATCTCAGAGCTATACGGAGACCAAAAGAAAATCACGTTCAGAGGCCAGGAAATCATAAAAGCGCTCGGCCTGTGGGAAGAGAATGCAGAAGTGGCTATCCCGATCATTGAAAATCCGGCCCATATTCCGACGCTCGCGGCACTGTTTGCGGAAGAGATTTCAGAAGATTCGGGAGCCGTTCTGATCCGAAATCACGGTATTACCGCTTGGGGAAAAACAGCATTTGAAGCAAAAAGAGTGCTTGAAGCGTATGAATTTTTGTTCAGCTACCATTTGACATTGAAAACACTCCAGCACCAGCTGGTTAATTAAAAGGAGGAACTGAAATGGCAACAATTCGTATTCATGATAAGGCAAATACAACGATTGAAAATCAAGAGGAAGTAGCAAGCTTTTTGGATAGCCAAGAGGTGATTTATGAGCAATGGGATATCGCGAAGCTTCCGGAACATCTTTCAGAGAAGTACGATCTGACAGAAGAAGAAAAACAGCAAATCCTCAATACATTCGAAACGGAAATTAAAGATATTTCTAACCGCCGCGGTTACAAAGCACAGGATGTTATTTCATTGTCAGATGCCAATCCGAAACTTGATGAACTGCTTGAGAACTTTAAAAGAGAGCATCATCACACAGACGATGAGGTTCGTTTTATTGTAAGCGGACACGGCATTTTTGTCATTCAAGGCAAAGATGGCACGTTTTTTGATGTCCGTTTAAACCCTGGAGATTTAATCTCCGTGCCTGAAAATATCCGCCATTATTTCACACTTCAGGAGGATCGGAAAGTTGTCGCGGTGAGAATCTTTGTCACAACTGAAGGCTGGGTTCCGATTTATGAAAAAGACAGTGTAAATCAATAAGCAGCAAAAGCCCCGTTCATTGAACGGGGCTTCTTATATCTATTGCAAACGCCATTCTTCATATTGAGACATTTCTTTTTTAATCAGCGTCCAAAGCAAACCTAATACAGCTGCATCGTCTATGATTCCAAGACCAAGGATAACGTCTGGCACGATATCGAGCGGCATGGCGATATACAAGATGGCGGCAGTGAGGAGCAAAAGCGTTCTAACCTGTGAACGGGGGTAGTCGCCTTTTCTCCAATCACGAAGCATTTGGAAAAAAACAGTGATGTGCTCGATACATTTTTTCCGGTTTTTCTTTTTAATATCGCTTTACCGCCTGCCGCTCCGAGCATCAATGCTTTCTTTTTCTTCATGTGGCATACCTCCTGCCTAGCGGCGTGTTTAAGATATTCTTCATCTGGGTATTGTTCTTCTAATCCTATCAATAAATCTATTATACCTGAAAAAATAACTTATTTAATGAAAATATGTTTACAAATAAAGTATAATCTGTAATAATGCACAATAACCCAATCAAACTTGTTTCCTATTTCTTAGCGGCGAGGGGTGAAGTGAATGGGCGGTTCTTCAGAACATGAAAAATTGTTGGTGTCTATTGATGAAAAAAGAAAGTTAATGATAGATGCCGCTAGAAAACAGGGATTTACAGGCCATGACACGATCAAACACAGTCAGGAGCTGGATTGTTTAATGAATGAATATCACCAGCTAATGCAAGAAAGCGAACATTCTCAAGGCATTCAAGGCCTTGTAAAGAAATTAGGCTTGTGGCCTCGCAGGGATGTCATGCCTGCATATGATGCAAATAAATAGCGGCGCTATCAGATGCATATATAAAGAGAGAGAGCTTTCCAGAAGCGCTCTTTTTTTCTGGGAAAATTCATATGAAAGAGGGAACTGATGAAAGAACTGGCGGTTATCATTACTGAAATGGTTAATCAATTTCATGATGCTTTTATATCATTATGCGTAATGTTCGGGATTCATTTAACTGACAAAGAAATGCATTTCTGGGTGATTGGCATTTTTGGCATTATCTTTTTCGGTGTCACTCACGCTGTGTTTACATGGCTTTCAAAATGGAGCATGACAGCCCTGTCCTTTATCTATACCGTTACAGTCATCATTGTTGTCGTATTTGCGATAGAAATTCAGCAGAAAGTGACGGGGAGAGGGAATATGGAGCTTTTAGATGCCACTGAGGGCCTAAAGGGATTTTTGGTGTTTTTTATGTTTTTTTTGCTTCTCAAAATGCTGTTGCGCGTCATTACAATACTCTTCTCAGGCAGAACAGCGAGCAAGTCAAATGGCAATGCCCGGTCACGAAGATAAAAAGCCCTCCTGACATCGTCAGGGGGGCTATGTAGCGGATACGGGGAGATTGATCGTTACCTCTGTACCTCTTCGCACTTCGCTTTCGATATGAATGGTTCCTCCGTACATCAGCACGATCCGTTTACATACGACAAGGCCGAGGCCAGTTCCTTTTTCTTTAGAAGTAACAAAGGGAAGGAAGATGTGATCCAGCATTTCCTGAGAAATCCCTTCACCGTTATCCACAACTTTGATAATGGCTTTTTGATCCGAGGCTTCCAAGGAGATCGTCAGTTTTCCTCCTTCAGGCATAGATTCAAGGCCATTTTTTGCTACATTTAAAATCACTTGTTTAATATGATCTTTTGTACATTTTACGAGTAAAGGCTGTTCGGTTAAATACTGTAATTCGACTTCAACATTGTATAGATTGCCCTCAGAATAAATAATCGGCATAATTTCTCCGATAATATCCTGAAGTGAGTTCAGCTCCCATTTTTCCGCTGTCGGTTTTCCGAGAACGAGAAACTCACTCACAATTTGATTAATCCGTTTTATCTCCTGTTCAATAATGGAGAAGTACAGCTGATCTTCTTCACCTTTATATTTCTTTTGCAGCAGCTGAATAAAGCCGCTTATGCCAGTGAGCGGATTGCGGATTTCATGAGCCGTGCTGGCAGCAAGCGTCCCGATCAGCTCTAATTTTTGCGCCTCATTTTCGGAGCGCTCCAGCTGGGTCTTGCGTTTCAGCAAGTAATACAGCACAAGAATAAAAAGGATATTCAGCAGAACAATAATACATGAAAGCGGAAGCACAAGGCTTTTCGTCAGTTCTTCTATTGTGACAGGGTTCGGATAGACTTTCATATTCCAGCTGATATCATCCAGGTATCCGCTGACTGGTTTCTGATCTTTGGCATGAGAGGCTTGTCCGCTCGTGAAAATCATTTTCTCTTCTTGGTTCACCACTTCAATATAAACATCAGGGCTCAGCAAGTTAATGAGGTTCTTTAAATAATCAACTTGAATCGCTGCGACAAGATAATCTGTCACATTTTTTTTTGAGTCCAGAACAGGGACACAGATTGTAAAAATCCTTTGGCCAGTAATTCTGCTTGAATAACTATCTGAAATGACTGTCTTTTTTGTTTCCTTTGCTTTTGCAAAAAAAGATCTGTCGGCCAGGTTTACTTTCGTTTTTAATTCTGATGTGCTTGCAGTGACGTCTCCTTTAGTGTTCAGAAGATAGAGACCGGAAAATCTAGGCTCTGAATCAAAGGTTTCTTCCAAAATCGACTGCATTTTGCTTATATCAACCGGTCTGTCAATGGCGATGGACAAAGAGGTCATTCTCGCCATTGTTTCACCGATTAAATAATTGATTTTGTTGCGGTGAAGGTTCAGCATCACACTTGCTTCCTGCTTATGTTCTATAGCTATTGTATCTTTTTCTTTTTTATATACAAAAAAGCTGATGACGAGTGCCGGAATCACGACCAGTATGATATAAAGTTTGACTCTCCCGCAGGCGCCTTTTAGTATTTTCAATTTGCATCGCTCCAACTTACACCTGATTAGAGGTATTATATCATTGTTTCTTCTTCTTTAATAAGAAAAAATAACCAAAAAAATGAGAAAAAGATGTTGAACAGCTTATATGATAAAAAAGAAGAGAAATATTGGAAAGATTTTTATTGACATTTTCGTCTTTGTTTATTAATGTTTCTCTGTAACGGTTTCTAAAAGGATGATTGAGACATGACAGAAAAATCACTGAAATTATTTATCGTGCTGTCGCGCGCGTATCGGTCTATTAACGATCATATGAATAAGCATATTCATAAGCATGGACTGAATCCGACTGAATTTGCTGTGCTTGAGCTGTTGTACCATAAAGGCGATCAGCCGCTGCAGCAGATAGGGGATAAAATTCTCTTGGCTAGCGGAAGCATCACATACGTTGTAGATAAGCTGGAGCAAAAAGATCTCCTCATTCGGAAAGCGTCTCCTACAGACAGACGAGTGACATTTGCACAAATCACTGATAAAGGTATCAGTCTTTTGAATGATATTTTTCCTGATCACGCAGCTGAAATTGATGAAATGATAAGCGTATTAAGCGAAGAAGAGGTAGAGATGTGTACAGAAATGTTAAAAAGAGTAGGGTTAAACGCAAAACAGTTTCATTATAAGTAAAAAAAGGAAGCCTGATATGTCACAGGGCTTCCTTTTTTTTATTGTTCATTTGTTTCTGCCACGCCTCTCGGCAAGATAAGAACTTCAACGCGCCGGTTTTTGCTTCGGCCTTCCGCTGTTTTGTTGGAAGCCACCGGTTTATACTCACCATAGCCCTTGGCACTGAACACTTTTGCGTCGAGCTTAGGATTTTCTATCAGGAGTCCCATAAAGTTTACCGCTCTCATGACGCTTAAATGCCAGTTTGATTGGAATTCTGAATTTTTTATTGGCATATTATCAGTATGGCCGCTGATGATGATATTTCTCGGCGGGTTAATCACAAGAAGATTGGAAATCTCTTGTGCAAGCCGAACATCTTCCTTACGGATGGTCGCTTTTCCAGAGTCAAAGAATATACTGTCTTTAATCGTGATCAGAAGCCCTTCACTAGTCAATTTTGTTTCCAGCTGGTGTTCGAGCTTTTTGTCTTTGATGAACTTTTCTACCTGGCTCTTCACACTTTTAAGTTCTTCTTGATCAGCCGCTTTTTCTCGGTCTTTCTTGTTTTTCTCTTGCTCTTCTTTTTCCTTTTTCACGTCATCTATTCCGTCTGACTCGTTTTCAGGGGGGATGACACTGGAATAATCCATGACTCCCGTGCCGCCTGTAAAGACTTCATTAAATGATTTTGAAAGCATCTTAAACTTGCCTGCGTCAATCGAGCTGCTCGCATACAGCACAATAAATAATGCCAGGAGAAGAGTTAGGATATCGGCGTAAGGAACCAGCCATGATTCATCAACGTGCTCGTCCTCATGCTTCTTCTTCTTTTTTCTCGCCATTTTGCGCCTCTCCTTGTTCTGCAAATTTCAAGCGGTCCTTCGCAGGAAGGTACATTAAAAGCTTTTGTTCGATGACTTTCGGTGCTTGTCCTTCTAATACGGACAGGACGCCTTCGATCATGACTTCACGCAGTTTTACTTCTTGTTTCGATTTTCGTTTTAATTTATTTGCGAAAGGATGCCATAATACATATCCCGTGAAGATACCGAGAAGGGTGGCAACAAAGGCCGCACTGATGGCGTGTCCAAGCTCATCCGTATTATCCATATGAGAGAGGGCGGCAATCAAGCCGATTACAGCGCCGAGTACGCCAAGTGTCGGCGCGTACGTTCCCGCCTGTGTAAAAATAGCGGCTCCAGCCTGGTGTCTGTCTTCCATCGCTTCAACTTCCTCTGTCATAATATCTCTGATAAATTCCGCGCTTTGTCCGTCAACAGCCATGCTGAGTCCGTTTTTCAGGAAAGCGTCGTCTACATCTTCAATGCTTGCTTCTAAAGCAAGAAGGCCTTCGCGGCGCGCAAGCTGGGCCCAATCTGAGAACATAGGAATGAGCTCCTCAATTGTCAGCTGTTTGTTTTCCTTAAATAACACTCGAAACAGAGCGGGCACTTTTTTAATTTCTTTTGTAGGGAACGCAATAACGACTGCCGAGATGGTCCCAGCGATAATAATTAAAATGGCAGCGGGGTTTGCAAGCGCGCTGAAACTGACGCCTTTCAGAACCATCCCCACGCTCAATGCCACAAAAGCAAGAATAACACCAATTAACGAAGTTTTATCCATAGTTTTCACCAAATCCTTTTTTACTAGCTTGTCTATGGTTAATATCGGTTTCGGTACCCGGAACTTTAGGGACTTTGTGAATTTGTTCATGAAATATTCAAGGAAGAGGAATAGAAGGGAGGAATAAACAAATTTGGGCTTTTCAAAATTGAAAAGCCCTCGTGTTTAGCGGTATTGAGATTGGCAGCTTTCTCGCAAGCTGTCCTTCAAACGGTTTTCATAGGATAATAGAAATAAATATTCACTGTATATAAACATGTATCACCCCTCCTTAAGTAAAAGTGTATAGGATGAAGGGGAGTAACACTTCAGGGGAAGGGACGGTATTTTATCAGTCAAGAGTATGAATCCGCAAAAAGCGGCTCCCTAGACAGGAAACCGCTTTTTATTATTTCGCTTGCACTTTGATTGTATGATCTTCTGCAGCCACGTGAAAACTTGTGATCTCGCTATTGTCAATCAGCAGATCGGTCATTTCATCTTCAATCCATTCTTGAATGGTTCTTCTGATCGGACGTGCGCCGAATGAAGGGTGGTAGCCCAACTCTGCGATTTTTTCTTTCGCTTCGTCCGTCACACTCAAGGTGATGCCGCGTTCTGCCAATGTTTCTTCAAGTTCACCAAGCAGCAGGCTGACGATTTTGACCAGATGCTCTTTTTCCAGTGAGCGGAACTCAATAATGCTGTCAAAGCGGTTGAGAAACTCAGGTTTAAAGAACATGCTGAGTGAATCAATCAATGTTTGTTCTTCGAATACACTGTCCTCTGATTGAAAACCGACTTTCGTTTGTTTCTCACCAGCACCCGCGTTGCTTGTCATAATAATGACAGTATCTTTAAAGCTTACGGTTCTGCCTTGGCTGTCTGTCAGACGGCCGTCCTCCATCATTTGCAGGAACATATGCTGAACGTCAGGGTGTGCTTTTTCAATCTCATCCAGCAACACAATGCTGTAAGGATTGCGGCGCACTTTTTCTGTTAGTTGTCCAGCTTCCTCATGGCCGACATATCCAGGGGGTGAACCAATGATTTTGGAGACGGCGTGTTTTTCCATGTACTCGCTCATATCAAGGCGGATCATAGCGTCTTTTGTGCCGAAAAGTTCATCCGCCAGCGTTTTAGAAAGCTCTGTTTTCCCTACGCCGGTAGGGCCGACAAATAGGAAGGAGCCGACTGGTCTGTTTTTGGATTTTAATCCGGCGCGGCTTCGTCTGACCGCTTTTGCCACTTTTCGAACAGCGGCTTCTTGTCCGATTACACGTTCATGAAGTTTTGCTTCAAGCTCTTTCATTTTTGTTTGCTCATCCGCCTGCAGCTTGCCGACAGGGATGCCTGTTTTTTGTTCAATGATATCCTGAATATGGTCAGCTTCCACAGTGACAGCGGAATGGGCGGAAGAGCTGTTCAGTTTTTTCTCTAATAAGATCTCCTCATCACGGAGCTTTGCTGCCAGTTCGTAATTTTCCTCTTCCAGCGCTTTTGTTTTTTCAGCTTCAATCGCAGTTAAGCGTTCGGCCGCATCCTCATCATTCAGCTCATCAATTAACAGGTTGGCTTTTGAACCTGCTTCATCTAATAAGTCAATTGCTTTATCAGGCAAATGTCTGTCCTGAATGTAGCGGGATGATAAAGTCACACATGCTTTGATTGCTTCATCACTGAATGTCACGCCATGGTATGCTTCGTATTTGTCTTTGATCCCTTCTAGAATGAGGATGGCCTGTTCAATGGAAGGCTCCTGTACCATGACAGGCTGAAAACGTCTTTCCAGCGCGGCATCTTTTTCGATTTGACGGTATTCTTTCAGTGTTGTCGCACCGATGACTTGCAGTTCGCCTCTGGCCAGAGCTGGTTTGAGAATGTTGCCTGCGTCCATTGATCCTTCTGCAGAGCCTGCACCAACGAGAAGATGAATTTCATCAATGAACAGAATGACATTTTTTCGTTCTTTCAGCTCGGTGATCAGCTGTTTCATTCTCTCTTCAAATTGGCCTCTGATCCCTGTGTTTGCAACAAGGGATGCAACATCAAGCAAGTAGAGTTCTTTGTTTTTCAGTTTGTTTGGAACATCACCAGCAGCCATTTTTAAAGCGAGCCCTTCGGCGATGGCGGTTTTACCCACACCCGGCTCACCAATGAGAACAGGATTGTTTTTGTTGCGGCGGTTCAAAATTTCGATCACGCGCGCCACTTCTTCATCACGCCCGATGACGGGATCGATGAGACCGGCTTTTGCACCGTTTGTAATATTTTGGGCAAGCTCATCAAGCAACCCTTTTTTCTCACTTTGTTTTGCCGCGTTTTGTTCTTTCGGCTGGGATGCATGTTCAAACGGGAAACCGAATGAGTGAGGCCCCATGCTCATTGAAGGTTGACGAGTCAGTTCGTTATAGCAAGTCTCACATAGAACCATTTGTTTATGAACGGAATTTATTTGCATGTTAAGGCGAATCGTCGCCTCGTTTTGATGACAATGTTGACAACGCATTTGCCAAAACCTCCTTAAAAATTTGATCTTCTTTGACCAATGAATGTGAATAAAAAGGCCGCTTTTATTTGACCTTCTTTGACTATTAGTATACGGGAAACTTATTGGATTTCAAAACGATATGCTCAGAGCTGTCTGATTATTTGACTAACTTTGACCAATCGGTTATTAAAAATGCCGGTTCGTTTGACCAGCCCTGATTCATAGTATACTCTGACCTTCTTTGACTTTCAAGTCATTTGCGCAAAATCTTTTTGGATCGTTTACAAAGTAAAACATGTTTTCTTCTTCTTTTCAAGGAACTTGTCTCATAGGGTATAAAAAGGCGCATGTGGACAAAACGGCGGTTCGTTCGGAGGGGAGAAATGGAACAATCAAAAGGGTCGGCAAGTCAGCTTGCCTTTGTGTATGTGGGTACAGTAGTCGGAGCTGGGTTTGCGACTGGCAGGGAAATTGTTGAGTTTTTTTTGAAGTTTGGCTGGTTCGGTTTATTCGGGATTATCGTCAGCGGCGGGATGTTTACATTTCTGGGGGCCAAGCTGATGATCATTTCAAAGCGAATCAATGCCAATTCTTATCAAGAAATGAATATATTCTTGTTCGGGGCGACGGCTGGGCGGTTTATCAATGTGTTTATGCTGTTTGTTCTCCTCGGCGTGACATCTGTTATGCTTTCCGGGGCAGGGGCGCTTTTTGAGGAACAGCTGGGGATGTCTCCACAGATAGGGATGCTGATTACAATCGGTTTGAGCTTAATTGTGATGACTAGAGGGGTGAAAGGCATTTTTGGTGTCAATGTGTTTGTTGTTCCTCTTTTAATCATCTTTTCTATGATTGTGGTGGCCGACTCTTTTATTTTCACCGAGTCTCGTAACGCAGATCAGTGGGTATGGCCGCACCGCTGGGATTGGCTGTTATCAGCGTTTTCTTACGGCGCTTTAAATTTATCGCTTGCTCAAGCGGTTTTGGTTCCGCTGGCGAATGAAATGTCATCGGAAAAAGTGATAAAAAAAGGCGCTTTAATCGGAGGCACGATGCTGACGATTGTGCTGTCCGCGAGTTTTCTGTCTTTATCGATGCTGCCGGATGTTTTTTTGTATGATATACCGATGGCTCAAGTGGTTTATCTCTTTGCAAGATCTGTCCATTTGATTTATTTGCTCATTATTTTCGGCGAAGTGTTCACATCGGTTATCGGCAATCTATACGGATTGGAAAAACAAGTGCAAAGCTTTCTTCCGATAAAAAGCAAATATATCTTTGCAGCCATTATGACCACGGCTTACATTACGAGCCAAATAGGATACGGAAAGCTCATTTCAACGATTTATCCCTTGTTTGGTTATGTGAGTCTGGCGTTCATAGGCGCCCTGATTTGCAAAAAGGTCCCCAGGAAGCCCGGCTTGTAAATACATCTAATGAAGCGGGCCGTCATTGCAGAGCAATATGTGCTCGGGAAGTCAGGGCTGACTTTTTTTATTGTCAAGAAAAACAGTATTATGGTAAGATAGCAGAAGTGAAAAATTGAAGAAAATCCGTGCGATATGCGGGAGAGGTTCTAGCTACACCCTCTATAAAAAACTAAGGACGAGCTGTATCCTTGGATACGGCCTTTTTTACGTTTTTCTAGAGCACCTTCCGACAAGGTGTTTTTTTGTGTGAATCAGCTGTAGCGATGTCTCTCGCCGATGGTTTTATTGCGGAGAAGGAGAGGAATCATGAAAAAAGAAAAAGCAATTGTCGTATTCAGCGGCGGTCAAGACAGTACCACTTGCTTACTATGGGCTTTACAGGAATTCAAAGAAGTCGAAACGGTGACTTTTCATTATAATCAGCGTCATTCACAAGAAGTTGAAGTGGCAAAATCGATTGCGGAAAAGCTGGGTGTGAAAAACCATTTGCTCGATATGTCCCTTTTAAATCAGCTTGCACCGAATGCTTTGACAAGAAATGATATTGATATAGAAGCAAAAGACGGTGAATTGCCATCCACATTCGTTCCGGGCCGCAATTTGGTATTCTTATCCTTTGCGTCTATTCTGGCATATCAAATTGGCGCGCGCCACATTATTACAGGAGTTTGCGAGACAGACTTCAGCGGTTATCCTGACTGCCGTGACGAATTCGTGAAATCTTGCAATGTAACGGTAAACCTGGCAATGGAGAAGCCGTTTGTCATTCATACGCCTCTCATGTGGCTTAATAAGGCGGAAACATGGAAGCTTGCAGATGAGCTTGGCGCGCTTGATTTTGTGAAAAACAACACGCTGACATGCTATAACGGCATTATCGCAGACGGCTGCGGCGAATGCCCGGCATGCCACCTGCGTTCAAGAGGTTATGAAGAATATATGGTGATGAAAGGGGAGCGTGCATAAATTGTTATCTCAAATTTACCCGCAGGCCCAGCATCCTTATTCATTTGAATTGAATAAGGATATGCACATTTCAGCTGCCCACTTTATCCCCCGGGAAAATGCGGGAGCGTGCAGCAGGGTTCACGGGCATACGTATACCGTAAATATAACCGTTGCCGGCGACGAACTTGACAACTCCGGCTTCCTTGTCAATTTCAGCGTGCTCAAAAAACTGGTGCACGGAAACTATGATCATACGCTTTTAAATGATCATGATGATTTTTCTCAGGACGATCGATATTCCCTGCCGACAACTGAAGTCGTGGCGAAAACGATTTATGACAACGTACAGGCTTATTTAGACACATTGGAGAATAAGCCAAGCTGTGTACAGGTGTTTGTTCGTGAAACACCGACAAGTTACTGTGTCTACCGTCCGAAAAAGGGTGGTTTGAATGGCTAAAGGAATTCCTGTATTAGAAATTTTCGGCCCGACGATTCAAGGAGAAGGCATGGTGATCGGACAGAAAACAATGTTCGTTCGCACAGCCGGCTGTGATTATTCCTGCAGCTGGTGTGACTCCGCCTTCACTTGGGACGGGTCTGCTAAAAAAGATATTCGCTGGATGACGGCTGAGGAGATTTTTGCAGAGCTTAAAGACATTGGAGGAGACGCGTTTTCCCACGTGACGATCTCGGGCGGCAACCCGGCCCTGTTAAAGCAGCTGGATGCTTTTATCGAACTGCTTAGAGAAAACAACATTCGTGCAGCGCTGGAAACCCAAGGGACCATTTATCAAGATTGGTTTACGCTGATCGATGATCTGACAATTTCTCCAAAACCGCCAAGCTCAAAAATGGTGACGAACTTTCAAAAGCTCGATCACATTTTGACTTCACTTAAAGAGAATAACAGGCAGCACGCAGTCAGCTTGAAGGTAGTCATTTTTAATGATGAAGATTTGGCGTTTGCCAAAACAGTGCACAAGCGTTACCCGGGAATCCCGTTTTATTTACAAGTCGGTAATGATGACGTGCATACGACAGATGATCAGTCACTGATCGCACATTTGTTAGGAAAATATGAAGCGCTTGTTGATAAGGTAGCTGCTGACGCGGAGCTGAATCTGGTCAGGGTGCTTCCGCAGCTGCACACCCTGTTATGGGGCAACAAACGCGGCGTATAATAGAAAGGAAGATAAATATGACGACAAGAAAAGACTCAGAATTAGAAGGTGTCACACTGCTTGGCAACCAAGGTACAAATTATTTGTTTGAATATGCGCCGGACGTGCTGGAATCATTTCCGAATAAACATGTAAACCGTGATTACTTTGTAAAATTCAACTGTCCTGAGTTCACATCTCTATGCCCGAAAACAGGACAGCCTGACTTTGCGACAATCTACATCAGCTACATTCCTGATGAAAAAATGGTTGAAAGCAAATCATTAAAGCTGTATTTGTTCAGCTTCAGAAACCATGGTGACTTCCACGAAGACTGCATGAACATCATCATGAACGACTTGATCGAATTAATGGACCCCCGCTACATTGAAGTATGGGGCAAATTCACGCCAAGAGGCGGAATTTCAATTGACCCGTACACAAACTATGGAAAACCGGGCACGAAGTATGAGGAAATGGCCGAGTATCGTATGATGAATCATGATTTGTATCCGGAGACGATTGATAATCGTTAATGAATCCGTTGTGTGTTACGGAGTGAGGTCCCAGTAAAATCCGAACATTTAGCGTTATTTGTAAGTGGAAATGTGACCCGGTCACAATTTGGCGGCCCTCCTGTGACCACACCGTGACTCAAAATATATAAACGTATGACCATGATCCCTGTCTTTTTGACGGGGATTTTTATTTGATAAAATTATTTAAAAGACGCCGATTTACTCAGCGTCATCTTCCGTAGTTTCCTCTATTTTTTATAGCTCCTTGACTTTCACGCCGAGCGTCTCCGCAATAGGGGAAATATGCCAACTTTCGTGGCGACTCTTCTTATTGAATCTTGCGGGACGACTGATGCTTATGCGAGTCTTGCCTGCGTCCATCCTTTTGCCTTCATAACAATGTGTAGGCGTGGTGTAGCGTTAAGTTTCATTTCGATCACCTTTGTGACTGAACTTGTCTATAGTAAACTACTGGTTATCATCGATAATTAAGGTAGCTTTTTATCTCGTTTTAAAGCTAGTAACAAAAGTTTCTCCGTCGTTCTCTGCGTTAACGATCAGCAAGGCACTTTCACTAATCCGCTGAGCGAGTGCTTTTTGTGCTTTCCCTTCAAAGCTGTATAAAAGGGCTGAATAAACATCGTTTAATTCTTCCTGCAGCGAATTCATTTCGAACGTTGGTTTAAGATTTTTTCGAACGGTAGCCAGCTTAGTATTGGCCACTTGCGTCATCCCTGATTTCAGCATTTGGCGCTGCAGCTGTTTTCGCATCGGGTCATCTTTATGTTCTAAAAGGTTATCTAATGTAGGCATTGCTTTGTCACTCCTATAATCTAAGCCAATTGGCGAGCATTTGATCTTTTTCCTCAAAGTCGTCGGCGATTTTATTCAAGAAGCCGCCTATCTCCTCAAGGTCTGTAATCGCTGCCTGCAATGAGTCTATGTATGATTGTTCTGCCTGTGTGTCGTAAAATATTGGTCCTTTATCGTAAGATTGAGCTATATCCTCTAACGTATTTGTTACATCCTGCGCATTAAGCTGGTCATAAAAGCCATGCCCAACTTGACCGTAAAATTCCGTTTTTAGTTCGGCAACTTTCTCATCGTGCTCTTGATAAGCATTTTGCGCTTCTTTTATCATCGTTCTCAGATCCTCGACCATCGCGTCAACTTTTTCGGCGAGTTTTTTCGCACTTTTGGGAGTGACTTTAATGGCATCCCCGCCGCTGATCGTGCCAGCCGGCAGCAATACGTTTAAGTTTTTTTCGTACACAAGCCCATCGCCGTTTACGTTTGTGATATTTCCGTTTTCATCAAAAGTAAAATTAGCCTCATTTAAACCGTGTGTATCTGGATTGCGGACAATAACTGTGCCTATAAAGTAGGCGAGGTTCTTAGCGATTTGGTCACTCCATCTCCCGCTAAGTCTCTGTTCGCGACTGAATTGCGATAGAGCTGGATTTTTTGTGTAAATTGTGGTCCCGTTGTGGCGATCATATTCGTTCCAGTAACCGGCTCCGACCATATCATCCGGGTTGATGATAGACCTCACGTAAGGGTCGTACAAGCCATCGTTTATTTCTTTTTGCTTGTTATCAGTATGCAGTTTGACGACAGAAGGGCTATTAAATGCGACCGCATAAATATCATTATTGACCGCACTGTATTCGGCTTCTGCGCCTCCAAGCGAATGACCTGTTGTTGAAACAATCGTCGATGTTCCGTTATACTTTCTTTTCACTTCCTTAACGAGCTGATCTGCTTGGTCGATTTGCGATGTTTTCATAATGAGTTTATAGTCTCCGGTTGTAAGCAGCGCGTCTTGAGAAGGTGTTCCGTTGTATTTTCCGAGTGTTTTAGACGTGTCTTTTGCGTCCTTTTTAACGATATAATGAGCTCCATTTTTGGGGTCGCTTCCAAAAACAATGTTGCCGCCGTCGGCTTTTACACCGTCATTAATAGGATCTTTTGCGAGATCCGTTCCTGCAAAGGATACGACAACATTTTCTGGGTTTTTGGATTTCACCCATTTGCCGTTTTTCTGTTCCGCTTGCACTAATACAACCGCGTCAAGCCCTGTGTCATCGTCTGATTTTATTTGGTCAACGTACCACCTAGTAGGAGATTTTATTTTTAAGGGTTTTTGGGTTCTTAAATGATTTTTAAGGGTTTCATAATCATAAGATATTTGGCTTATATAAAAATATTCTCGATCACTGATTTTCGGCACAACGACGTTTTTAGACATGTACAACACCTCAAAGTTGATGTAAAATTAATATAAGAAAGGATGAGTTTGTGAAAAAAAACATAATTATCCTAATCTCTGTTGTAATTATAGCATTAGGAGGTATTTACATGAAGTACCAACACGATAAAGATGAAACAGAACAAGAACTCTTTAACCAAGCGAAAGAAAAAATGGATAGTTACATAAAAGCTAATTACAGCGATATAAATCAAATTACATACTATAACGAGTACAAAATAAATCCTATGGGCGGTATTTCTGTAAAAGGGTATTTGAATGGTAATAAGGAAAAAGAATTCTTTGGACTTTATGATGAAACTAATGACGAAATAGGGGTTTCATCAGTCGATGCAGAAGAGAAGCCGGATTGTCAGGAGAAAGAGTGTGATTATTAATAAAGACGCCAGGCTGGCGTCTTTATTTTTGTATTATACCTTCAATTGCCTCGGATATCGTGGACTTTTTCTAAACCGCGAGCTACACGTGTACCTTTATCTGCTATTGTCGCATATGCTTCGTATGTATTATTGGCTTTAAACACTCTAACCGATAGATCCCTCTCCTTAAAGAGTAGCTATTCTTGTTTTTCTCCTTCAAATATCAAGATTATCTCCTTCTACTTCGATTAAACTTATAATCTCGTTTATATCTTCAATATCTAAGGCATTTGCTATACGTTCGATATGACCGAAATTAATATTCTGTTTCTTACCATTTATTAGCTCGCTTAACGCTGGTTGTCTTATTCCGCATTTATCAGCAAGAGCTCTGAGCGAAAGATTCTGCTTTTCCAAAAGATCTCCTATATTAACTTTTTCATTATTTAACTAAACCAACCATCCCCTAAAATCATATTTATCGCCGGACTTATGTAAAAAAAGACGAGTGAATCCGGGGGGAATTCCACTCGCCGCTTTCCCATGAAAAGACGGGATGCTGGATGGCAGCTCGTCTGTTTTATTATAATTTATCGAACGTATGTTTGTAAAGGTGTCTTTTTTTAAGAAATGGTTAATATAACGGTTGGAGAACAGATTCGTTGTAAACGGTTGTTAAGGTATGCTAAGATACATGGACTTTTAAAGGAGTGATACGAAGTGAAGACATTGCGTTTAAATGATGTAACGCTAGAAATGGATGCATTTAAAGTGGAAAGCGAGCCGAAGCGCAAAATCGCTTTCACCCTGAATGTGACAAGTGAGACTTATCATGATATCACTGTCCTGTTATATGAAAAAACGTTCAACGTCGAGATTCCTGACGAGAGTCTTGCCTTCCGGGGTGACATCGCCAATTACTCAACGTCATTGACCAACCTGTACGAAGCAGGGTCCGTCAGCGAGTTCTATATAGAGATAACGGAAACAGATCAAAACGCCGATTCATAATCGGTGTTTTTGGTTGTAAAAAAGCTGCCGGCCGGCAGCTTTTGAGAAAGCGAATTTCATATGTAAGGTGTTTAATTGACCGTCTTGCAGTTTTTGCGAATGAATGTGGGAAATTAGGAGGTTTTATAGGAGTCTCTGATGATCTTATAATTTTTATGATTAACAACTGTCAATGAATCTAACTCAAGATCCCGATAGTTATCCATGATCGTCACATCAACGATAACAGAATTCTCATTTACTTTTTCAACAACACCGGTTAATCCATTTTTAAATTCAATGACGTTTCCAACCTTAGCGATTTTCACAAGCTTCCTCTCCTTTTAACATAATAATGCCTTTTGAAAGTATTTTGCAGTATTTTCATTAAGAAGTAAAGTGATAAGGAGTGTTATCTCCCTCATGAATTGTCCAGATGCGATAAAGATGATATATTGATTTTCGTCAATAAAAAGAAAAAAGGGGGGGATTTCATTGCGTCCAGAAGAGATAATAGAAATAATTGACCAGCTGCGCACCGGCACAATTAACGAACTGAGAGTCCAGAAAGAGCATTTCTTGGCGTTCAGGGCCGTATTATCTAAGCAAGATGATTTTAAATATTTCCGAGGAATTGCCCAACAAGGCGGAGATGTGATCTTTCAATATTTAGAACAGCCAAGAAGCTAGAGGTTTCTCATTTGTGAGGAGCCTTTTTCTCATATGTGACAGAATGCAGGCCTTTTATGACAAGCAACTGTAACAGGCGTAAACAAAATGTAAATCGCCAAAAATGGATAAATGTGTTTCTTATTGACAAGATTTATAGAATTTCGGGCTGTTTTTCTTCCATTAATCAGTCTGTCATCCGGTATATTCCATCCCGATGCCTCCTTGGGAGAGTTGGAAAATCTTTTTCCGTGAAAATGAATGGATCTCTTGTTAAGGTGATGAAGTGTTTTTTGGGCACTTTAAGGAGGGAACTGTATGACGACAAAATTCACTGCTCTGGCTGTTTTGCTTCTTTGTTTCATGCCTGCAGCAAAAATTGAACATACACATGCTTCACTCATGAGCACAAAGAAGACAAAACATGAAGAAGCGAAATGGCTTTCACATATAGAACGAGGTACAGACGGATCTTTCCCTTCACTGTCTGCTGATAAGGACAAGAAAAAAATAAAGCCGATCAAGCTATCAGCACACACTGAAAAGAAAGAAAAAAAAGACAAGCCAGCCAAAACAACTGAAAAGAAAGAAACATATACACAGTCTGAAAAAGATCTGCTGTCTCGTCTCGTTCACGCAGAAGCTAAGGGAGAATCCTATAAAGGCAAGGTCGCTGTAGCAAGCGTTGTGATGAACAGAACGGAACAAAAAGGGTTTCCTGATACCATTAGAGGGGTTATTTATCAGAAAAACGCCTTTGAACCAGTCGCAAACGGAAGCATTAAGCAAAAACCTGATAAAGAATCGATTGCTGCTGCTGAAGAAGCGCTGTCCTCACAAAATAGAGAAACAGATGCCATATTCTTTTATAATCCAAAAACAGCGTCGGATGATTGGATTCGTTCAAGAAAAATCATAGAAAAAATCGGCGGGCACGTTTTTGCCATCTAAGCATAGAAGAGACAATTTGTCTCAGCTGTGCTTTTTTTTATATAAAGAGTAAAAATAAAATAATTTTTGAACTTGTCTCATATGATGTTGATAGTACAAGAGACAAGGAGAGACATCATGAATCGATTTGTGAAAGGGATCATACTTTTATCCATTGCCGCCTTTTTCGCCGAATGCCTTGAATTTGTCGTGAATATGATTTTGGCGCGGGAGCTTGGCGAGCACGGGATGGGGCTTTACATGAGTATTTTGCCCACGATCTTTTTAATTATCGTCATCGCAAGCCTGGAACTGCCGATCTCGATTTCTAAATTTATTGCCGAGTCAAACCCTAAGCTTCATGAAAGCATGCTGAGGCACGCTTTCAAAATGACAGCCGTTTTTACAGCGTTTTCTACTGCCGCCGCCAGTATTGCGCTTCCGTTTATTCCGGTATTTGATACATACCACCCGTTTATTAAAGGGATTGTGATCGGCTTAATTCCTATTGTCGCCTTTACTTCAATTGCCAGGGGCTACTTTATGGGTGTTCAAAAAATGGGGAAAATCGCAATCGCCAATGTGCTGAAAAAAATCATCCAGCTCTTGTGCCTATTCCTCTTTTTTCAATGGTACTCATTTGAATTGGATATGGCTGTGCTGATTTCCTTGTTTGTCCTCGTCGTGAGTGATGTGGTCGTGCTTGTTTATTTATATTCACAATTTATCATCGCGAGGCGGGCGGTATCCGGCCAGCAGCACATTCATTTGCGCGGAAAGGATGTAAGAAAACGACTGCTTGCAGTATCCATTCCTACAACAGGGCTGCGTATTTTTCATGCCATTGTCAACGCAATTGAACCCTTTTTAGTAAAAGGAGCGCTTTTGGCAGCTGGCGTTGCCGGGACAGCTGCAATTGATCAATACGGAATGCTTGCCGGGGTGGCTGTAACAATAGGCTCGTTCCCTGCTTTCATTGCCCATTCGTTAATGGTTGTCATGATACCTAGTATTTCGGAAGCTTATGCGCTTTCGCAATATGACATCGTATTAAAAAGGCTGAAGCAGTCGATTTTCATTACATTTGGCTACGGTATACCGGCTGTCTGGATCATGTTCCAGTTTGCAGGCCCTCTGACACATCTGTTTTTTCACTCACCTGAGGCGCAGTATTACTTGCAGCTGTTGTGGCCATATTTTCTCTTTCATCTGTTTGTCATGCCGCTGCAGGCGTGCTTAATTGGGATGGGATTTGTGAAAGAAGCTTTTTATCACAATGTGTGGAGTCATATCGTTGCGTTAAGTATGATGTATGTGCTGGGGTCAATGGAGAATTTGCAAATGCTCGGGATTATTTTGGGAATGAACACCGGCATGATTTTGCTGACGAGCCTGCACTATGCCACGATCTGCAAAGCGCTGCGTGTATCTGTTTTTCTTACGGGAGGAAACAGAACGCCGCGTATTGAAGGATGATAAAGAAAAGCAGGGGCAAGCTAATTAAAAAGCATGAAAGGAAGATTCCATGTTGACGAAGCGCTTGCTTGCTGTATGCCTTATGTTATGGGGGGTGCTTGCGTGCCTTCCCGATGTAGCAGCCGCTGAGGATAAACAGCCTGCAGTTCCCGCTGTTTTTCTTATGAAAACGATAGAAGGGGAGGATATCTCGATCCCGCATAAAGGGCAAAAAACGATCCTGCATTTTTGGACCTCATGGTGTCCGCCCTGCAAAAAGGAGCTTCCACAGTTTCAATCGTTTTATGATGCCCATCAATCTGGGAACGTGAAGCTGGTAACAGTGAATTTAGTGAACGCGGAGCAAAATCAGCAAGCTGTCGAAAACTTTATTGAAGCAAACAAGCTGACCTTTCCGATTGTTCTTGATTCAAAAGGAGAATTAATGAAGGAGTACCATATCATCACGATCCCAACTTCGTTTTTGCTAAATGAAAAGGGCGAAATTGAAAAAACAAAAGTAGGCCCAATGACGGCAGAACAACTGAAAGAGTGGACGAAAGAATAAGCTGAGCGTGTAGTCTTTAAGCTTTAGCGTGTCGACAAACCCGCGCATTCGGTGTCAGTCCTGCACATTGGTGCTCACGTGTTATGAAAGGAACGGCGGCTAAATGCTTAGACGTCCTGCCTTAACTTCATCACATCCTGTGGAAGTCTGCTCCAATACTCGTCCTTCCTAGACTTCAAGGATTTTCAACAACATCCGAAAACGAAAACCATTTTTCTGTAGCTGAGGGCGTAAACTCTCAGCTTTTATGTTTCAAGAAGAATTGGATAAATGTTAATGATAATTATTATCAAAAAGAAATTAAAATAATTATAATTGTAATTTTCTTCGGGCGTGCTATAATAAAGGAAGACATCAAGGAATATCTGACAATAAAGCTGCCTTTTGGGCAGCAATTTTGTTTTTATAAGGGAAATGAAGATGATTTGCGTTCTCAATTAGAGAGGAGAATTTGATATGAATGAACAAGTTATCGCTCCACACGATCCGCACGAGCCATTAAAAACAGAACAGAGAGAAAATAACTGGGCACAGCATGCTGAGCTTATTGCAGCACTCGTATCAGGCGCTCTTATTTTGGCCGGCTGGCTCTTATCCGGACATCAAGTATTGTCAGTATCGCTTTACTTGCTGGCTTTTGTGATCGGCGGGTTTGCTAAAGCAAAGGAAGGAATCGAAGAAACGTTCGAATCCAAAACCCTGAATGTAGAACTTTTAATGATTTTCGCTGCCATTGGTTCGGCATTAATCGGATACTGGGCAGAGGGTGCTATTTTAATATTTATTTTTTCCTTAAGCGGCGCTTTAGAAACATACACGATGAATAAAAGCAGCAGAGATTTAACTTCTTTGATGCAACTTGAGCCAGAAGAGGCGACACTGATGGTCAATGGCGAAACAAAAAGAGTTGCGGTTGCCGACTTGAAGGCCGGTGATATGATTATGATCAAGCCCGGAGAACGAGTAGCGGCAGACGGTGTCATTGAATCTGGCTCAACAAATCTAGACGAGTCAGCATTAACAGGTGAGTCAATGCCTGTAGAAAAACACATTGGTGACGCGGTATTTACTGGGACTGTGAATCGCAACGGCTCCTTAACCGTCCGTGTCACAAAAGCAAATGAAGATTCGTTGTTCAGAAAAATCATCAAACTGGTTGAATCAGCCCAAAACAGTGTTTCACCCGCACAGGCTTTCATCGAACGATTTGAAAATGCTTATGTAAAAGGTGTGCTGATCGTGGTGGGGCTCCTGTTATTCGTGCCGCACTTTGCGCTTGGGTGGAGCTGGAGTGAAACCTTCTACCGCGCAATGGTGTTTATGGTTGTCGCGTCACCTTGCGCGCTTGTCGCCTCTATTATGCCGGCGGCGCTCTCCTTGATTTCTAACGGCGCCCGCAACGGCATGCTTGTAAAAGGAAGTGTCTATCTTGAGCAGCTGGGCTCTGTGCAAATGATCGCCTTTGATAAAACAGGCACTGTAACAAAAGGGCAGCCTGCTGTCGAAGCTGTCAGGATCGCAGACGGTTTCAGCGAAACGGAGGTTCTGGAGGCCGTCTATGCCATCGAAACGCAATCAAGCCATCCGCTCGCTCAAGCTATAACAGCGTACGCTGAAAGCCGCGGCGTGAATCAGTCCGGATACATATCAATAGAAGAAACATCAGGGTTTGGTGTTATGGCAGAAGTGTCGGGCGCGAAATGGAAGATCGGTAAAGCGGGTTTTATCGGCGAGGAAAAGGCAGCACAATTTATCAAACAAACAGCACCAGATATTATTCAAAGCGGCCATACGATTGTATTTGTGAAAAAGGATGACCAAATAGCAGGCTGTATCGCACTGAAAGATCAAATCAGGCCCGAAGCAAAAGAGGTCATGGAAGAATTGAACCGACTGGGGATTAAAACGGCCATGCTGACAGGGGATCATGAGGACACGGCTCAAGCGATAGCGAAGGAAGCCGGAATGACAACTGTTGCAGCTGAGTGCCTGCCTGACCAAAAAGTGAATGAAATCAAACGGTTAAAAGAAGAATTTGGAACGATTGCAATGGTCGGTGACGGAATCAATGATGCGCCGGCACTCAAAGCGGCGGATGTCGGCATTGCAATGGGCGGCGGAACAGATGTCGCTCTTGAGACCGCCGATATGGTCCTCATGCAAAACGATTTGAAAAAGCTCGTAAACATGTGCCGCTTGTCACGGAAAATGAACAGGATTGTCAAACAAAATATCGTATTTTCTCTAGCTGTCATCTGCTTGCTGATTTGTGCAAACTTTTTACAGGTGATGGAATTGCCTTTTGGCGTGATTGGTCATGAAGGAAGTACGATCTTGGTTATATTAAATGGATTAAGACTTTTAAAATAAAATCAGCAGTCCAATTGGGCTGCTGGTTTTTTATGTATCAAGCTTTTCCTTCTTTTTTGTCTTTTTCAGGTCTTTTCGTAACGAGAATGAGTGCAAGGATGCAACATAGGCAGCCCGCTGCACAGCCTATGATCGAGCTGTAATAATAAAAACCAACCATCTTCATGCCAATAAAAGGAGCGGAAATTCCCAAAACCGTTAAGAGCATAACTGCTTTTCGCCTAAAAAAATTCATCAGCAAAACGGAACAACTCCCTGCGTTTGAACTCTACTGTCAGTATACAGGATGGGAGAGAGGAAATAAAATGGATCTGAAAATGAAGGCGCCGCGAAAGGCAAACACCTGTAAAACCTGTTACAATGGAAAGATAGAACGATGTATTGAAATGGCAGGGAGGAACAAAAAGTGAATAGAATACAACGCGTCTCTTCATGGCTGAAGGAAGCAGGGCATACTGCCGCATTTATTCATACGAAAGAAAATGTTTTTTACTTAACCGGCTTTTACACAGAGCCGCATGAAAGATTAATGGGTTTATTTATTTTTCAAGAAGAAGAGCCTTTCTTTGTTTGTCCCGGAATGGAAGCAGACCAGGCCCGCAATGCAGGCTGGAATCATGAAATCATTGGTTATGCGGATCACGAAAATCCGTGGGAGCTGATAGAGAAAGCCTTGAAAAAGCGACATATCGGCATACATACACTTGCGGTAGAAAAGGACTCGATCTCACTGTCACGCGGAGAACAGCTGAAGCACTCTGTCGGCGGGGCTCAGTTTGTTTCAGCCGAAGAAACACTCAATCAATTTCGGCTCATTAAAGACGACAAGGAAATTCGTGTGCTGCAAGAGGCGGCAAAGCTTGCTGATTTCGGTGTTGAAGTCGGCACAGCTGCTTTACGTGAAGGCGTTAGTGAAGTGGAAGTGCTCGCTCAAATCGAGTATGAGCTGAAGAAAAAAGGGATTCAGGGCATGTCTTTCTCCACAATGGTTTTATTCGGGGAAAAATCAGGCCAGCCCCACGGAAATCCGGGCTCAGCCACATTGAAGAAAGGTGATTTTGTTTTATTTGATCTCGGGGTTATTCTTGACGGGTACTGCTCTGATATTACAAGAACATTTGCATACAAGAGCATCAATACGAAGCAAGAAGAGATCTATGAGACGGTGCTTCAAGCGGAAAAAGCCGCGATTGAGGCAAGTAAACCCGGAATCAGAATCGGAGACCTGGATTTAACTGCCCGCGGTATCATTGAAAAGGCGGGATACGGTGATTATTTTCCTCACCGGCTGGGACACGGACTCGGAATTTCTGTCCATGAGTACCCATCAATGAGCCAAGCCAACGATACACTGCTGCAGGAAGGCATGGTCTACACGATCGAACCAGGGATTTATGTGCCTGAGATCGGCGGCGTGCGCATAGAGGATGACGTTCATGTGACAAAAGACGGAGCGGTTGCTCTGACCCAATTTCCGAAGGAATTGATCATACTGCCATAACAGGAATAAAAAAGGACTTTGTTCTCGACATCGTCCTTTTTTCTCTGCATTACATAAAAAAATCATCAAATGTTCGAAATGGTTCGATTTCATGTTTTTGGTTGAGCGGTTTTACTGCAAGATAGCTGCCGCCGAGAACAGTCAAACATAATCCAATTAAAATGAAGAAACCCATGTAATCCTTCTCCTTTCAGCTAAAAACATAAAATATGTCTGGTATGTTCATATCTTATTGTATGAAACGCATTCCAGATCAAGGGGTTTTCGAAAGAAGGGAATCTATGGCCAATATTAAAGACATTGCAGAAAAAGCCGGTGTCTCCATTACAACGGTTTCCCGAGTCATCAACAACCATCCTTACGTCAGCGAAGACAAAAGAAATAGGGTGCTTGAGGCAATGGAAGCGTTGGCGTACACGAGAAATATCCATGCCGTGCATTTATCGAAAGGATATTCAAACATGATTGGCGTTGTCTTGCCGACGATTCATCTGCCTTATTTTGCAGAGCTGATTGCGGGCATAGCCGATGCAGCCGAGGAATCCGGGATTCACCTCTCTTTATTCCAAACCAACTACGATGTACAGAAAGAAATTTTTGCGCTGACCCAGTTAAAAGAGTGCCAAGTTGATGGTTTGATTTTTTGTTCGAAAGCGCTTGCTGATGAGAGGCTCATGGATTGGAAGGGCCCGATATTGCTTTGCCAGAATTCAGATATCGGCCGTTTTTCAACCATCAGCATCCCTCATGAACAAGCATTCAGGTACGGCTTGGACTATTTAATGGCCAAAGGCCATAAAAAAATAGCCATCTGTTTGGCAAGAAAGAAGGGCATGAACAGCCATTTTCGAATCAAAGCCTATAGAGAAGCATTGGAAGAGATCGGAGAGGCGTTTCATGAAGATTGGGTGATCGAGAAAGCGATTTCAATCAATGATGGGAAGGCGCTCTTTCATAAGTGGAAAAATTGGAAGGAGAAGCCGACGGCTATTTTTGTCGCCAATGATCAAGTTTCAGCAGGGCTTTTACTTGAAGCAAAGGCGCGGCGGGTATTGGTGCCAGATGAGCTTGCCATTTTAAGTGTTGATAACCATGAAATCAGCCAATCGCTTGGCATCACAACGATCGACATTCAAACAAAGGAAATGGGAAAGCAGGCGTTTGCGATGCTGGAAAAAAGAATTCAGGGACAGCCGATTGAAAAGAAAGTTCTCGATTACCGCCTCATCGAAAGATCGACTGTTTAGTGAAAGCGTTGAAAAAATGTTTGACGTGCATTCCGTTCGTTATGTACGATATGAGGTATTGAATGACAAAGGAGCTGAGGATCGTGAATGGGTCCTTTACAGTGAAAAAGGTACTGAATAATAACGTATTAATTGCTTCTCATCATAAATACAGTGAAGTCGTTTTAATCGGAAAAGGGATTGGTTTCGGAAAAAAACAAGATGACGTCATTGAAGATAAAGGCTACGAGAAAATGTTCATTTTAAAGGACGAAAAGGAACAAAAACAGTTTAAAAAGCTCCTTGACTATGTTGATGAAAAACTTGTTGATATTTCAAACGATGTCATTTATCACATCAGCAATAGGACGAACCACTCATTAAATGAACATATTCACATTGCGCTGACTGACCATATCGCTTTTGCGATCAAAAGACAGCAGCAGGGCTTTGATATGAAAAATCCATTTTTAATGGAGACTCAATCACTATACCCTGAAGAATACCAAATAGCCAAAGAAGTCATAGATATGATCAATGAAAAAGCTGGAATCTTCCTTCCAGAAGGGGAGGTCGGTTTTATCGCCCTTCATATTCATTCGGCCCTGACAAACCGTTCGCTGTCCGAAGTCAATCAGCACTCGCAGCTGATGGCGCAGCTTGTCGAGGTGATTGAAGACTCATTTCAAATGAAAGTGAACAAAGAAAGTGTCAACTATTTGCGGCTGATCCGCCATATCAGATTTACAATAGAAAGAATTAAAAAAGAAGAACCGACTAAAGAACCAGAAAAATTAATGTTGTTATTGAAAAATGAATATCCGCTATGCTACAATACAGCTTGGAAATTGATTAAAATCTTGCAGCAAACATTAAAGAAACCAGTTCATGAGGCGGAAGCGGTTTATCTGACGCTTCATCTGTACCGATTAACCAATAAAATTTCATAAAATCAGTTTATCCTTATAACGTGTTACTGATCCGATCAGGCATGAGTGATTGAGGGGAAAAAACGGGAAATCAATTCTCGTTCTTTTGTGCACCCAATTTTGCTCATGCCCTTTTTGTTGTGTAAAAGGGCAAATGTAAACGGTTAAACTGGGAAATTTACGCCTGTGAATTCGTTGTCATGATTTTTAGCTGTAAGGTCAGACTAGTAAAAAAGAGGAGGTCAATTCTTATGTTTAAAGCATTATTCGGCGTTCTTCAAAAAATCGGGCGCGCCCTTATGCTTCCAGTTGCGATCCTTCCAGCTGCGGGCATCCTGCTTGCGATCGGAAATGCGATGCAAAATAAGGACATGATTGAAGTCCTGCATTTCTTGAGCAATGACAATGTCCAGCTCGTAGCAGGTGTTATGGAAAGCGCTGGACAGATTGTTTTTGATAACCTTCCGCTCCTATTCGCAGTAGGTGTAGCCATCGGGCTTGCCAACGGTGATGGAGTTGCAGGGATTGCAGCAATTATCGGTTATTTGGTGATGAACGTATCCATGAGTGCGGTTCTTCTTGCAAACGGAACCATTCCTTCCGATTCAATCGAAAGAGCCAAGTTTTTCACGGAAAGCCATCCAGCATATGTAAACATGCTTGGTATACCTACCTTGGCGACAGGCGTGTTCGGCGGTATTATCGTCGGTGTGTTAGCTGCCTTATTGTTTAACAGATTTTACACAATTGAACTGCCGCAATATCTTGGTTTCTTTGCGGGTAAACGCTTCGTTCCAATTATTACGTCAATTTCTGCACTGATTCTGGGTCTTATTATGTTAGTGATCTGGCCTCCTATCCAAAATGGATTGAATGCCTTTTCAACAGGATTAGTGGAAGCGAATCCAACCCTTGCGGCATTTATCTTCGGGGTAATTGAACGTTCGCTCATTCCATTCGGTTTGCACCATATTTTCTATTCGCCGTTCTGGTATGAATTCTTCAGCTATAAGAGTGCAGCAGGGGAAATCATCCGCGGGGATCAGCGTATCTTTATGGCGCAGATTAAAGACGGCGTACAGTTAACAGCAGGTACGTTCATGACAGGTAAATATCCATTTATGATGTTCGGTCTGCCTGCCGCGGCGCTTGCGATTTATCATGAAGCAAAACCGAAAAACAAAAAACTCGTTGCGGGTATTATGGGTTCTGCGGCCTTGACCTCTTTCTTAACAGGGATTACAGAGCCATTGGAATTCTCATTCCTATTCGTTGCCCCTGTTTTGTTTGCGATCCACTGTGTGTTCGCAGGGCTTTCATTTATGGTCATGCAGCTGTTGAATGTTAAAATTGGGATGACATTCTCCGGCGGTCTTATTGACTACTTCCTATTCGGTATCTTGCCGAACCGGACGGCATGGTGGCTTGTCATCCCTGTCGGCTTAGCGATTGCGGTCATTTACTACTTCGGATTCCGATTTGCCATCCGCAAATTCAATCTGAAAACACCGGGACGCGAGGATGCTGCTGCTGAAACTGCAGAAACTGGGAAAACAGGTGAAGCTGGAGATCTTCCGTATGAGATCCTGCAGGCAATGGGTGACCAAGAAAACATCAAACACCTTGATGCTTGTATCACTCGTCTGCGTGTGACTGTAAACGATCAGAAAAAGGTTGATAAAGACCGTCTGAAACAGCTTGGCGCTTCCGGCGTGCTGGAAGTCGGCAACAACATTCAGGCTATTTTCGGACCTCGCTCTGACGGTTTAAAAACACAAATGCAAGATATCATTGCGGGACGCAAGCCAAGACCTGAACCGACAACATCTGCTCAAGAAGAAGTAGGTCAGCAGGTAGAGGAAGTCATTGCAGAACCGCTGCAAAATGAAATCGGCGAGGAAGTTTTCGTTTCTCCGATTACCGGGGAAATTCACCCGATTACCGATGTTCCTGACCAAGTTTTCTCAGGAAAAATGATGGGCGACGGTTTTGCGGTTCTCCCTTCAGAAGGTGTTGTTGTATCGCCGGTTCGAGGAAAAATTCTTAATGTGTTCCCGACAAAACACGCGATTGGCCTGCAATCCGACGGTGGAAGAGAAATTTTGATCCACTTTGGGATTGATACGGTCAGCCTGAAGGGTGAAGGATTTACGTCTTTCGTATCAGAAGGAGACCGCGTTGAGCCCGGACAAAAACTTCTTGAAGTTGATCTTGACGCAGTCAAACCGAATGTACCATCTCTCATGACACCGATTGTGTTTACGAATCTTGCTGAAGGAGAAACAGTCAGCATCAAGGCAAGCGGTTCGGTCAATAGAGAACAAGAAGAAATTGTGAAGATTGAAAAATAAGGTGTTAGTACGCTGTGCTTGTCAGATGACAAGTACAGCTGTATGATATAATATTGTGAAGTAATATAGCTTTAAGTTAAAAGGAGAATGATAAAAATGGCACAAAAAACATTTAAAGTAACTGCAGATTCTGGAATCCACGCTCGTCCTGCGACAGTTCTAGTACAAACTGCAAGCAAATACGACGCTGATGTTAACTTAGAATATAACGGCAAAACAGTAAACCTTAAATCTATCATGGGTGTTATGTCTCTAGGAATCGCTAAAGGCGCTGAGATCACAATCTCTGCTACTGGCGCTGACGAAAACGATGCTCTTAACGCTTTAGAAGAAACAATGAAAAGCGAAGGACTCGGCGAGTAATGCAAGAATTAAAAGGGATTGGCGCTTCAGCCGGCATCGCGATTGCAAAAGCGTACCGGCTTGAAGAGCCAGATTTAACGGTTGAAAAGAAAAACATCTCTGATTCTGAAGCGGAAGTAAGCCGTTTTGATGAAGCGATTGCACGTTCAAAAGAAGAGCTCGAAAAAATTAAAGAGCACGCTTTGAAAGAACTTGGTCAGGATAAAGCTGACATTTTTTCTGCTCACCTTTTAGTTCTCAGTGACCCTGAGCTGCTAAACCCTGTGAAAGAAAAAATCAGCACTGATTCAGTGAACGCTGAATTCGCTTTAAAAGAAACGTCTTCTATGTTCGTTACTATGTTTGAATCAATGGACAACGAATATATGAAAGAGCGTGCGGCTGATATTCGCGACGTAACAAAACGCGTAACCGGCCACCTGCTTGGCGTCGAAATTCCAAACCCGAGCATGATCTCAGAAGAGGTTATTATCGTAGCTGAAGACTTAACACCGTCTGACACAGCTCAATTAAACCGCGAGTTCGTAAAAGGATTCACAACTGATATCGGCGGACGCACATCTCACTCTGCCATCATGGCTCGTTCTCTTGAGATTCCAGCAGTTGTCGGTACGAAAACGGCTACAGGCACGATCCAAAACGGCGTGACTGTTATCGTTGACGGTATCAATGGCGATGTCATTATCGATCCATCTGCGGAAACTATAAAAGAGTATGAAGAAAAACATAATGCTTATTTGGCTCAAAAAGCTGAGTGGGCGAAGCTTGTCAATGAACCGACTGTCTCAAAAGACGGCCATCATGTAGAGCTTGCAGCAAACATCGGTACACCTGATGATGTAAAAGGCGTTCTTGAAAACGGCGGAGAAGCAGTTGGCCTTTACCGTACAGAGTTCCTTTACATGGGAAGAGATCAGCTGCCTACAGAAGATGAGCAATTTGATGCATACAAAACGGTTCTTGAGCGTATGGAAGGAAAATCAGTTGTCGTGCGGACACTTGATATCGGCGGAGACAAAGAGCTTCCTTACCTGCACCTTCCTAAAGAAATGAACCCATTCTTGGGTTACAGAGCGATTCGTCTTTGCCTTGAAGAGCAAGAAATCTTCAGAACACAGCTTCGCGCCCTGCTTCGCGCAAGTACATACGGAAACCTGAAAATCATGTTCCCTATGATTGCGACAGTTAATGAATTCAAAGAAGCAAAAGCGATCCTGCTTGAAGAGAAAGAAAAGCTTGTCAAAGCGGGACAGACTGTATCTGACGATATTGAAGTCGGTATGATGGTTGAAATTCCGTCAACTGCAGTCATCGCTGATCAGTTTGCTAAAGAAGTTGATTTCTTCAGTATTGGAACAAACGATTTGATTCAATACACAATGGCTGCTGACCGTATGAATGAACGTGTATCTTACCTGTATCAGCCATACAACCCGGCAATCCTGCGCTTGATTACACTCGTGATTGAAGCGGCACACAAAGAAGGTAAATGGGTTGGCATGTGCGGAGAAATGGCAGGAGACGAGATAGCGATTCCAATCCTTCTCGGCTTGGGCTTAGATGAGTTCTCAATGAGCGCAACTTCTATCCTTCCGGCTAGAACACAAATCAGCAAATTGTCTAAACAAGAAGCTGAATCATTCAAAGAGACAATCTTATCTATGAGCACGACAGAAGAAGTTGTCGCGTTTGTAAAAGAAACATTCAAGTAATATACAAAAACCAGACGGCCTTCGGCCTGTCTGGTTTTTTTCATAAGCAAGGGTATAAAAGGGCACAATAACATGGCTAGGAGGGATAGTATGTCAAACCATTTTAACGCAGGAGATCAGGTGTATGTGATCTACAGAAATCCGCACGCCGCCAATGTTGCTCACATAAAGGAAGCAGAAATTGTGCATCACCCATACCATGAAGGTGAGCTTTCTCTGTTTATTTTTGAGACCTATCATCCGTTTGCAGAGGATGATGCTGTGTTTGCAAGCTATGAAGAAGCGAAATCAAGTTACAAAGAACTATTTGATATCGATCCTTATGAGTAACAAGGAAATCATTACAACTCATATCCTTTCCGTCTTATGAGAAAAGTAACGTTAGTAAAGGAAAAGGATGTGGCATTATGCAGAACCCATTTGTTCCGCAGCTTGTGTATATTGAACCGAGAGCGCTGGAATACCCGTTGGCCCAAGAACTACAGGATAAATTTGAGAACATGGGCATTGAAATCAGAGAAACGACATCCCACAATCAGGTGCGTAATATTCCTGGGAAAAACCACCTTCAGCAATATCGCAATGCGAAATCAACTTTAGTCATCGGTGTCAGAAAAACATTAAAGTTTGACTCTTCCAAACCCTCGGCTGAATATGCCATTCCGTTTGCAACAGGCTGCATGGGGCATTGCCATTACTGCTACCTGCAAACAACCATGGGATCAAAGCCGTATATCAGAACTTATGTCAATGTCGAAGAGATTTTAGATCAGGCAGATAAGTATATGAAGGAGCGAGCACCGGAGTTCACAAGGTTTGAAGCCTCATGTACATCAGATATTGTCGGAATTGATCACCTGACTCACACATTGAAGCGCGCCATTGAACATTTTGGACAAAGTGATCTCGGAAAGCTTAGATTTGTAACGAAATTCCATCATGTCGATCACCTTTTAGACGCAAAGCACAACGGGAAAACAAGATTTAGATTCAGTATTAATGCCGACTATGTAATTAAAAACTTTGAGCCGGGAACATCACCTCTTGATAAACGGATAGAGGCCGCTGTAAAAGTTGCAAAAGCAGGGTATCCACTAGGCTTTATAGTAGCGCCGATTTATATTCATGAAGGCTGGGAAGAAGGATACAGACATTTGTTTGAAAAGCTTGACGCTGCTTTGCCGCAGGACGTTAGACATGATATTACGTTTGAATTAATACAGCACCGTTTTACCAAACCAGCCAAACGGGTGATTGAGAAGAATTATCCAAAGACAAAACTCGAATTAGATGAAGAAAAGCGGCGTTATAAATGGGGCCGTTACGGGATCGGAAAATATATTTATCAGAAAGATGAAGAACATGATCTTCGGGAAACGCTTGAATCCTATATTGATGCTTATTTCCCTAATGCGAAACTCGAATATTTCACTTAATCGGGCTGTTGTGATGAACAGCTCGCTTTTTTATATTAAAAGAATTTTTCCATTCCATTAAGACACCGACATCCAATCATTCTTTATCCTCGAAATCATTGCCGATTACATGAATCGGTGAACGGCCGCACTGGAGGAGAAAGAGAGCACATGGGTTTTTTCTTGCCCTTTATCCTGTATTGTACAGCGCTGATCTCGTGTGCGAATCTATGATAGAAGGAATACGCCCACCGCCGAGAAGGCGCTCAAGCCGTTTCTCAATAGTCAGCTCATACATGGTGTTCATGAGCCATTTTCCAATTCGAAGCAATCAAAACTGAAATATTCACTACAATGAAAGTATTTCCATCTCTTTGATTAAATCAGCTCCATTTGGTCGGCTGCTGAAACATCGCCTCAAACTACGGCCGTGGTGCACATACATTTGATTTTATGGCCATTCCCCTCCTTATGTCGTTTCAACCAAGAATGAGACTGAATTTTCAGTAAATACGTTCCGTTTTTCATATAATTTATTTTTTGATTATTCATTTTTTAAACGAAGGGACCGATATAGAAAGTAGGAGGGGATTGGTTTGTTTAAAAAACTGCACATGAAGATTGCTGTTTTTGTTTCGATCATGTTAATCGTCACAGTTGGTCTTTTAATGCTGTCTTCGTATCTGACACTAAAACCGTTGATTACAGAGGATGGGAAAAATACTACTCAAAACGTGACGCAGTCACTTGAACAAAATATTGAATTGCAATTAAAAAATTATGCCACATCGTTATCAAGATTGGCTAACGGGGAATTAGCCCATACGTTTGTAACGAAACCAAGTAAAGAAGCTTCTCGGCTGTTTAACGATGATATTAAACAAATCAAAGATCATGATGATTATGTTGCGATGGCTTACATAGGCACCGCAAAAAAAGAAATGTTTACATATCCGAAAGCCGATTTTGCTGATGATTATGATCCAACCTCGAGACCATGGTATAAGCTTGCAGCTGAAACTCCTGATCAAGCCGTTTGGACGGAGCCTTATCAAGATGTCGTGACGGGAGATATGATTGTCACCGCTTCGAAAGCGATCCTTGACGGACAAAAAGTGGTAGGGGTTGCCAGCTACGATTTGAAACTCTCTGCCATCCAGAGCATGGTCAATAAGCAAAAGGTGCCTTACAATGGATTTGCCTTTTTAGCTGATGCGAGCGGCAATCTTTTAGCCCATCCGGCAAACCAAGGCAAAAATATATCAAAGGATCAAACACTGAAAACCATTGCATCTGACAAAAAAGGGATACAGAATGACAATGGGAAAATGGTTGTGTACCAAACGATTGAAGAAACGGGCTGGAAAGTCGGAACCCAATTTGATACTGACAAATTAATGTGGATTTCCGATAAAATGAATCGGGCGAATCTTTTGATATCATTGATTGCGCTTGTTGTTACAATCATTCTCAGCTACTTACTGGCCAAAACGATAACCGGTCCGATACAGCAGCTGATTGTAAAAACAAAGGCAGTTTCCGCAGGCGATTTAACCGTTCATGCTGAATCTAAATCCAAGGATGAAGTCGGGATCCTCACTAGAGACTTTAACCAGATGGTAGAAAATATGAAGGAAATGGTTGAACAAGTGAGACTGTCTTCAGGGAAAGTATCTGATACCTCTGAGCAGTTAACAGCTGTCTCCGCCGAAACAAATGAAACAAGCGGACAGATTGCAAAAGCGATTGAAGAAGTGGCAGCAGGGGCATCGGAACAAGCTTCAGAAGTAGAGACCATTAACGAAAAATCAGAAAGTCTGTCAACAAAAATCAGACAAATTGCTGCGGAGGCAGGCGGAATGAAAGAACGCTCAAAATCGTCTGAGGATGCAAGCTATAAAGGGCTTGATGCGCTTGGCCAGCTGCTGATGAAGTCAAACGAAGCCAACACGGAAACGAAAAAAGTTGAAACAATGCTGCTTGATTTAGAAAATCAAACAAAGAATATTGAAGAAGTGGTTACAGCGATCTCGAATATTTCTGACCAAACGAACTTGCTTGCTTTAAATGCCAGCATTGAGGCTGCCAGAGCCGGAGAAAGCGGACGCGGATTTGCTGTCGTAGCCGAAGAAGTGCGGAAGCTTGCTGAGCAATCTGCGCTTTCGACAAAGCATATCAGCGAGACTGTAAAGCTTATCCAGGTTGAGACGAAAGAAGCTTCTCACGCAATGGTTGAGGCAAGCAGAATGAATGATGAACAAAACGGTGCCATTCATGAGACTGGAGAGGTATTAAACACGATTACCGTGGAAATGCAGTCACTGGTTCAAGGCATTGACCACATTTACGAAGAAATTCAAAGAATGAGTAACGAACAGCTCGCGATTTCTGAAGCCATTCAAAGCATTTCAGCCATATCACAGGAATCAGCCGCTGCAGCAGAAGAAGTGAATGCATCAACTGATGAGCAGCTGATCACCCTTGATAAAGTCAAACACTCAACGGAAACATTAAAGCATGCAAGCCAAGAGCTGATGAACACAATTGCGAAATTCACATTGTAACCCTTACATCCCCAAAAACTTGGGGATTTTTTTATGTGAAGAGTCTACTATACGAAGAATAGATATGGTAGTCTAGAAAATGAAGGAAATATGATAAATTTTAACTAAAATCCAAATAAGCCCTCTGGGAGGAATGACTTTGAAAAAAACAATTGGTTTTATCGGTCTTGGCGTGATGGGAAAGAGTATGGCATCACATATTCTGAATGACGGGCATCCTGTATTGGTGTACACCCGGACAAAAGAAAAAGCAGATACCATCCTGCAAAAAGGCGCGGTATGGAAAGAAACCGTCAAAGATCTTTCAAAAGAAGCGGACGTTATCATTACAATGGTCGGCTATCCCAGTGACGTTGAAGAAGTGTATTTCGGAAACAGCGGAATCATTGAAAACGCAAAAAAAGGCGCATATCTGGTTGATATGACGACATCTAAGCCTTCGCTTGCGAAGAAGATTGCTGAAGCGGCCAAAGAAAAAGCATTATTCGCTTTAGATGCCCCTGTTTCCGGCGGAGATATCGGTGCACAAAACGGAACACTCGCAATTATGGTTGGTGGAGAAAAAGAAGCCTTTGAGGCCTGCATGCCAATTTTTTCTTTAATGGGAGAAAATATTCAATACCAAGGACCGGCTGGAAGCGGCCAGCATACCAAGATGTGTAATCAGATTGCAATCGCAGCTGGAATGATCGGTGTGGCTGAAGCAATGGCATATGCACAAAAATCTGGCTTGCAGCCTGAAAATGTCCTGAAAAGCATCACGACGGGCGCAGCGGGAAGCTGGTCATTGTCAAATCTTGCTCCCCGTATGCTGCAAGGCAACTTTGAACCGGGCTTTTATGTAAAGCATTTTATTAAAGATATGGGAATTGCGTTGGAGGAAGCGGAATTAATGGGAGAAGAAATGCCAGGCTTATCGCTTGCGAAATCCTTTTATGACAAGCTCGCTGCACAAGGTGAAGAAAACAGCGGAACTCAGAGTATCTATAAGCTTTGGGTGAAATAAAAAAGATTGCCTGGTAAGATACAGGCAATCTTTTTTATATTATTTTCCGATGAATTGCTGTGTCCAGTAACTTCCGGACTCAACGTAGCCGACACCGATATGAGTAAAGTTAGCGTTTAGGATGTTTTTTCTGTGTCCTTCACTGTTCATCCAGGCTTTCACTACCTCTTCTGGTGTTTTCTGGCCCTTAGCAATGTTTTCACCTGCTGTTTTGTAGCTGATACCGAAAGATTTCATCATATCAAACGGTGAACCGTAAGTTGGGCTTTGATGATCAAAGTAGTTCTTGTCTTTCATATCCTGAGATTTTGCGCGTGCAGATTTGCTTAATGTTTCATCAATTTGAAGCGGCTTTAAGCCTTGTTTTTGTCTTTCTGCATTTGTGAGCTCAACAACTTTTTTCTCATATGCGCTTACAGATGAAGGCGCAGATGTTGTTTTATTTGTTTTTTCAGCAGCTGCAGGTGCTTTAGAAGCAGTATTTTGTTTAGGAGCTGCTTTTTTGGCTGTCTTTTTCGCAGGTTTTGCCGTTTCTGTCTTTTGAACATCCTGAATATTCATGTTAGATTGCTTCGCATGTTTTTGAAGAAGCTTCTTAAGCTCTTTTTCATTTGCAGCGTTTAATGTTTTGATATTTGTTTTCATATGCAGTTTTTTGACGATATCGTTAAGGGACATGTTTTGCACTGTGTTCCCCATTTTTACCTTTACCACATGCTGGCAGGAGAGTTCTTTCGCTGATGCTTGCTGTACGCCTCCGAATGTGAATAATCCCACCGCAGCGGCAGCAGATAAAATAAATGCTTTCTTCATTAGTTCATAACCTCCTAGAGTTGTTTGTTTCTACAAAAAAATCATAACATAGCTTTTTTGTCATAAAGCAACCATCTCTTTCCTTTGACAAAGAGAGATTGTCATTTTTGTAATCAGTGTGTGCTGAATCGTTGAAAATCAGGGAATCAGCTGCAAATCATGTTTTATCAGACTGTTACATGTCTTCCTTTTTTTTGAATCGTTAGTTAAATTTAAATATGTTTTTATATTGACAGTTTTTTTTATCCCTTTATGCTGTAACAACTATTACAAAGGTGTTACAATTAATCTCAGTATATGTAAATATATTGAATGATCTGAGAGGGGTAACCAGAAGTGACTGAAATAGGACGTGAACCAAAGAAAAAGAGCAAAGGAAACAGAACGATCAGAATGAACCTTTTTTTCCTTGCTGTCTTTGTTCTATTCACTGCATTAATTTTCAAGCTAGGTGTTGTTCAAATTGTTGAAGGTGAACAGCATGAAGAAGACGCTGAGGTAGCCAATGCAAAAACAGCGTATTATCCCGCGCCTCGAGGGAAGATGTATGACAGAAATCAGAAAGTTGCTGTCGATAACCAGAGCGTGCCTGAGATTGTCTATGTTTCAACATCAAGCACAAAAACAGAGGATAAAATCAAAACAGCGAAGAAGCTTGCTGCTTTCATTCATATTGATACAGAATTTTTGAAGGATAGGGATTTGCGTGATTACTGGATCGCATCCCACCCTAAAAAAGCTGCTGCTCTGCTCAAGGAATCTGAAAGCAATCTGAAAGGGGCGGAGGCTTACAAACTCCAAATCGAGCGTGTTCCGGATGAAGAATTGAAGGCTATTCAGCGAAATGATGAAGAAATGGAAACTGCTGCAATATATACAAGGTTTTCAAGCGGCAATGCTTACGAACCTCAAATCGTAAAGGCGATGAATCCAAATGAAAGCAACAGCACTGGAAAAAATGGCACGCTCCTCGATGAGAAGAAAAGCTCCGCGCAAAGACCAAAAAATGACTTAACATATGATGAAATTTCAATTGTTTCTGAGCATTTAGAAGAGCTTCCGGGAATCGACATCGTAAACGATTGGACACGAAAATACCCTTATGACAAAACCCTCTATTCCGTTTTCGGCGGCGTCACAACACCTGAACAGGGCCTGCTTAGCGACCGGAAAGATTTCTACTTAACAAGAGGTTATGCCAATAATGACAGGGTGGGGAAAAGTTATTTAGAATATCAATATGAAGACTACTTAAATTCCCATAAAGAAAAAGTGCAATACGTAGAAGACAATAAAGGAAATGTCGTCAGCCAAAAAACCATTGATAAGGGCAGCAGGGGATACGATCTACGGCTTTCTTTCGATATGGAGCTTCAGGCAAAAGTAGAAAAGATCATTGAAGAAGAAGTGAGAAACAGCCGTGCACGTGGAAACTATATGCTTGACAGGGCCTTTGTTGTGATGATGGATCCGAATAACGGCGATATTTTATCGATGGCGGGAAAAAAGATAGATGCAGAAACAAACAAAATTCAAGATTATGCGATAGGCGCATTTACGACCCAATATGAAATGGGTTCGGCAGTGAAGGGTGCCACCGTACTTGCCGGCTATCAGGACGGGATTCCGCATTATAAATATTTTGTGGATACACCTCTTTATTTTGCAGGAAACGGTAACAAGCCTAAGAAGTCCTATATGAATATGGGAACTATTAACGAATTAACCGCACTGCAAAAAAGCTCAAACGTATACATGTTTAATGTCGCCATGCATATTGCAGGTGTAACATATAAGCCGCATGGACCTCTGCCTGCTGATCAGAAGGATTTAAATAAGATGAGAAATTACTACAGCCAATTTGGTCTGGGCGTAAAGACAGGTATTGATCTGCCGCAGGAATCAGCCGGTATGCAAACCACGCCTGATGCTGTAGGGGGATTAATATTAGACTTGGCAATCGGTCAATACGATACATATACACCGCTTCAAATGGCGCAGTACATTTCATCCATAGCCAACGGAGGCTACCGTATTCAGCCAAGAATTGTTACAAGTATTCATGAGCCCAGCAGTAAAGACGGTCTTGGAAAAACAATAGAACAACGAAAGCCAAACATTCTCAATAAAATTAACAATACAGAAAGTGACATACAGCAGGTAAAGACAGGAATGAAATTAGTTACCGCTTCAGGGACTGCTAAAAATACGTTTACAGAAGATGTTTCTGGAAAAACAGGAACAGCGGAAACATTTTACTATGGCACGAACCGTAATTGGTGGGGGAAAAAAACATATAACCTAACTTTCGTAGGCTATTATCCCTCCAAAAATCCAAAAGTGGCTTTCAGTGTCGTTGTACCTTCTGTAAAGGATGATGATAAGATCAATAAAATTATTGCGAAAAGAGCGATCCACGCTTACGCAGAGCTCGAAAAAAAACACAGCAAAAAATAAAAAAGAGGGTGCACATCTAAATGATTGTGCGCCCTTTCATTTATTCAAAAAATGACGTTCACCATAAGAATAGAAGGAGAATCCTGATTTTCTAGCGAATCATACTAGGTAAAAGTCAATCTGTATATGTCGAAACAAGATGATCATGCAAAGGAGGGATTCTGTGGAACAGGATATGCAGCATGTTAAACCATTTCAAACAAAAACCGATATTCATGCAGTCTTGGCCTCTAATGGACGCATCATTTACATATCTGCCAACTCCAAACTGCATTTGGGCTATCTCCAAGGAGAGATGATCGGATCATTCCTCAAAACGTTCCTGCATGAGGAAGACCAATTTTTAGTTGAAAGCTACTTTTATAATGAACATCATCTGATGCCGTGTACCTTTCGTTTTATAAAAAAAGATCATACGATTGTGTGGGTGGAGGCTGCAGTAGAAATTGTTACGACAAGAGCTGAGCGGACAGAACGGGAAATCATTTTGAAAATGAAAGTTCTTGAAGAAGAAACAGGCCATCAATCCCTAAACTGCGAAAAACATGAAATCGAGCCTGCAAGCCCGGAATCGACTACATATATAACGGATGATTATGAACGGTTCGTTGAAAATCTTCCGAGTCCGCTATGCATCAGTGTCAAAGGAAAGATCGTCTATGCAAATAGCGCGATGCTTTCAATGCTGGGAGCGAAAAGCAAGGATACTATTATTGGCAAATGGTCCTATGAATTTATTGAAGAAGAATATCACGATATCGTGAAAAACAGGATTATACGAATGCAAAAAGGAATGGAAGTCGGAATGATTGAACAGACGTGGAAAAGGCTTGATGGCACACCTGTTCATTTAGAAGTGAAAGCGTCCCCGACCGTCTACAAAAACCAGCAGGCTGAACTGCTGCTGCTGATCGATATCTCTTCAAGGAAAAAATTCCAAACCATCCTGCAAAAAAGCCGTGAACGATATCAGCTGCTCATTCAAAATTCAATCGATACCATTGCGGTGATTCACAATGGGAAATGGGTGTTTATGAATGAGTCGGGAATTTCACTGTTTGAAGCAGCTACCTATGAGGATTTAATTGGCAAAAACATATATGATCAGCTGCACCCTTGCGATCATGAGGATGTAAAAGAGAGAATTCAAAACATCGCCGAGAAAAAAACAGAATCAGAAATTGTCAAGCAATCCTGGTTCACCTTCCAAAATAGGGTCATCTATACCGAGATGGTCTGCATTCCGACGACCTTTTTTGGTGAAGCGGCAGTCCAAATCATTCTTCGAGACATTTCTGAGAGAAAACAAACAGAAGAGTTGATGCTGCAATCGGAAAAATTATCAATCGCAGGGCAGCTCGCGGCGGGAATCGCCCATGAGATCCGCAACCCGCTGACAGCGATTAAAGGGTTTTTACAGCTGATGAAACCGACGATGGAAGAAAATGAACACTACTTTGATATTGTGTTTTCTGAACTCAGCCGCATCGAATTAATACTAAGTGAGCTTCTCATGCTGGCGAAACCCCAGCAAAATGCCGTTAAAGAATATTTGAACCTAAAAAAATTAATTGGTGAGGTCTCGGCCCTGTTGGAAACGCAGGCGAATTTGAATGGCATTTTTATCAGAACAAGCTATCAAAAAGACAGCATTTATATAAACGGTGATCAGAATCAATTGAAGCAGGTATTCATTAATTTAATTAAAAATGCGGTTGAATCGATGCCTGACGGAGGAACAGTAGACATTATCATAACTGAGGATGAGCATTCTGTTCATGTCACGATCAAAGATGAAGGGGAAGGCATACCTGAAAAGGTGCTGAACCGAATTGGTGAACCATTTTTAACGACAAAAGAAAAAGGCACGGGGCTTGGGCTGATGGTAACATTTAATATCATTGAAAATCATCAGGGAGCCATCCATGTAGACAGCCAGCCGGAAAAAGGCACAGCGTTTAAAATTTCATTTCCAAAAAAATAAAACAACGGCTTAGACGCCGTTGTTTATTGTCTGCATGGATTCCCGTTTCTTTAATATGAATATTTCCAAGCGGTCCAGCCCTTCTCTTAGCGTATCCAGCGAGTATGCGAAAGACAATCTCACATATCCTTCACCATACTTTGAGAATGAACTGCCCGGCACGAGTGCGACACCAGCATCCTCCAAAAGAGCCATACTAAAATCAAATGAAGACATTCCAAATGATTTAATAGAAGGGAAGATATAAAACGCGCCCGACGGTTTGACAACGTCAAGTCCCATGGAGACAAGGCGGTCATATACATAGTCCAGTCGTTTTTTGTATTGTTCCCTCATAATCAGGGCATCGTCAAAGCCGTTTGTCACAGCTTCAAGCGCGGCTTTTTGAGAGATTGATGACGCACACGACACATTGTATTGATGAACCTTTAGAATGTGCTTAGCAATGTCTTTCGGCGCGAATAAAAATCCAATTCTCCAGCCAGTCATGCTGTGTGATTTTGACAAGCCATTAATGACAATCGTTTGATCCCGCAAATGCGTAGCGATGGAGTAATGCGGCCTGTCATATGTTAATTCACTGTATATTTCATCAGATAATACGAAGACATTTCTGCCTTTTAAAAGGGCAGCGATGCTTTTCAGCTCTTCATCAGATAAAGTCACACCGGTAGGGTTCGACGGATAAGGAAGCACGACACACTTGGTGTTAGGAGTCAGAGCCTCTTCAATCAGGCGGGCAGTAAGCTTAAATCCGTGAGACCTAGTATCAACAATCACAGGCTTAGCGCCGCACAAATTGATAATCGGTTCATAGCCTGGATAAATCGGGCCCGGCATAATGACTTCATCACCAGGAGATAAAATCGTCCGAAATGCGGCATCAATGGCTTGGCTTGCGCCTGTTGTGATGATGATTTCAGATTCAGCATCATAGTTGAAATCCGCTTTTTTCTTCATATAAATTTGTACAGCTTGTCTCAGTTCCAGGTAGCCGGCATTCGGAGTATATGACGTCACGTTTTCATCAATGGCTTTTTTTGCGGAAGCTTTCACATGATGCGGTGTAAAAAAGTCTGGTTGGCCGATTGTTAGCGAAATGACATCTTCGTGTTGAGCTACAAGATTTGAGAATTTGCGTATTCCTGAAATTTCAATTTCTCTTGCTTTCGGATTCAGCAAATGTTCCATAATTCATCACCTTAACAAATATAATGAGTTTATCCTATTTTACCACTAGCTGGCTATTTGTCACCTTTTTAGCCGATATATATCGATTGTATGCGCCTTTTTTCTAAACATACCTTTCTTTTCAGAAAAAAAGAAGACAACCAGCATTTTGATTGTCTTTATTGTATCATGTTCTATTATTGTTTATATGTGCTGCTTTCATTAATAACCATAATCAAAGTGAAGGTCTTCGTGCCAAATCATATACGGGGGATGCTCTTCTTGAAGGTCAGCTGATTCTTTCTTCATATGCAGGTAAGTCTCTTCACTGATATCTTCTAAAACAGTCATTTCATTTTCTTTGAATATTACTAAGGTACCCATTATTTACACCCTTCTTTGGAAAAATCCCTGACTATTTTATCACTGCTAGTTGTAAAGTCAATGGTTAGCAGAAAAAAAGTTTCTTTTTTAGAGAAACGCGTCTTAACGCTCTCCAAATCGGATTTTGAAGAGCCATGCCATTCACTTTTTACAATTTACGCCGATATATACAGTACAATACTGAATGCGAATAGCGAGGGATTGAAGTGTCGTTACAACAATACGAAATTTTATTGGATTCTGGAACAAATGAATTGGAAATTGTGAAGTTTGGCGTGGGCGATAATGCTTTTGGAATTAACGTCATGAAAGTAAGGGAAATTATTCAGCCGCTTGAGGTAACATCTGTGCCTCACTCTCATCAGCATGTAGAAGGAATGATCAAGCTCAGAGGAGAAATTCTCCCTGTGATCAGCCTCTTCTCATTTTTTGGTGTGGAGCCTGACGGATCAAAAGATGAGAAATATATCGTAACTGAATTTAATAAACGGAAAATTGTTTTCCATGTCGGCTCTGTGTCTCAAATTCACAGAGTATCCTGGGAAGCAATTGAAAAGCCGACATCGTTAAACCAAGGAATGGAGCGGCACCTTACCGGGATTATTAAGCTCGAAAACCTGATGATCTTTTTGCCTGATTATGAAAAAATTATTTATGATATTGAATCTGACTCAGGTGTGGATACGTACAATATGCATACCGAGGGCTTCGATCAAAGAAGAGCTGATAAAAAGCTTATTATTGTAGAGGATTCACCGCTTTTAATGCGCCTCTTGCAGGATGAATTAAAAGAGGCTGGGTACAATAATATTTCTTCGTTTGAAAACGGAAAAGAGGCCTATGAGTATATCATGGACCTTGCTGAAAACGAAACAGATTTATCAGAACAGATCGATATGATCATCACTGATATTGAAATGCCAAAAATGGATGGACACAGGCTCACAAAGCTGCTGAAGGAAAATCCGAAAAGCTCAGACGTGCCGGTTATGATTTTCTCATCGCTAATTACCGATGATTTGCGTCACCGCGGGGAAGTCGTTGGCGCAGATGAACAGATCAGCAAGCCTGAGATCAGTGATTTGATTAAAAAAGTGGATACGTATGTTATCGAATAAATAAAAACAGCCGATGCCCGAGGGGGCACGGCTGTTTTTATGTTAAAAGTAACTCTCGCCGAGTTTTTTAAAGACGGGTTTATGATAAGTTGGCTGCTGGCGATTTGTCACAAGCGGCTTTTCTTTCATGCCGACATATTCTTGCAATAGGTGTTTCGCCTTTGTTAAAGACATTTGAGCTTTAGGATTTCGGTACGATTGATTAAGTGTACCTAAATGCGGAAGATGTTCGAAGTCTTCTTTCGTTGGAGGCATGTGAAAATAGTAGTCTCCGATTGAGATAAGCACGTCCGATTGCTGTTGGCTGAACCTTGGATTTTTTGAAAAATGAAGCCCTATTTTCTTTCCTTTACCTTCTTTGACAAGCTTTTGCAAAGCCCGTTTTTTCAGTAGATATAGGTATTTAGGGTTAGGGGCGGTTTTTGCATGGCGATTCACAGTGTAAACTGCTTTTGAAAGATTTTCTACGGTTGGCTGCAGATCTTTCGTATGTGCATGGTCGTCCATTATTTCTCTCCTTTGCTCTTATCAAATTCTATATGATTAGATTATACTTTTTTAAAGTTGAAATGCAAATATTGAATATGAAAATGCGCTTTTTTCTGAGAAAAAAAGCGCATTTACAACTTAAATTATACAGATTTTACTTTCTTTTTGGGCTGCTCTTGAAAGGCTTCCTGAACATTCACTTCCACAGCCTGTGCACTGTATTTTGGCAGTGCAACAAAATAAAAAATAAAAACAAGCAGGGTGATAACGCCCATGCCGTAATAAAGATAATCAATGTTTGAAACGAACTTAGGGAATAACAGCGCAACTAAGCCGAGTGTCAGTGACTGTGCAAACATCATAAACGGGTCCTGCAAGCCGCTTACACGTCCCATCAGCTTAGGGTGAACAATCTTTGGCATCCAGCCTCCGATCGCAATGTTGACCGGTCCGATGCACATTCCGAGGACAAATGCTGCCGCGTAATACACCCATAACACATTTGTGTAGCCGAGGACAAAAATCAGCAAACCTGCGATAAAAATCGGTATCGACATTAAAAAGTGAGGTTTCACTTTTTTTGAGATGATCGTGCCGAGAACACTTCCCGCCAGCAGCCCAAAACCGAGTGCGATCGTAAATACAGACGTATGCCATTCATAACGGTCGGGCGCCAATCCATATTTCATTGTAAACATCGGCAATACAGCGAATCCCCCGTTGACAAATCCAAAAATGAAGAAGCCGAAAATCAGGGATGCCAGCAGTTTGTTTTTTGATATATAGAGAATGCCTTCTTTAAAATCATTTATTGAATCTTTAACAGAGGCTTTTCTCCAGCTGAATGCGCCATTTGGCTGTCGGGCTTCCTTTGGAATTCGGCAGCTGCGGATCAGCAGCCCGGAAATGATAAAGCTGACAAAATCGAGAATAATGGCGCCTTCAATTCCGATTGTGTTGTACATAAAAGCACCTATTCCGACTCCGAACACCATAAAAATACTAAAGAGCATCTGATTAAGCCCAGCTGCTTTGGCATAGTGCTCCTTTGGCAGGATGGCTTGTACCAAACTGTTTTCTGCCGGAAAGAAAAACTTCGTGACAGCGCTTCTGACAAATAAAATACAGAAAACAAGAGGAATATTGCCGGTAAATAAAGTGAAAAAAAGGACGACAGTCAGACCTGCTCTAATCCAATCGCAGTTTTCCGCCACCTTTTTTCTGTCAAACCGGTCCGCGACGACTCCCACGATCAGAAATACAAATACGGTCGGAAGAGAATACATCAGCTCCGCCAAGGTCGTATATGAAGGCTGGCTGCTGAAGCGGTCCAGCAAGAAAAAAGCAAATGCCATGTTGCCTACTGTCGTCCCCATTTGAGAAGCGAGTGCTGCGAAAAATAGACGAACAAAATTACGATTTTTAAATATATCCATAAAAACGCTCCTTACCCTAAAGGTCCCACTTTATCATATTATAAACCGCCTGTTTTTGAAACAAATAAGAAAACATTACCGGTTCATCATGACTCTTGTTCCGTTTGGCACAATTGAAGCGAGTTCGATCACATCTTTGTTATGCATGCGAATGCAGCCTTTAGAGACAGCCTTGCCAATCGAAGAAGGATTATTCGTCCCGTGTATTCCGTAGTGTTGCTTAGAAAGGCTTAGCCAATAGGCGCCGAATGGGCCGCCGGGATTGCGCTGGCGGTTAATAATATAAAATTCGCCAGTCGGCGTTTGGGTCAGTATTTTGCCGACCGCAATCGGATAGGTCTTCATCATTCGATTATTCTGGAACAGCGTAAGGGTCTTCGCGCCGATTGAGACTGAGATATGATACGGAATCGTATTAGGGTCCGGCAGGCCGGGGATGACAATGGACTGTCCCGCAGTGAGCCCTGCCTGCAGTGACGGATTAGCTTTGAGTAATGAAGCGGTGCTGATTCTGAAATCAGCCGCGATGCTGCTTAGTGTTTCACCTTGCTTTACCCGGTACGTAAGCAGTTTCCTCATCCTCTCTTTTTTACTTATAAGTATTGATGAGGAGCCCATCCTGCTACATTAATTTGCGTTTTTTAAGGTGAAGACAGAGATTTCAGGCTTGGCCAGAAACCGCAAAGGCAATCTGGTCATCCCGAGGCCGCGGTTCACGTAAATATGGGTGCTGCCTGTCTGATACATTCCCTCTGTGTAGACCTTTCCATAAGGAGGTGTAATAATCGGCCCGTAAAAAGGAAGCTGAATCTGGCCGCCGTGTGTATGGCCGGAAAGCTGAAGGTTCACCGGATAGCCTGTTGTTTTTAATGCTGCATCAGGCTCATGAACGAGCAGAATAGAAAAAAGTCTGTCACTTAGCCTTGAAAGGATGCCTTCATAGTCCGGGCTTCCTAGCATTAAGTCATCAAGTGATGCAATCTCGATCTTGCTGCCATCTGCAAGCGACAATGTTTGATAGCCATTGCGGTTTACCGTAAAACCGCCGGCCGTCATCAGGCTTTTGTAAACGGCAGTTCCATAGCCTCCGTGATCATGATTGCCGTAAACACAAAACTTGCCAAAGGGCGCGTATAGTTTTCTCAATAATGGAATGACTTCCTGATGTTGCTGATACGTATCAGGATTATCGATGATATCACCTGTAAACACAATGAGATCAGGTTTAGATTCATGAATTGACTGGATAACAGTCTTTAAATCTTCAAGAGTAAAAGAATCACTTAAGTGTGTATCACTAAACTGCACGATTTTGAAACCGTCAAATCCGTGCGGGATGAGAGAGCTTTTGATTGTGTGTTCGGTTGTCTCGATCATATGCGGCTCCAAATATCTGGCATAGCCGTATCCGCCGCCGGCCGCTAAAGCCCCGGCAACAAGAGTCCCGAACGTTCCTTTTAGAAATTGCCTTCTGGACATCTTTTTCATTTCAAACCAACCTTTAATAGAGTTTTTCTATTATATCATCTGTATCTTGAAAAAATCTCATATCAGCGTGTACTGACAGAAGCAGGCATACCATGATAGAATAAAATTGAATGAATACTCATTCATAACAAGGGGGAGAAATCATGGAAAAAAAGGCGGTTGTTATTACCGGCGGGTCAAGCGGCATGGGAAAAGCAATGGCAAAAAGACAGGCTGAATTAGGCTGGTACGTTATGGTGACAGGGAGGAACGAGGAAGCACTCGCAGAAACGAAACGAGACATTGAAACCTTTGAGGGACAGGTCGCCTGTTTTCAAATGGATGTCCGTTCTGATTCCGCCGCTTCTGACATGATGACAGAAGCGATAAAAGCATTTGGGCGGATTGATGCGCTGATCAACAATGCGGCCGGAAACTTTATTTGCCCGGCAGAAAAGCTGACGCCCAATGGATGGAAAGCCGTAATTGAGATTGTCTTAAACGGCACATTTTTTTGCAGCCAAGCTGCAGCCAGACATTGGATCGAGAAGCAGAAGCAGGGCGTCATTTTAAATATGGCCGCCACATACGCTTGGGGAGCGGGAGCGGGGGTCGTCCATTCCGCTGCAGCCAAAGCAGGGGTATTGTCATTGACAAGAACTCTGGCCGTGGAGTGGGGGAGCCAATACGGCATTCGCACAAACGCGATTGCACCAGGTCCAATTGAACGAACAGGCGGTGCGGAGAAACTATTTGAATCAGAAAAAGCGAGAGCCCGAACGCTGAACAGTGTGCCGCTCGGCCGGCTCGGCACGCCGGAGGAAATCGCATCTTTAGCCGCGTTTATGCTTTCTGATGAAGCTTCCTATATGAATGGGGAATGTGTCACTCTAGATGGGGGGCAATGGCTCAATCCTTATCCATTTTAAAGCATATTAAACTTTGGATTCAATGTGGTATAATCAGACAAAGATAGAGAAGCAGGTGATAACATGTTGGATCCACTTGATATTTTAACGAACATTGATGATGTCCTTCCATATTACCAAGCGATTTTCAGTGCTGAGGAGCAGAAAATCGTCGGGTATGAGGTGCTTGGGCGTATAATGGCAGATTCAGAAATCCAAAGTCTCGGGCCCTTTTTTTTAGACGCGGGGATACCCGAAGAATATAAATTAGAGGTGGATAACAGAATTATCCGCCAAGCTCTTGACCGCTTTTTAGAGGCTGATTCTGATCTGCTGATTTTTATGAATCAGGACGCCAATCTGCTGATGCTTGATCATGGTGAAAGCTTTCTGGAGCTTCTGAAAGAGTATGAAGCAAAGGGAATCGAACTTCATCGTTTTGTGCTTGAAATTACGGAGCACAATTTTGAAGGGGATATTGAGCAGCTCTACCATATGCTTGCCTACTATCGTACATACGGAATTAAAATCGCAGTTGATAACATCGGGAAAGAAAGCAGCAACCTGGACAGAATCGCACTGCTTTCACCAGATCTGTTAAAAATCGATTTGCAGGCGCTGAAAATATCACAGCCGTCACCATCATATGAGCATGTGCTGTTCAGCATATCTTTATTAGCGAGAAAAATCGGTGCGGCGCTGCTGTATGAAGATATTGAGGCGAACTTCCAGCTTCAATACGCTTGGAGAAACGGCGGCCGCTATTTTCAGGGGTATTACTTGTTGTCTCCTTCTGAAACGTTTCCACAGAGAGATGTATTGAAGCAAAGACTTAAAGCTGAATTTCACCAATTTATCACACATGAGAAAAAGAAGCTTGAAACCGTCTATGAGCACTCCGAACAGTTTTACAAACGAGTCCATCAAGCTGTGACATCTTTAAGAAAAAACAACTTGTCTTCTGATGATGACTTTATAAAAAAACTCGCAAAAGAGCTGACAGATTGCAGCTTTAGAATTTACATGTGTGATGAAGAAGGCGATCAGCTGACGGGAAATGTGTTTAAACAGGATGGAGAGTGGATTTACCAGCCGGAATACGCGGAAAAGAATTGGAGCTGGCGTCCTTATTTTTTGGAGAATATCATGAGAATGAGAAACCTCAGAAAAGGGTTTTTCAGTGATTTGTACAGCGATTTGGAAACTGGTGAAATGATCAGAACGTTTTCATATCCAATGGATGATCAGATGTATTTATTTATAGACTTGCCTTACTCTTATTTATATGAGCAGGATGGATTGATTTAAGCGGCTGAAAGGCCGTTTTTTTTATAATTGAAAAAATGTTAAAAAACGATTGACATTGATACTGATAATCATTATCATTTAATTATAGAGAGATACCTACTCTCTGTTCCCCAACCCCTCTATCAGATCAAGATCCGAAAAAACTTGGCGCTACCCCCGCCAAGTTTTTTATTTTGCCAAAGCATAAGACAATCCATAAAACAATAAACCTAACTAGGGGAAAACATGGAACACTGGAAGGAACAAAAATAGTCATTCAGCGCCTGCCCCCCGTACCAATGCTGCATGGCGGTGTAAGAGATATTAGTCGGCAAATGCGGCGAGATGTTCACCCCTGAATCATTACATATTGCAAAATTTCAAAAGAAGATTTTGATGAATTAGTAAAAAAGCCTTCTTGACGCTGCGGGTATATTAAAAAAATCATTAATGTGTGCATGACATTCAAAAAAAAGCCTCAAACTAATAAAAAATCATTTTTTCATTTTTTTCTTTTCTTAAATTCAGCAGGGAAAATGCCATCCTGTCCGACTTTATGGTATGATGCTCAATAGAACTTGTATTATAATAAATACTTGTTGATTTGAAGTTGCTTTTTGAAAGGAGTCCTTTTTTAGAATGTCACAATTAATGGGTATCATCACACGGCTGCAAAGTCTGCAAGAAACAGCGGAAGCGGCTAACGAGCCAATGCAGCGTTATTTCGAAGTAAATGGTGAGAAAATATGCAGTGTAAAATATTTCGAAAAAAATCAAACGTTTGAGCTGACAGTTTTCCAAAAAGGTGAAAAACCTAACACATATCCGTTTGATAATATCGACATGGTTTCCATCGAAATCTTTGAACTTCTTCAGTAGGTTCCTGAAATAAGGGGAACAAGCTTCCGCTTCTGTAAAAAGTAATCGTAATAAACGATAAGGAACATACTTGTTTCATGGTTGTAAATCCTTGAAAAGGAGTGTCGGCATGGCTGATTCTTTTCTGTTTTATAATCTCTCAGAAGCACAGATGACCTTTCAAGATGTGATGGAACGGCTTAAAGCCTTTGTTCGAAAGGACCCCCGTTCCTCCTATGTGTTATCTATCGGAACCGATTCACAGGTCCACCGAGATTACACCAAGTTTATTACCGCATTGCATTTGCATCGTACAGGCAAGGGAGCTTGGGGCTGTTTGAAAAATCATACAGTCGACAGACCCATACATAGCCTTCGGGAGAAGATTTCGTTAGAAACGGCGTACAGCCAGGAAACAGCCGCTTATATTCTGGACGGACACTTAATGGATATCACAGATCTGCTCCTGCCCTTTACCGGTGAGGGAGCGGATCTGACCTTTGAGGTTCACTTGGATATTGGAAAAAAAGGGCTTACAAAAGAACTGATTCAAGAAATGACAGGACGTATTACTTCCATGGGGATAGAGGCGAAAATAAAACCGGATTCATACACTGCCTTCAGCTATGCAAATCGTTTTACAAAATAATTCCGTGTGAAAAGCAAAGGGAAATGTCGAATTATGCGGTTGACGTTTGTTTTCTGATTACTTATTCTAGCGGTAGAGCTGAAAGTAAGTTGACTTACTTTCAGAGGTATTCAGTATAAAACAGGGGGCCTGATTGCGAATGAGTCTTATCGGTGAACGATTTACAGAAGAAGAACAAAAACTTCTGCTGAATATCCTGATCAACCATGAGTATGCTATCGAGCTTTTGAGCAGTGAAATCAACGATATAGAGACAGGAACCAAAAACGTTGATGGAACCACCTACAAAAAACTTGTAACACTATACGACCGATTTCGATTTGAAAATTAATGTAATGCCCTATAATTGATACTCGTAAAAAGAGTATCTTTTTTATTGGAGGAAACTTTTCGACAAATACTGATAAAGTTTATATTATTGTAATATAGGGAATGTATGGTTGATGAAAATGAAAAGGGGTCGAAAACATGATAAGCTTACAATCAGACCAGCTTCTTGAGGCAACAGTCGGACAATTCATGATTGAGGCGGACAAAGTAGCGCACGTTCAAGTCGGCAATAACCTTGAGCACGCATTATTAGTGCTGACAAAAACCGGATACACAGCTATTCCGGTTCTTGATGCGTCCTATCGTTTACATGGTTTAATCGGCACAAATATGATTATGAACAGCATTTTTGGGCTTGAGCGAATTGAGTTTGAAAAGCTTGACCAAATTACAGTTGAGGAAGTGATGCTGACAGATATTCCGCGTCTCCATACAAATGATCCGATTATGAAGGGATTTAGCATGGTCATTAATAACGGATTTGTCTGTGTGGAAAACGACGAACAGGTGTTTGAAGGGATTTTTACGAGAAGAGTGGTATTAAAGGAGTTAAATAAGCACATACGCTCATTGAATAAGTAGGCTTCACGGCCTATTTTCAATATATTGGAAGGTCAACAAAGAAAGCGTATACATAATTTAAACGAGAAAAGGACTTGAATCAGAAACGAAGAGTTTATTAGAATGGGAGATAAGAAAAACTTATTGATTATAAAAAAGGAGGACGACATGCAGCTTCAAGAGCTTCATATGCTCGTAGTTTTAGCTGAGGAGTTAAATATGAGAAAGGCGGCGGAGCGGCTTTTTGTATCTCAGCCGGCTTTATCTCAGCGCTTACAAACGATTGAAAAGGCGTGGGGCACTAAAATCTTTTTGCGATCTCAAAAAGGGTTAACGGTAACCCCCGCCGGTGAGAAAATCATTCAGTTTGCAAATGATGCAACGTTAGAGCAGGAAAGGATTAGAGAAAATATTGATGAGCTTGAAGGTGAAATTCACGGCACATTGAAGCTTGCTGTCGCCTCAATAATCGGCCAGCATTGGCTCCCTAAAGTCCTGAAGACGTATGTGGAAAAGTACCCGAATGCAAAGGTTTCGCTCATTACCGGCTGGAGCAGCGAAATGCTGAAAAGCTTATATGAGGATCAGGTTCATATCGGTATTATAAGAGGGAATCCTGAGTGGAAGGGCCGTAAAGATTACTTGATGACAGATCACCTGTATTTAGTCGACACTGACATTTCCTGCATCGAAGATATTGCCCATACTGAACGGCCGTTTATCCAGTTTAAAAGCGACAGCACCTATTTTCAGGAAATTCAGCATTGGTGGCATCAAAAATTTAAAACGTCGCCAAAACAGACGATATTGGTTGATCAGATTGAAACGTGTAAACAGATGGCGTTGCACGGAATCGGTTATGCCATATTGCCGTCAGTTACTCTTCAAAATGAAGATAAAGTCAATAAAATGCCACTGTTAGACACAAAAGAGCATCCAATTGGACGGGACACATGGCTATTAGGCTATGAACCTGCCTTTGAGCTGAAGCAAGTTCAAGCTTTTGTTCAAGTCATAAAGGATATGCTGGATCAGGAAAATCCATTTTAAAAAGACAGCGATGTGCTGTCTTTTTTTATTTACTTATTGACAATGAAAATCATTATCATTTAAAGTGTTACATATGATATTGAAAATCATTATCAATTAATGAGGTGATAACATGGCTAAAGCCCTGATTACATATGCCAGCATGTCAGGAAATACGGAAGACATTGCCGTCATTATAAAAGAAACGTTTCAGGATTATGAGTTGGATATCGACTGCATGGAGATAGATGATGCGGATGTTTCTGCCTTGACATCCTATGATTATGTGCTGATTGGCACGTATACATGGGGCGACGGCGATTTGCCTTACGAAGCGGAAGATTTTTTTGAAGAGGTCAAACAGCTCCAGCTTAATGGTTTGATAACAGCCTGCTTTGGATCTGGCGACTATTCTTATCCGAAGTTTTGTGAAGCGGTCAATTTGTTCAGTGTCATGCTGCAAGAGGCGGGAGCTGCTGTTTACCAGGAAACATTGAAAATCGAACTGGCGCCTGAAACAGATGAAGATGTGGAAAGCTGCCGAGCGTTTGCGAGAGATTTTCTTGCATGGGCGGATTATATCAGCAAGGAAAAGACCCATGTTTCATAAAGGGGCGACTGCTGTCACGGCATCGGCATCTTCAGGTTATTTTGTGGCGGTACAAAGAGAAGGCATTTTTCATTATTCTTTGGAGCAGGGCTGGAGAAAGCTTTTCCGTTTGAAAAGCAAAATTCATGGCATCAGTTACATAGGGCCTTACTTGTTTGGCGTCGGTGAAAAGGGAACGGTCATTCGTTCGTCTGACGAAGGGAAAACCTGGACGATGTCGAGCTTTCCGACAAACGCAACAGTATGGGCGATTACTGGCCGAAACGACGGGTTTGCCTGCGCCCATGGCAAGCATTGCATTTATGTATCGGATGATTTTGGTGTTTCTTGGCGCGTAGCCAAACCTTTTGCGGGATTTGATAACCCCCCTGTAATCCGTTCATTGTGCCTGCAGGGCAGCAGCCTTTTCATCGGCACGCAAATACACGAATATTTTGGAGGCATTTGGGCTTATGACTTTAACCATGACACAGTCCAAATCGTTAAAAAAGAAGAAACACGCATGACAGCATCCATGCTCGTGTTCAATGAAAATTGGCTAGTGGCTGCGATGGGTTCTGTGAAAGGTAAGTGCGGTGCTGTCACTGTACGGAATATTTTGACTGATGAAGAGTTCACTATACAATCCAGCATGATGAAAAATGAAGAATCATTTCTTGATATTTCAGAGGATGATGGAATTATATATGTCACAACAATGCAAGACGAAAATGGTTATTCGAGAATTTACCAGGCCGACCTCGAAGCCAGGTCGTTAAAATGGTTCGATACCATTAAAGGGCATGGATGGAGAGTGGCCAATCAGAAAGAGAATTTCTTTTGTGCAGGTTTGTATGAATGTAAATTTGTTCAGCCGTACGATGTGTCAGCAATGATTCATTAGAGGAGGAAAAAAGAATTGGGGAAGATTTTACTCGTTTATGCAACAATGTCTGGCAACACTGAAGCAATGGCAGATTTGATTGAAAAGGGGCTTCAAGACACGGAAGCGGAGGCAGACCGTTACGAAGTGATGGATATAGATGATGCACAGCTGTTTAACGATTATGACCATATTATGATGGGAACCTACACGTGGGGTGACGGCGATTTGCCTGATGAATTTTTAGACCTTGCTGAAGATATGGATGAGATTGATTTTTCCGGCAAAACTTGCGCTGTATTCGGTTCCGGTGATACAGCATATGAATTTTTCTGTGGAGCAGTTGATACGCTTGAAGCAAAAATAAAAGAACGCGGAGGTGAAATTGTACTGCCTTCAGTAAAAATCGAAAATAATCCAGAAGGTGAAGAAGAGCAAGAATTGATGGAGTTCGGAAGACAATTCGCAAAGAAAAGCGGAATCGCTGTCTGACTTACCACTGGGAACTGCTCAAGCGGCTGTTCCTTTTTTTCTTGTCTTTGTATCTTTCGTTTGATACAGTAATGAGGTAGAAAATCAGGAGGAGGACTATACATATGAAAATGATGGACGCAAATGAAATTATTTCATTTATTCAAAATAGCACGAAATCTACACCGGTAAAGGTTTACGTAAAAGGTGAGCTGGAAGGAATCAATTTTGGCGAATCTGCGAAAGCTTTTATCAACGGAAACACAGGTGTCATTTTCGGTGAATGGAGCGAAATCCAAACAGCCATTGAAGAAAATCAAAGCAAAATCGAAGACTATGTGGTTGAAAATGACCGCCGCAATTCTGCGATTCCAATGCTTGACCTTAAAAATATCAAAGCGCGTATCGAGCCTGGCGCGATCATCCGCGACCAAGTTGAAATCGGTGATAATGCAGTCATCATGATGGGGGCTTCTATCAATATCGGTTCAGTTATCGGCGAAGGCACAATGATCGATATGAACGTTGTCTTGGGCGGACGAGCTACTGTTGGCAAAAACTGCCATATCGGAGCGGGTTCTGTGCTTGCGGGCGTTATTGAGCCGCCATCCGCTCAACCGGTTGTAATTGAGGACGATGTTGTGATCGGGGCAAATGCTGTTGTGCTTGAAGGCGTAACAGTAGGCAAAGGAGCGGTTGTGGCTGCAGGCGCAATCGTGGTAAACGATGTAGAGCCATACACTGTCGTTGCAGGAACACCTGCTAAAAAAATCAAAGACATTGATGAGAAAACAAAAGGCAAAACTGAAATCAAGCAGGAATTACGCCAGCTGTAAGGAATGGTTTGATAAAAAAGGCGTGGATATTATATCCACGCCTTATTCGTATAGGCAGGAGGAATAAGGAATGAAGAAAGAGGAGCTCATCGCAATCCGCAGAGATCTGCACCGTATACCGGAGCTTGGATTTCAGGAGTACAAAACCCAGCAATATTTATTAAATGTTTTGGAACAATATCCGCAAGACAGAATTGAAATTGAGAAATGGCGAACAGGGCTTTTTGTTAAGATCAACGGGACGGAGCCGGAAAAAATGCTGGCGTACAGAGCGGATATCGATGCGCTTTCCATTGAAGAGCAGACCGGTCTTCCATTCGCATCAGAGCATCACGGCAACATGCACGCCTGCGGACACGATTTGCATATGACGATTGCACTCGGCATTATTGACCATTTTATTTACCACCCGGTCAAACATGATTTGCTCTTCCTGTTTCAGCCGGCAGAGGAAGGGCCTGGCGGTGCGGAACCAATGCTTGAGAGTGATGTATTAAAAAAGTGGCAGCCTGATGTCATCACCGCATTGCATATTGCTCCAGAGCTGCCCGTAGGCACGATCGCGACAAAAAGCGGCCTCCTTTTTGCGAATACATCAGAGCTTGTCATTGATTTGGAAGGAAAAGGGGGACATGCGGCCTATCCGCACCTTGCCGAAGATATGGTTGTAGCGGCAAGCACACTTGTCACCCAGCTGCAAACGATCATATCTAGAAACACAGATCCGCTGGACAGCGCGGTTATTACGGTCGGTACCATTACAGGAGGCTCAGCACAAAATATCATTGCGGAAACAGCCCGCTTGGAAGGCACCATTCGCACCCTTTCTGAAGAATCGATGAAACGGGTAAAGGAACGGATTGAAGATGTAGTGAAAGGAATAGAAATCGGATTCCGTTGCACAGGAAAAGTAACGTATCCGTCTGTGTATCACCAAGTTTACAATACGAGCGGACTGACAGAAGAATTTATGTCTTTTGTTGCTGAACATGAACTAGCAACAGTAATCGAAGCAAAAGAAGCAATGACTGGAGAGGATTTCGGCTACATGCTGAAGAAATATCCAGGCTTCATGTTCTGGCTCGGTGCTGATTCTGAACATGGGCTTCATCACGCAAAGCTGAATCCTGATGAAAATGCGATAGAAACAGCGGTTAACGTCATGACAGGTTATTTTTCTGTTTATGCCAATTAAGTACAAATGAAAGAATAAAATTCCAAGAAATGAGCACTCTAGTAAACGGAGGTGTTCAATAATGGCAAAAAAAATTGGAATTGAACAATCGTTATCAGATGTTGAATCCGCATTAAAAGAAAAAGGATATGACGTTGTCATGATGAAAAGCCCTTCCGATGCAAAAGGCTGTGACTGCTGTGTCGTAACAGGCCTTGACAATAATGTGCAAGGAATAGCTGACACGGCAACACAAGCACCCGTTATTACAGCTTCCGGGATGACTGCTGAAGAAATTTGCAGCGAAGTGGAAAGCAGAATTCAGTAAATGAAAAACCGAAGCAAAAAAGCTTCGGTTCTTTTATTTACTCAGTTTCTCTAGGAAAAGCGCGGTCAAGGGCGGTTTTTATTTCCTTTCGAAGCACTCGCTCGACGCGCCACTGTTCCATATTTTCTGTTTTGGCAATGACTCTGATCACGATTTCGGAAGTGCCAAGTTCTTGAATCCCAATGACATTTGGGCCCTCTATTATTTGCGGAAGAGCGGCTGCCGTTTCATTGCATACTTGCTGTAAAATGTGAATCGTTTCATCAATGTTTCTTTCAGCCGGCACTTTTATGTCAACCAGAGCCTGCATTGTTCCCCGGGAATGATTGCTCACGTTTGTAATGTTTCTGTTAGGGATATAATGCAGTGTCCCATCAAAACTGCGGATTTGAGTTGTTCTTAAGCCAACCTGTTCGACAATCCCGTCAAAGGTGGAAACCGTAATATAATCTCCAACATCCAATTGTTTTTCAAGCAGAATAAAAAAACCTGTCACGATGTCGCTGACAAGCCCTTGGGCGCCAAATCCGACAGCAAGCCCGACAATTCCTGCTCCCGCTAAAAGAGCGCTAGGATTGTAATGAAACAAATCCAGAACCATGACGAAGAATATAAAAATCAATATGTAAGAACATATGTTGAGAGTCAGGCTTTGGAGCGTATATGCGCGTCCTTTGGACAAACTGTTCTGCTCCTCGAATTTTGCAAACAGATGCTTAATGATTTTCATGCCTAATGATCGGACGATAAAGTAGAGAAAAATCATAATGACGAGTTTAACGAGCAGGACACTGGCATGTGTAATAAGCCCCGGCCAATCATATTGTTTAATAAAATCCATATTGGGCTCCTTTTCTGAAGTGATTGCAGCATATTGAGGTTTGTTACCCTTTACTTGAGCATGTTAAACTTTTTCTTCAAAAATGTTCCAGCCGAAGTCAAACATGAATTGTTAAAAATTGACTCTAAAAATGAGCTCATATATAATGGGCATTGTGATGTTATTAACGAAATATAGATGATGATCCTTTATTTTCATGGGAATCCGGCTTTTAAGCCAAACGATAATTGGAGGGATACATATGGCAGAACGTATGGTAGGTAAACAGGCTCCTCGTTTTGAAATGGAAGCAGTCCTTGCAAGTAAAGAATTTGGCAAAGTAAGTCTTGAGGAAAACATGAAAAACGACAAATGGACAGTGCTGTTCTTCTATCCAATGGACTTCACTTTTGTTTGCCCGACAGAAATTACAGCAATGTCTGACCGATATGACGAATTTGAAGATCTTGATGCAGAAGTCATAGGAGTGTCAACTGACACAATCCATACGCATTTGGCGTGGATAAATACTGATCGTAAAGAAAACGGTCTTGGTCAGCTGAAATATCCGCTTGCAGCTGATACAAACCACGAGGTATCCCGTGAATATGGCGTTTTAATCGAAGAAGAAGGTGTGGCCCTGCGCGGATTATATATTATCAATCCAGAAGGCGAGCTCCAATATCAAACTGTTTTCCATAACAATATTGGCCGAGACGTTGATGAAACGCTTCGTGTTCTTCAAGCGCTGCAAACCGGCGGACTCTGCCCGGCCAACTGGAAACCAGGCCAAAAAACACTTTAATTCTTTCTAAGAACGAAAAAGGGTCTGACATATTTGTTAGGCCTTTTGTGTAATAGGAGGGAAAGCAATGAAATTACGTCAGCCAATGCCTGAATTGACTGGGGAAAAAGCCTGGTTCAATGGAGAAGTAACGAGAGAGCAATTGATCGGAGAAAAGCCGACACTTATTCATTTCTGGTCCATCAGCTGCCATCTGTGCAAAGAAGCGATGCCGCAAGTGAATCAATTTCGTGATCAATATCAAGATAAACTGAACGTTATAGCTGTGCATATGCCTCGATCCGAGGATGATCTGGACCTCGGCAAAATAAAAGAAGTAGCTGATGAACATGATATCACTCAGCCAATTTTTGTTGATAGTGATCATGCTTTAACCGATGCATTTGAAAATGATTATGTGCCTGCATACTATGTGTTTGATAAAACAGGCCAGCTTCGTCACTTTCAAGCCGGCGGTAGCGGGATGAAAATGCTTGAAAAACGTGTGAACCGTGTTCTGTCTGAAACAGAACAGGCTTGAAGATTCTCATAAAAACCTGATCTATCAGGTTTTTTTATTTGTACAAGAAAGGAATCGAAAATGAGTAAGAAGATTATTTTTCCAAATCTGGGCAAGTTGAAAGTTGATATATGGATTGATACGATGAAAAAGCAGCAAATTTTTTTGTTTTTCCTCAATTTTAGATGAATTTCATCGCCCATAACTCGAAAATTGTAGATAGTACACTACATTTCTTTAAAGAAGTAAGTAAAATATATATTTTCAACATAATACCAAATGAACTCGAAAGTCCCTTGAACCCTTGAGAATAAAGAACTCTTCTGGAAAATAAATATTTTTTAGAAAATAAGGAGTTTTTCATAGAGTAAATATAATAGTAAAATGCTAAAATAATAGTTGATAAAATTACTTTTGTAATCTAATATCTTATTTAAAGATGTTAATTTCGATAGGGGGTACATTGAGGAATGTTTAATGAAAGAGAAGCTTTGCGCTTGCGGTTAGAACAATTAAATGAAGCTGAAGTGAAAGTCATTCGTGAATATCAAATCGAACGTGATAAAATATACGCAAAATTAAGAGAGTTGGACAGAAATGGAAGCCCTTCCGAAATCAAAAAGGATTTTCGGTCTGAAAAAAAACCGGACTCTCTGCCGGTTCTCGCTGAGCTTGCGGCTCAGGAGATCAGAAGCTATCAGCCACCGTCACAGCAACAGTCTGTTCAGCCTCAGCTTCAATCTATTTCCTCTCTTCCTGCCGGTATACCAGACGGAACAACACGAAGAAGAAGAGGTACGGCAAGACCGGGATCAAAAGCAGCTAAGCTGCGAGAAGCTGCCATTAAAACTTTGAAACGCCACAACGCGGCGATTAAGAGCTCCGAGCTTCAAAAAGAGATTGAAAAAGAAAGCGGTCTTGAAATCCCTAATATGACAACATTCATGCAAAGCCTAATTAAAATGTATCCGGAAGTGAAAAAGCCGTATCGCGGCCAGTATATTTTAGAAGGCGAAATCGAATCTGCAGAATCAGCTGAACCTGCGGAATCAACGAATGAATAAATAGACAGAAAAACTGCTTGCGTAGTGCGCAAGCAGTTTTTTATTGGTTTTTTTTCTGTGAAGGTTTGTTTTCCCTTTCAAGATTAAGCTTATAGACCCATTTTTGATAAGGTTTTTCTTCAGCGGCTCTGCCTTTCAGTTCTTCAATTGTATGGCTCATGGCCTGGTCTGATGATTGGGCGCGGGTGAGCTGTTTTTGAAGCGCGTGTACCTGTTTGGTGACATCTTCAAGTATGGTTTCTACCTGATGTGGCTGTGCATAGGCCGCTGGGGCTTTTTCTTCTGTTTTTTCTTTTTGTTTCGTGCCGCCATCAATATCGGCAAAATGAGAAGCAATCCAGGCATCACTTTCATCAAGCTGCCGTTTATACGATACAATAGTTTCGTGAAATAGTTTTTCTTTCGTTTTTTCTATTTCGAGCAGCCTTTCTTTCGTTTCTATGATTCGATCTTTCATATGATCAACTTCTATTTTAATATGTTTTAGCTGATATTCTTTTTCTACCATTTGCTCTTTTAGACGGCTGTTTTCAGCTTTCACCATGTCGGTTTGGTGTTTTGCCTGAAGCAATGCGTTCTGTTCCTGCCGGATAGAGGATTGAAGAAGGCTGACTCGTTTATGCAGATTTTTATTTTCTTCTTCCATTTTAATTTTAGCAATATGAAGTTTATGTTTTTCTTCGATTTCGGCTTTGCGTTTGAAGGTTTCAGCAGATAGGAGCTCCTGCAGCGCAACGATTTTATCTAGGAGCTCAGCTCTTATTTGATGCAGGGTTTTGCTGGTGTGGGAGGCGTGTTTTTCTTTCGTTGACATTTGCGTTAATTCGGCGGACAACTGCTGAAGTTTTTCTTTCATATCGTTATTTTCTTTGAGCAGTTTGTTATTTTTCTGATGGAAGTAGGTTGCTTCAAGTTCGGAAATCAGCTTATGGCACCTTGAAAGCTCTGATTTTAAATAAAGGTTCTCCTGAGACACATCGTGGAAAAAAGGACCTGATCTTTTCATTCGAACCATCTCCCTCATGATGTTAACACTACAATATGCAAATACTGAACAGCTATTCCTCTTTAATAAACAGACAAGCAGTGGCGTTAGGGCCTTGCTTTTGCTATGATTTTAACGAACTAGAGGTGAGAGGATATGAAGCATATAAACGTACTGCTGGCAGGAGGAGCCTCACGGCGCTTTGGGGAACCGAAGGCGTTTGTGAAATGGAAGGACAGGATGTTTTACGAATGGACCAAAGCGGCGCTTGGAGAACATGCGGTTATCATCACCCGTCCTGAGCTGATTGGTAGATTCCGAGAAAACGGTGAAAATGAAGTATATCAAGATACTGAGCCGTTTCGAGGAATGGGGCCATTGGCGGGTATATATACCGCTTTTAAAAAGACAGACGGCGAGCTTTATACTGTGTTGTCCTGTGACACGCCGCTGATCCAAAGAAGGACGATGCTGGAGCTCAAGCGTCTGATGGCTCCCGGTAGAGATGCGGTCGTCCCGATTTCAAGGGGACGGGAGCAGCCATTGATTGCAATGTACCATAAACGAATCATGCCCATTTTATATGATCAGCTTTGTGAGAAGAGTTTAAGAATATCAGATTTGTTAAGCCGTATATCGGTTTGTTACGTACAAGATGAAGAAATTGGGGCAAATCCGGCTGAGTTTATTAACGTGAACACACGTGATGATTTTAGCTGTTTGGAAGAAAAAACGAATTCCTTCAGGCGGGACTGATGGGGCAAAAACATGTTAAAATGACATAAAAGATAAGGAGAACAGGTTTGATGGAGGAGCGTTATTCACGGCAAATCAGATTTAAGCAAATAGGGGAAGAGGGCCAGAAAAGACTGGCAGAAAGCCATGTGCTGGTTGTCGGTGCAGGAGCGCTCGGGACGGCAGGAGCTGAAGGGCTTTCGAGAGCGGGGGTCGGTACCATTACCATTATTGACCGTGATTATGTGGAGTGGAGCAACCTGCAAAGGCAGCAGCTTTATACAGAAAGCGACGCCAAGCTCCACATGCCGAAAGCCATGGCTGCCAAAGAGCACCTATCAGCGATTAACAGCGAAATACATATTGAGGCGTACGTTACCGAAGGAACAGCCGAAACGCTTGAGCCGCTGATTGAAAAAGCGGATGTCGTCATCGACGCGACAGATAACTTTGAAACCCGCATGCTGATAAACGATCTTGCCCAGAAAACAAAGACACCGTGGGTCTATGGCGCTTGTGTCAGCAGCCAAGGGATGTTCATGACGATCATTCCAGAAGAAACGCCTTGTCTGTCTTGTTTGTTTGAGCAAATTCCTGTCGGCGGGGCGACGTGTGATACTGCCGGCATTATTCCGCCAGCTGTGCATATTGTTTCGGCCTATCAGCAGGCAGAGGCATTAAAGCTGTTAACCGGAAAAAAAGAAGCGATACAGCGAGGGTTTGTGACATTCGATGTTTGGAATAACTCGCATATGAAGATTAACGTTAATCATGTACGCCGTGAGAATTGCCCATCTTGCGGAGCATACGCGGTTTATCCTTATCTCCAAGACTGGAACACACCAAAAGCCGCTGTACTATGCGGCCGTGATACAGTACAGGTAAGGTCGGAGTCGTTAAAAAGAATTCCGAAACAAGAGCTTATCAATCGGCTTAAAACAATCGGCAAGGTCGAGGCCAATGCGTTTTTGCTGCATATTTTTTACGAGGAATTCAGAATCGTCATTTTCAATGATGGACGGGCACTGGTGCATGGAACAAATGATGTGAAAGAAGCCAATTCCGTGCTGGCAAGAGTAATTGGATTGTAACAACAGGAGGGGTCAGAATGCTGGAGAAAAGAACACCGATACCGGTAGACGAGGCAATTCGGCGTGTCAGCCATTTTCAAAAACAAGGGGAAACAGAATGGGTGGCGCTTGAAGACAGCCTGCATCGCTTTTTATCCGAAGATGTAACAGCGGATCACCACGTACCTGCCTTTGACCGTTCGCCATACGATGGTTTTGCTGTCCGAGCGTGCGATACGGCTGAAGCTTCACGTGAAAACCCGGTTCGATTTGAGGTCATTGACCATATTGGAGCGGGGGCTGTATCTGAAAAAGAACTTGGCCCGTTTCAGGCCGTGCGGATTATGACAGGCGCGCAAATCCCTGAAGGAGCAGATGCTGTCGTCATGATTGAGCTGACTCAAACCTTTGAAGAGAATAAGAAGGCATTTATGTCTTTAAAACGCCGCTTTCAGCCGGGGGATAATATTTCAAAAACAGGTGAAGACGCTCAAAAAGGGAGTGTTTTATTGAAAAAGGGCACCCGAGTCACACCAGGAGTGACCGCTCTTTTGGCAACCTTCGGATACGCATCTGTGCCTGTCGTAAGAAAGCCGGTTGTCGGAATTATTGCAACCGGTACTGAATTGCTGAATGTCAGTGATCCGCTGGAACCGGGGAAAATCCGCAACAGCAATGCCAGCATGGTGTATGCGCAAGTGGTTGAAGCAGGCGCATCTCCGCTTTATTTAGGGAAAATCTCTGATGACCTGGATCAAAGCTTTGCCGCGGTCAAAGAAGCGATGAAAAAGGTTGATTTTCTGATCACAACTGGCGGTGTATCAGTGGGTGACTTTGACTTTTTGCCTGCGATCTATGAAAAACTCGGAGCGGACGTGCTCTTTAATAAGGTTGCCATGCGCCCGGGAAGCGTAACAACGGTGGCGCATGCAAATGATACGCTCCTGTTTGGTCTGTCAGGTAATCCATCAGCATGCTATGTCGGTTTTGAATTGTTTGTCAAACCAATGATCCAGATATGGCTGCTCAATGAAAAACCGCATTCGATTTGTGCGGAAGCTGCTTTGACGAAGGATTTTCCGAAACCGAACCCATTTACCCGTTTTGTACGTGCGTTCGTATACCACCAGGAAGGGCAGTTGCTGGCGGAACCCGTCGGATTGGACAAGTCGAGCTCTGTTACGTCACTTGCAGAAGCAAATGCGTTTATGATCCTGCCGGGCGGCACGAGAGGGTACGAATCAGGCAGAACGGTTCAAGTGCTGCTTATCAGAGAAGAGAATGGAAGTGAATGGCCTTGGTCCGTCCTTTCCCAATCGTCCAAGTTGTAGGATTTCAAAACAGCGGGAAAACAACGTTTATCGAACGTATTCTTGAAAAATCCTCTGAACAGGGGCTCAATTTAGGTTGCTTAAAGCATCACGGTCACGGTGGTGAACCGCAATCGTTCACTAAAGGGAAAGACACTGACCGTTATCAAGCGGCAGGTGCTGATGTGACAGCGGTAGAAGGTGCGGGTGTGTTACAGCTGACAGCCCGCCGCCATTGGGATTTGCCGCGGCTGATTGGGTTATATCAGTTTCTCGAAACAGACTGTCTTCTGATAGAAGGCTTTAAAAAAGCTCCTTATCCCAAAGTGGTTATACTAAGCGAAAAGGAAGATCTTGAAGCATTGCGGGCAGACAATACAATCGCCATCATCTATAGGAAAAAAGAGCATATAACAGAGCATCAGGGATTGTCCGTTTTTCATGCGGATGATCCGGCTGCCGTGGATTTTGTGCTTTCACAGCTGAAGGGGGAATCTGCATAATGGAACGGTTTGAGATCACGAAAACACCCATTATTACCGAAGACATCATCAAAAAAGTGGAGAAACGGGAAGCCGGGGCAATTACCACATTTATTGGCACGGTTCGGGAATGGACAAACGGAAAAAGAACGGTTCGGCTTGAATATGAGGCATATGAACCGATGGCCGTGCAAATGCTGGCTCAAATCGGGACTGAGATTGAAGAAAAATGGAAGGGTGCTTCAGCCGCAATCACCCATCGTATAGGTGTGCTGGATATCGGTGAAGCAGCGGTTGTAATCGCTGTATCCTCTCCCCATCGAAAAGCTGCTTATGAAGCCAATGAGTATGCGATCGAACGGATTAAACAGATTGTCCCGATTTGGAAAAAAGAAATTTGGGAGGACGGTGAGCAATGGATCGGCGACCAGCTTGAAACAACAGCTTATCCGAACGGAAAACCAGATGTAAGCGAGGGAGAGCAGCATGATTAAAATCCTTTTATTTGCAGGGCTTGCAGAACAGGCCGGAACACAAGCATTGGAAATGGATATGGAACAAGCAACGACAGACGAAATAAAAGCAAGTTTAAAAGAACAATACGGACTCGAATCCATTGATACAGCTATGATTGCTGTGAACGAAAGCTATGTGAAAGAAAATACTAGCGTATCTTCAGGCGACACGGTAGCGATCATTCCGCCTGTCAGTGGAGGATGAACCGGACGGCATGCAGCCGCCCGGTTTTTCTGTATTTCATTTGCATATCCCCAAGCATCCCCAGCATACAATGATTTTCTGTAAGCATTATTTTACATAAGAGACTCCCTATAAAGTAAGAGACTCACTCCATCATTAGACTGAATTTTCGAAAAAACAATAGAAATTTATTTCGGGTATCGATATAGTAAAGGTGATAAAAATTGGAAAGGTGCTGGATATGGAGACATTTAAAAGGTTAAAAATGTTTTATTGGCCGTACAGAAGGGTGTTTATGTGGTCGCTTCTGGCCATGCTTTTGATGACTGCGATTACTGTCGTTTACCCGATTATCTTGCAAATCACGATTGATGAAATCGTCCTGGGAAAGCAGTATCGGCTTGCGGCATGGGTCAGCTTAGGATTTGTTGCGGTAATGGCCTTGAAAGGAACGGCCACTTTTTTTCATCAATACTTAGGTGATATGTTCGGCATCAAATCCGTTTATCGGCTGAGAAATGGCCTGTATGAAAAACTGCAGCGGCTTTCTTTTTCTTATTATGATAACGCGAAAACAGGGGATTTGATGTCCAGACTGACAGCTGACGTTGAAGGGCTTCGTTTTTTCTTATCTTACGGTCTCGCTGAGCTCATTCGATTCGGTCTGCTGGTCGCCATCAGCCTATCTGTCATGTTTTATTATTCTGTTCCTCTTACGCTTGTGACAATCGCTGTTTTGCCATTTCTCGCTGTTGCGGTATATCAGTTTGACAAAAGAGTCCATCCCGCTTTCAGAGGGATTCGCAAATCGTTTGCGAAACTCAACACAAAAGTCCAGGAAAATATCAGCGGCATCAATACGGTTAAATCTCTATCCAGAGAAGATTTTCAGATCAGCCATTTCAATAAGGCCAATGCGGAGTACAGGACACAGTATTTACAAACATCATCCATTTGGTCTGCGTATTTCCCTTTAATGGAGTTCATCGGCAATATTTGTATTGTGGCTCTCCTTTCATACGGCGGCTACCTGGTGATGCACAACGAGCTCAACCCCGGCGAGCTTGTCGCTTTTTTCAGCCTCGTCAATTATATGATGTGGCCGATTATGAACTTAGGCTTTGTCATCAATATGTTCTCTCAAGCAAAAGCGTCAGGTGAACGCCTGCTTGAGATTCTTGAAAAAGAAGAAGAGATCACAGATCATGCTCATGATATGCAAAAACAAAGATTAACAGGAGATGTCATGTTCAAGAACGTTTCTCTTGCATACGGTAAAGAACAAACAAACGCGCTAAGCAATGTCAGCTTTGAGGCAAACAGCGGGAAGGTAATCGGACTATTGGGCCCGACAGGTTCAGGCAAGAGCTCAGTTACACAGCTCCTCACCAGATTTTACAGTCCTGTTGGCGGAATGATTACCATTGACCATAAGCCTATCACCGATTATTCGTTAAAAACCCTTCGCTCCAATATCGGGGTCGTTCTGCAAGAATCTTTTCTGTTTTCATCTACGATTCGATCAAACATTTCGTACGGGAGGCCGGATGCCTCAATGGAAGACATCATCGAAGCGGCAAAAAGGGCGCAGGCTCATGCCTTTATCACGGAGCTTCCTGATGGATATGACACCATGCTTGGAGAGAGGGGAATGGGGCTTTCCGGCGGACAAAAACAGCGTATCGCCATTGCGAGAGCCATTTGTTTGAACCCGAGCATTTTAATATTGGATGATGCCACGAGCGCAGTAGATATGCAAACAGAGCACAGCATACAGCTGGCTTTAAAAGAAGTCATGAAAAACCGCACAACCTTTATCATCGCTCACCGGATTTCTTCTCTGAAACACGCCGATGAAATTCTCGTTTTTGATAAAGGGCGGATTTGTGAAAGGGGAACACATCAAGAGCTTCTCGAAAAAGGCGGCTACTATCAAAAGATTTACGATTTACAATACCGTGATGTCAAAATGATCAATGAGCCGCATCAGGTCGGATAGGGAGGGCTATATGAAACAAGCAGATAAACGAGGGATTTTGGAGCGTTTCTATTATTCTTCAGATGAAATCATTGAAAAGCCGTTTAACTGGACTCAAATGTGGCGGCTGCTGGGCTATGTTAAACCATATCGAAAAACGATTTTGCCGCTTTCTTTTCTTACCGTATTGATTGGGACTGCTGTGAAGCTTGTGATTCCCATTTTGATCGGCGTTTATGTTCTCGATCAAGCCATTGCGGAGAGAAACTCGGAGCTGCTGGTCCAGCTCATTTTTATCATTAGCGGTTTATATGTGCTCAATTATGCCGCCAATGTATTCAGAATTAAATGGATGAACCAGCTTGGCCAGCATGTGATATACGATTTGCGCCAGCATTTATTTACCCATGTGCAGCGCTTATCCCATCGTTTTTTTGATCAGCGGTCGGCCGGATCGATCTTGGTCAGGATTATGAATGATATTAACTCTCTTCAGGAGCTTTTTACAAGCGGAGTCATCAACTTATTGACCGACTTGCTGCTTTTGGCCGGCGTTATGATCATTTTGTTTACGCTGAGTCCTGAGCTGACTATAGCCATTATGGTGACACTGCCGATTATGTTTTTTATTTCAACAAGTCTTAGAAAAAAAATACGCCGCTCCTGGCAAAAGGTGCGCCTCAAGCAATCGAAGCTGAACTCTCATTTGAACGAAAGCATTCAGGGCATCCGTGTCACACAGGCATTTACGCAGGAAGAAGAAAACACGGCGTATTTTGACGGCGTCAATCAGGAAAACTATCAATCATGGCAAGAAGCCACAAGAAAAAATGCCATGTTCCGTCCGCTGGTAGAAATGACAAACGCGATTGGCACGGGTGTCTTGATTTGGTATGGCGCCACACTCATCATGAATGAAACCATCACGATTGGCGTCTTCGTTTCTTTTGCCTTCTATCTTGGCATGTTTTGGGAACCTATTTCAAGACTGGGGCAAGTCTATAACCAGCTGTTAATGGGAATGGCGTCATCAGAACGGATTTTTGAGTTTCTGGACGAACAGCCAAATGTTAAAGAGAAGCGGGGCGCGATTCATAAGCAAAAAATAAATGGGGAGATCAGTTTTGAAGAGGTTGAATTTTCGTATGATGAAAAACGAAAAGCCCTTCACGCTGTTTCCTTCACTATTCCGGCGGGCTCGACGCTTGCGCTTGTCGGGCATACGGGGAGCGGGAAAACAACGATCGCGAATGTAATCAGCCGTTTTTATGATGCCACGGGAGGCACCATAAAAATAGACGGTATACCAATTCAGGATCTTTCCCTTGCCAGTTTGCGCTCCCAAATCAGCATCGTGCTGCAAGATACATTCATTTTCTCCGGGACCATCGCGGAAAATATTCGTTTTGGCCGGCCGGGTGCTTCAGACGAAGAAGTGATAAAAGCAGCCCAAGCGGTCGGAGCGGATGAATTTATTTCTGGTTTAGCAGAAGGGTACGAAACAGAGGTGGAGGAGAGGGGCAGCGTACTTTCTGCCGGTCAGCGCCAGCTCATTTCATTTGCAAGAGCATTGCTCGCCGATCCAGCTATTATTATCCTTGACGAAGCAACCGCAAGTATTGATACAGAAACGGAAGTGAAAATTCAGCAGGCGTTAAAAACGCTATTGAAAGGGCGTACAGCAGTGATGATCGCCCACAGATTGTCTACGATCCGCGACGCCGACCGCATCATTGTTCTTGATCACGGCAAGAAAATGGAAGAAGGAAACCATGAGCAGCTGCTTGCTATAGGAGGCATCTACGCCGGGCTTGTGAAAACGCAATACAGCGAAGCGATAGAATAAGAGTGAAAGCCTTCAGTTTATATATTGAAGACTTTTGGAAATTTATTAGAAAAAACATGAAACCTTTTGGTCCCCATCTCGTATTATTTGTTAGATATTCTCAAGGAGGTTTTGAAATGGAAACAAATGTAGAAAAAAACAGCGCAACGGCGACTGAGAAGCCGTCACTTTTCGGAGTGATCTCAAGTCCGTCCATTCAATTTGAAAGAATAAGAGAAAGACCGGCTGTATGGGGACCGCTATTTATTGTTGCAGCGATTATCATCGTCGGCGCGGTACTGCAATCACTCGGTACGGATTATAGTGAGCTTATGAAAAACACGAGCCCTCAAGGGTTATCAGCTGAAGAAATTGAAACAGTCGCAACAATCACCAAATTTGGAGGAATGGCAGGCGCGATTTTCGGCGGTATCGCAGCGTTATTTATCGCTCCTCTTATTTATTGGCTTTGTGTAAAAATCTCAGGCGGAGTTACGACATACAAAAAAATGCTTTCTCTCGGTCTGTTTGTCTCTTTGATTAGCAGTCTTGGATTGTTGGTTAACGGAATCGTTATTTTCACGACTGACGCGAATCCTCTTTACAGCGTGACATCATTGGCGGGGATTATTCCGTCTGACGGAGCTCTTGCCAGCGTGTTAAATACTTTTGAGATATTTAGCATATGGAGCTATGTATTGTTAGCAATTGGCCTTCATAAAACAGGCGGCATCTCAAAAAAAGCAGGATGGATTTCAGTGATTGTTCTTTTCGGGATTTTAGTCGCATTTTCATTCTTTTCAGGTTTAATCAATTCAGTGGCGGGTGCATAACATCATGAAAAAAGTCTGGATCGGAATTGGAATCGCAGTTTTAGTCGCACTTTTCATTGGAATCAATATATACCGGTCTGCCGCCCCGGCAAGTGGAAGCGCCGGACAGAAGATAGAGGCGGGAGGTCTTGAAGAAAAAGAAATCTCGTCAACGGTTATGGTTCCCGGGACCCTGCAATTTTCAAATGAACAGTATGTCTTTTATGAAGCCGATAAAGGGACATTAGAAGACATTAAAGTGAAAGAAGGCGACAAAGTGAAAAAGGGAACGCCTTTAGTCACCTATACAAATGAGCAGCTGAGCCTCGAAAAAGAACAGAACCGGTTAACGGCTGAATCCAACCAGCTTCAAATTGACCAAATTGAAGAAAAAATAAAAGCATTACATCATAAAGAAAAAGAACTGGCAAAACAGGTTGGAAAGAAAGAAGCAGAAAAACAAATTGAATCTGAGCGGACGGAGCTTCAAATGCAGAAAAAAACAACTGAGATCGATTTAAAACAAACCGAGCTCCAGCGGCAGTCACTTGCCAATCGGGTGTCAGATCTTGAAGTCAAAAGCGAAATCGAAGGTACCGTTATTAGTGTCAACCAAGAAGCGGCCTCCAAAAAATCAGATATTCAAGAGCCTGTCATACATATCGGCAATCCGAAAGACCTTGTCGTCTCCGGGAAATTGTCTGAATACGATACACTGAAAATTAAAAAAGGCCAGAAGGTCACACTCACTTCGGATGTTATTCAGGATAAAACGTGGAAAGGCACAGTGTCCGCAGTCGGACTTGTTCCGGATCAGCAGGACAGCACCGCGGTACAAGGAACAGACCAAGCGGTCCAATATCCGCTTCAAGTGAAAATAAAAGGGGATCTTCCAGAAGGAAAGCCTGGCTTTAAATTCATCATGAATATTGAAACAGATAAGCGGAAAGCAAATACGCTTCCTTCAAAGGCAGTCAAAAAAGAAGATGATCAATATTATGTATATACAGTAAAAGACGGAAAAGCAAAACGAGTTGATGTCAAAATCGGTGAAGTTACAGATGATCTGACAGAGATTAAAGAGGGGGTTTCTCAAGAGGATCAAGTCATTTTGAATCCCTCTGATCAGGTGACCGATGGAACGGAAGTGAAAGCATAAATGATTCAGCTTTCTAATGTGAGAAAAAGCTATCAGATCGGCAGGGAAACGTTTGATGTTCTCCATTCTATTGATTTGGACATTCATCAGGGGGAATATGTCTCGATTATGGGGCCGTCAGGATCAGGGAAATCGACGATCATGAATATTATCGGCTGTCTTGACCGGCCGACTTCCGGTACGTATAAATTGGACGGCGAAGACATTTCTTCATATAAAGATAAAGAACTGGCTGCAGTCCGTAACCGGTCCATCGGTTTTGTATTTCAGCAATTTCAGCTTCTTCCGCGGCTGAACGCAAAAAAAAATGTCGAGCTGCCTATGATTTATTCCGGTATAAGCAAAAAAGAACGACAAGAGCGGGCTGAGAGAGCGTTGGAGAAGGTCGGGTTAGCCAATCGAATGCTCCACATGCCCAACGAGCTGTCGGGCGGGCAGAAGCAGCGGGTAGCCATTGCCCGAGCAATCGTGAATGAGCCAAAATTGATTTTAGCAGATGAACCGACCGGCGCGCTGGACACGAAAACAAGCGTGGCGATTATGGAACAATTTACAGAATTAAATGCCGAAGGAACGACAATCGTTCTTGTTACGCACGAACCGGAAGTCGCAGATTGCACGAATCGAATCGTCATGGTGCGTGACGGACACATTGCTCCTGCCAGCTCCGGACAAAGGAGCGTGGGAGAATGAGTCTGTTAGAGAACATTAGAATGGCTTTAAGCTCCGTCCTTGCCCATAAAATGCGTTCGATTCTAACGATGCTCGGCATTATCATTGGTGTAGGCTCTGTCATCGTCGTGGTTGCGGTAGGACAGGGCGGCGAGCAAATGTTGAAGCAGTCGATCAGCGGCCCGGGCAATACCGTAGAGCTGTACTATATGCCAAGCGATGAGGAGCTTGCAAGCAATCCGAACGCCTTAGCAGAATCTACTTTTACAGAAAATGATATCAAAGGTTTAAAAGAGATAGAGGGCATCGAACAAGTTGTTGCCTCGACTTCTGAAAGTATGAAAGCACGTTATCATGAGGAAGAAACGGATGTTACCGTTAACGGGATAAACGATGGATACATGAATGTCAATTCTTTAAAAATCGAAAGCGGCAGAACCTTTACCGATCATGATTTTTTTGCGGGGAAAAGAGCCGGAGTCATCTCTGAAAAGATGGCTGAAGAGCTGTTTGATAAAGCATCCCCTCTTGGAGAAGTGGTCTGGATCAACGGACAGCCTGTTGAAATCATCGGCGTGCTGAAAAAAGAAACAGGCTTGCTTTCTTTCGGTTTGAGTGAAATGTATGTGCCATTTAATATGATGAAATCCTCTTTTGGCACAAGTGATTTCAGTAACGTATCCTTGCAAGTCGAATCAGCGGATGACATAAAAACAGCTGGAAAAGAAGCAGCGCAGCTAGTAAATGACAATCATGGCACAGAGGATTCATATCAAGTGATGAACATGGAAGAGATTGCGGCCGGAATCGGCAAAGTAACAGCGATTATGACGACGATTATCGGCTCAATTGCAGGCATCTCTCTTTTGGTCGGCGGGATCGGTGTCATGAATATTATGCTCGTATCAGTCACAGAACGGACGCGAGAAATCGGAATCAGAAAATCACTCGGTGCGACGAGAGGACAGATTCTGACTCAGTTTTTAATTGAATCAGTCGTACTGACACTGATCGGAGGACTGATTGGGATTGGAATCGGATATGGAGGGGCCTCGCTTGTTTCCGCCATTGCGGGCTGGCCGTCACTCATATCCTGGCAGGTTGTAGGCGGGGGCGTGCTGTTCAGTATGCTCATTGGAGTGATTTTCGGCATGCTTCCTGCAAATAAAGCCGCAAAGCTTGATCCGATTGAAGCACTGCGTTACGAGTAGCCTCATGCAATATGCATGAGGTTTTTTCATGTTCATTTTTTTCTACTATGAATATAAAAGACTTTTTTCATTAAAATAAGAAGAAAATGTCGTACAATTGTCCTTGTTTTTGTCGAATTTACAGTTTACAAACCCTATAGACATACGTTAATATGGAGAAACGTGAAAGATTTTGATAGTTATTGAATGAATTTGAATGATTTTAGTTGCCTAAATTGAAAAAAGCGTTTACAATGAAATTGTATTCAAAATGAATACGTTTTCATTAGGAGGTGAAGCATGCTAACTCCTGAACGGCATCAATTGATTATTGATCAAATAGAAAAGCATGATGTGGTCAAAATTCAAGAGCTCATAAATCTTACAAACGCTTCTGAATCAACAATCAGAAGAGATTTATCAACACTTGAAGAACGCGGTTTTTTAAAGCGTGTTCATGGGGGAGCAGCCAAGCTTTCCGATATCAGACTTGAACCCGATATGCTTGAAAAATCATCCAAAAACCTTCATGATAAATTGAAGATTGCTGAAAAAGCAGTTTCCCTTTTAGAAGAAGGAGATTGCATTTACCTTGATGCAGGCACGACGACTTTGTACATGATTGATTTTATGGATAAAAGCAAAGATATTGTTGTAGTCACAAACGGGGTGATGCATATCGAAGCACTAATAAGGAAAGAAATTTCTTTTTACTTGCTTGGAGGATACGTAAAGCACAGAACGGGCGCTGTTATTGGAGGCGCTTCACTGGTTGCCATGGATCAATACAGATTCGACAAGAGTTTTCTGGGGACAAACGGTGTCCATACAGAGGCTGGATTCACAACGCCGGACCCTGATGAGGCCCTTTTAAAACAGAAAGCTGTCAAACAGGCAAAACACGCTTACGTCTTAGCAGACCCTTCGAAATTCGGAGAAATTTCATTTTCGGCATTCGCCGGAATAGGCGACGCAACAATCATTACGACTGACGCTGAAGAGCTTACATTCGATAATTACCAAGAAAAAACTGTCGTAAAGGTAGTGAAACCATGATTTACACTGTAACACTTAATCCATCTGTCGATTATATTGTTCACGTTGAAGATTTTACTGTAGGAGGCCTGAACCGTTCCGCATACGATACAAAGTATCCAGGGGGCAAAGGCATCAACGTATCGAGACTGCTCAAAAGACACCATGTACCGTCTAAAGCGCTCGGATTCGTCGGCGGATTTACCGGAGAATATATCAAAACATTTTTGCAGAAAGAAAACCTGGAAACAGCTTTTTCTGAAGTGAAAGAAGACACCCGTATCAATGTTAAGCTAAAAACGGGTGATGAAACTGAAATTAATGGTCAGGGACCAACAATTTCGAATGAAGATTTCAAAGCCTTTTTAGAACAGTTCCAGTCTTTGCAAGAGGGAGATATCGTCGTCCTAGCAGGAAGCATTCCATCTTCATTGCCTCATGATACTTACGAAAAAATCGCGGAGGCCTGCACAAAGCAAAACGCGCGTGTTGTTCTGGATATCTCTGGTGAGGCGCTTTTGAAAGCGACAGAAATGAAACCGTTTTTGATGAAGCCAAACCATCATGAGCTTGGAGAAATGTTCGGCACGACCATTACATCTGTTGAAGAAGCTGTCCCATATGGGAAAAAACTTGTAGAACAAGGGGCTGAACATGTAATCGTATCCATGGCAGGAGACGGAGCGCTTCTATTTACGAAAGAAGCTGTTTATTTTGCTAACGTGCCGAAGGGGAAATTGGTCAACTCAGTCGGAGCGGGAGATTCCGTCGTTGCAGGCTTTTTGGCCGGTATTTCCAAACAGCTGCCGCTTGAAGAAGCATTCCGTTTAGGTGTTACATCAGGCAGCGCTACCGCGTTCTCTGAAGAACTCGGAACAGAAGAATTTGTCCAGCAGCTTCTTCCTGAAGTTAAGGTCACACGTCTATAGAGGAGGAAATAAAAGTGAAAATAACTGAGCTTTTAACGAAGCATACAATAAAGCTTAATATTGAGAGCAAAGAAAAAGAAAATGTGATTGACGAATTGGTTACTGTTCTTGATAAGGCCGGAAAATTAAATGACCGCCAAGCCTACAAGGAAGCCATTTTAAATCGCGAGAGCCAAAGCTCAACGGGGATCGGTGAAGGAATCGCTATCCCGCATGCGAAAACAGCAAGCGTTATCAACCCGGCGATCGCGTTCGGACGTTCAAAAGACGGTGTCGATTATGAATCATTAGACGGCCAGCCGGCTCACTTGGTGTTCATGATCGCGGCGACTGAAGGCGCAAACAACACTCACCTTGAAGCATTATCAAGACTTTCTACGCTGTTAATGCGTGAAGAAATTCGCAAGCAGCTCCTTGAAGCTGAGTCAGAAGATGCTATTATCGACATTATTAATCAGCACGATAAAGATGATGACGAAGAGGAAGAAGAAGAAGAAGCGGCACCAGCACCTGCCGGAAAAGGGAAAATCCTAGCGGTGACTGCATGCCCAACAGGCATTGCACACACATTTATGGCTGCGGACGCCCTGAAAGAAAAAGCGAAAGAGCTTGGTGTGGACATTAAGGTCGAAACAAATGGTTCAAGCGGTATCAAGCACAAGCTGACTGCCCAAGAAATTGAAGATGCGCCTGCCATCATTGTCGCAGCGGACAAGCAGGTTGAAATGGAACGCTTTAAAGGCAAGCGCGTGCTTCAAGTACCTGTTACAGCAGGTATCAGACGCCCGCAAGAGCTTATCGAAAAAGCGATGAATCAAGACGCGCCGGTTTACCAAGGCAGCGGCGGCGGTTCTTCAGCTTCAAACGATGATGATGAAGCGAGAGGCAAGTCTGGCGGCAGCATCGGAAGCACGTTTTATAAGCATCTGATGAGCGGTGTCAGCAACATGCTTCCGTTCGTAGTCGGCGGCGGTATTCTCGTTGCGATTTCATTCTTCTGGGGAATTAATTCTTCCAATCCGGACGATCCTACTTACAACACGTTTGCTGCTGCTCTTAAGTTTATCGGCGGTGACAATGCACTAGGATTAATCGTTGCTGTTCTTGCCGGTTTTATTGCAATGAGTATAGCAGACCGTCCTGGTTTTGCGCCTGGTATGGTCGGCGGATTTATGGCAACTCAAGCAAATGCTGGATTCTTAGGCGGTTTAATTGCCGGATTCTTGGCTGGTTATCTCGTTGTTCTATTGAAAAAAGCGTTTGTCTTTATTCCGCAGTCACTTGATGGACTGAAACCTGTATTAATCTATCCGCTGTTTGGTATTTTCTTAACTGGTATTATCATGCGTTTCGTTGTGAATACACCGGTAGCGGCATTTATGAACTTCTTAACCAATTGGCTTGAAAGCCTGGGAACTGGCAACCTTGTATTAATGGGTATTATTTTGGGCGGTATGATGGCGATCGATATGGGCGGCCCGCTTAATAAAGCAGCCTTTACGTTCGGTATCGCGATGATCGATGCAGGCAACTACGCGCCTCACGCAGCGATCATGGCCGGCGGTATGGTTCCTCCGCTTGGTATCGCACTTGCAACAACAATTTTCCGAAACAAATTCACTCAGCGTGACCGTGAAGCTGGCATTACATGCTACTTCATGGGTGCTGCTTTCGTAACAGAGGGAGCGATCCCGTTTGCTGCGGCTGACCCGCTTCGCGTGATTCCAGCTGCTGTCGCTGGTGCAGCTGTTGCCGGCGGATTAACTGAATTCTTCCGTGTAACGCTTCCGGCACCTCACGGAGGAGTATTCGTAGCCTTCATTACAAACCATCCGCTGCTTTACCTATTAAGTATCGTGATCGGTGCTGTCGTGATGGCAATTATCCTCGGCGTTCTTAAAAAACCTGTTACAGAGAAATAAGAAAAAGCGTCCCTCATTTGAAGTGCACCCCAAATTTTAGACACAGTCTAAAATTTGGAGGTGCTTTTTCTTTATCCTGCTGGCGGGAGCGCGGTTAAGTTATGTATTTTATAATCATTTATGATAAAGTAAAAGAAGAGAAACAACTGACATAGCAACCGTCTAGGAGGAAACACTTTGACCGAGGAAAAAAATACGAAAACTGAGGAAGCGCCGAAGAAAAAAACCAATACGTACTTGGAATGGGGAAAAGCGATTGTCATCGCTGTCCTGCTGGCTCTCTTGATCCGTCACTTTTTGTTTGAGCCTTATTTAGTCGAAGGTTCATCTATGTATCCCACATTACACGACGGTGAAAGGCTGTTTGTGAATAAAACAGTCAATTATATCGGCGAACTGGAACGCGGAGATATCGTCATTATCGATGGTGAGACGTCTAAAATCCATTACGTCAAAAGATTGATCGGAAAGCCTGGAGAATCCGTTCAAATGAAGGATGATACGCTTTATATAAACGGAAAAAAAGTAGCCGAGCCTTACTTGTCTCAAAATAAAAAGGAAGCAGAAAAACTTGGTGTGAGTCTGACTGGCGACTTTGGGCCGCTTAAGGTTCCCGAAGGCAAATATTTTGTTATGGGAGATAACCGGCTGAATTCAATGGACAGCCGAAACGGGTTGGGGCTGATTGCGGAAAAACGGATTGTCGGCACATCGAAGTTTGTCTTTTTCCCGTTTAATGAAATGCGCCAAACAAAATAAAAACGCCTTGCTGGCCTTTGGACAGCAGGCGTTTTTTAATTTGAAAAAGAAGCGACTAATGCAATGCATAATACCGTAATAAACACTGAACCGATAATGGCCAGCACACTGAAGAAAAGGTGAACCTGTTTGTTTTCTTTTCCGCGTTTTTCTAAAAGCCGTTTAGAAAAAATATGCGAAAATATGTAAATAAGGGCTATGCCAATATATAAGCCGACATCTTTAGCGGTAAAGCCTGTTACAGCGAGGTAAAAACCCGTGAAAAAGATCATTAAGCAATATTCAGTAAGTGTTAAAAGCCTCAATGTGTTCCTCCATAAGAGTGTGTAATTTCCAGCTGGATGCATCCTCTTCTGTTTTATTGTAACATATGCTTGCAACGTTGAGTGTATAAGTGTTTTCTCTCCGATTTATCAGGGAATCATTTCTCTTGCCCTGCATTCATGGTATACTTTTATTGATGATAGACATGATGGAGGATAATAAATGATTGCTGTAAATAATGTAAGCTTGCGGTTTGCGGATCGCAAGTTATTTGAAGATGTCAATATTAAATTTACCCCAGGCAATTGCTATGGGTTAATTGGTGCAAATGGTGCCGGGAAATCAACGTTTCTGAAAGTGCTATCTGGCGAAATCGAGCCTCAGACAGGGGACGTTCATATGAGTCCTGGCGAGCGTCTTGCTATCTTGAAGCAGAACCATTTTGAGTACGAAGAGTATGAAGTGCTGAAAGTGGTCATTATGGGCCACAAACGCCTGTATGAGGTCATGCAGGAGAAAGATGCTATTTACATGAAGCCTGATTTCTCAGATGAGGATGGAATTCGGGCTGCTGAGCTAGAAGGCGAATTTGCTGAGCTGAACGGATGGGAAGCAGAAAGTGAAGCTGCGATCCTTTTAAAAGGCCTTGGTATCTCAGAAGACCTTCATGCGAAGAAGATGGAAGACCTTGGCGGTTCAGAGAAAGTAAAAGTGCTCTTGGCACAAGCGTTATTCGGCAAGCCGGATGTACTGCTGCTCGATGAGCCGACGAACCACTTGGACCTTCAGGCCATTCAGTGGCTGGAAGAGTTTCTGATTAACTTTGAAAACACAGTTATTGTCGTATCCCATGACCGCCACTTTTTAAATAAAGTGTGTACGCACATTGCTGACCTTGACTTTAACAAAATCCAAGTCTATGTCGGAAACTATGATTTCTGGTACGAATCAAGCCAGCTGGCATTAAAGCTTTCTCAAGAAGCGAATAAGAAAAAAGAAGAGCAAATCAAACAGCTTCAAGAATTTGTCGCTAGATTCAGCGCCAATGCGTCTAAATCTAAGCAGGCGACATCAAGAAAGAAACTTCTCGATAAAATTACGCTGGATGATATTAAACCATCTTCCCGCCGCTATCCTTATGTTAACTTTACACCGGAACGGGAAATTGGAAATGATGTTCTTCAGGTGGAAGGCTTAACGAAAACGATCGATGGCGTAAAGGTGCTCGATAATGTCAGCTTTATCATGAATAGAGAAGATAAAATTGCTTTCACTGGCCGTAACGAACAGGCTGTTACCACGCTGTTTAAAATCATTTCTGGGGAAATGGAAGCAGACAGCGGAACGTTTAAATGGGGTGTAACGACATCTCAAGCGTATTTTCCAAAAGACAACAGTGAATATTTTGAAGGCAGTGATCTGAATCTTGTAGACTGGCTTCGCCAATATTCTCCTCATGACCAAAGTGAGAGCTTTTTACGCGGTTTCTTAGGACGGATGCTGTTCTCCGGAGAAGAAGTCCACAAAAAATCAAATGTATTATCTGGGGGAGAAAAGGTTCGCTGTATGCTGTCGAAAGCGATGCTTTCCGGCGCCAATATTTTAATTTTGGATGAGCCGACCAACCATTTAGACTTAGAATCCATTACAGCGCTCAATAACGGCTTAATCAGCTTTAAAGGCGCTATGCTGTTTACATCCCATGACCATCAGTTTGTACAGACCATTGCCAACAGAATTATCGAAATTACACCTAACGGCATTGTTGATAAGCAAATGAGCTATGATGAGTTCCTTGAAAATCCTGATGTGCAGAAAAAACTGGCTGAATTATACGCGTAACAAAAAAAGCAGAGATGTTCCTCTGCTTTTTTTGATACATAGATATGAAAGGGGCTACAATAATGAAGTTTTTAGTTGTCGGAGCAGGAGGAGTCGGCGGGTATATTGGCGGGCGCCTTGCAGAGAAAGGCAATGATGTGACATTTCTCGTACGCCAAAAAAGAGCTGAGCACCTAAAAGAAACCGGGCTTGTCATCCACAGTGAAAAGGGGGATGTATCATTCCAGCCCGCATTAATCACTGCCGGAGAAATAGGGCGGTTTGACGTCGTGATCATTGCTTCTAAAGCGTATTCACTTGAGCAAGTGATCGATGATGTCAAACCGTTTATCAATTGCGAATCTGTCATTATCCCTTTTTTAAACGGGTACCGTCACTACGAGCAGCTGTTTACGGCATTTTCAAAAGAACAGGTGCTGGGCGGTTTGTGTTTTATAGAAAGTGCCTTAGATGACAAGGGAGAAATTCATCATACGAGTGCATCCCATCGTTTTGTATTCGGAGAGTGGAACGGTGAACGTACGGAACGAATAACAGCGCTTAAAGAGGCATTTTCAGACGTCAAGGCAGAAGTCATCATCAGCGGGCATATTGAGAAGGACATTTGGAAAAAGTATCTGTTTATTGCGGCGCAAGCGGGGATTACAACGTTATTTCAAAGGCCGCTTGGCCCGATCCTTGCATCAGAAGGCGGACGTCACACGGCGCAAACTCTTATTGGGGAAATTGGCGCTATTCTGCGAAAAGAAGGCGTTCCGGCTGATCCGGATCTTGAGGAAGAGAGCTTCCGTACGATGACAAACATGTCTTATCATATGAAGTCCTCCATGCTTCGGGATATGGAAAACGGTCAAACGACTGAAGGCGACCACCTGCACGGCTTTTTACTTGGAAAAGCAAAACGCTTATCTCTAGCAGTACCTATATTAGAAACGGTTTATGCCAATCTGCAAATGTATGAAGCAGAAAAATAAAAAGGAAGGAGGCGAAAGCCTCCTTTTATTTATTTAAAAAGCCCAATTTCCCTTTCTGAAGATAGGCTCTCTTTTTCCGTCATTCGTAATTCCATCAATATTCATATCTTTAGAACCAATCATAAAGTCCACGTGTGCAATGCTTTCATTTAAGCCCTCTTTGACAAGCTCCTCACGTGACATCTGCTTTCCGCCTTCAATGTTAAAGGCATAGGCACTCCCGATCGCCAAATGACTTGACGCATTCTCATCAAACAATGTGTTATAGAAAAGAATATTTGATTGTGATATAGGCGAATCGTAAGGTACAAGTGCCACTTCACCTAAATAGTGAGAGCCTTCATCTGTTTCCACCAGTTCTTTTAAAATGTCTTCACCTTTTTCGGCTTTTATGTCGATTATACGGCCATTTTCAAACGTGAGGGTGAAGTTTTCAATAATATTTCCGCCATAGCTTAACGGTTTTGTGCTCGATACGACTCCATCGACCCCGTTTTTTTGCGGCAGCGTGAATACTTCTTCTGTCGGCATATTGGCCATAAACTCATGGCCGCTTTCATTTACACTGCCCGCACCAGCCCAAACATGCTTTTTAGGCAGCTTAATGGTTAAATCAGTTCCTTCTGCTTGATAGTGTAAAGCGGCGTAATGTCTCTTGTTTAAATGGTCAACTTTTTCATAAAGATTTTGATCATGCTTGATCCAAGCTTGAACCGGGTTGTCTTCGTTTACCCGCGTTGCTTTGAAAATTTCTTCCCACAGAAGCTGAATCGCTTCCTCTTCTGATTTGCCGGGAAAAACTTTTTGGGCCCAGCCCGCTGATGCCGCACCAACGACAGTCCAGCTGACTTTGTCCGATTGAATATATTGTCTGTATGTATGTGTGCCTTGCCTGCCGCTTTTTGGAATGCAGCGATCCTTTTGGAATCTGCACCTTTTAATAAGTCTGGGTTTGATGACACAACAGAGATGAAAGCAGCTCCTTTTTGAGCAAGAGCTTCTTTGCCTTTTGCTTCCCATTCAGGGTATTCTTCGAATGCTTCAAACGGCGCGAGTTCATATTTTAATTTGGCGACTTCGTCATCCTGCCAATTCACCGTGACATTTTTTGCGCCTTTTTCATATGCATGTTTCACAATGAGACGGACAAAATTCCGTACGTCTGTTGAAGCGTTTACCACTACATATTGGCCTTTTTGCACGTTTACGCCGACCTCTACCGCCAGCTGCGCATATGTATTTAATTTATAGGAAAATGGTTCCATAAATCATTCCTCCTCAAGCTTTTTCCTCATCATATCAAATATGATCCCATAAAGAAAAGAAAGGAGGCAAAAGTGAAAAACCCAAAACAACATGTCTTGGGTTTTTCGAAATTACGGATGATTCAGTTTTACAGTGCCGCCTGCAGGCGAATGGGGCATATTGGCTAAAGAAATGCTCATGCCTCCAAGAATAATTCCGCTTAAAATGGCTGCGATGGCTACTCTTCTTCCTAAATCTCTTAGCATCTGCTTCCTCCTTAACGTTTCTCCATTTCCCACAATATGAAGGGAGTGAGGAAAAAAGAAGCAAGAAATTTGCTGCATGTGAGATTTTTTCAGGAAAAGACTATTTAACCGCCTTTTGAAGCTTATCAATCACCTCTAAAGAACGGCCGGTGCCAATTGCCACAGATTCAAGCGGATTTTGCGCCACGTGTACAGGCACGACAATCTCTTCTGTGAGCCATTCTTTAATCCCGTTAAGGAGCGCGCCGCCGCCTGTTAAAATGACACCGCGGTCAACAATATCTCCGCTCAATTCAGGCGGGCAGTCCTCAAGTGTAGCTCTGATGGCTTCAAGAATATGCAGGAGAGATTCACGCATTGCATCTTGAATTTCGTTAGATTGAAGCATAATGGTTTTGGGAAGGCCTGTCACGAGATCGCGTCCCCGGATTTCCATTGCATCAGGAACATGCTCAATTAAAGCATGACCAATCTCCATTTTGATCTGCTCAGCTGTCCGTTCACCAATCAGCAAATTGTATTTTTTCCGGACGAAGGAAACGATATCCTCATCAAGCTGGTCTCCGCCGATTCTAATAGAGTGGCAGGAAACAACGCCGCCGAAGGAAATGATGGCGACCTCTGTCGTCCCTCCGCCGATATCTACTACCACATTGGCAACCGGCTCATCGACCGGCAAATCCGCTCCGATGGCGGCTGCTACCGGCTCTTCAATTAAATGGACGTTTTTCGCGCCGCAATTTTTCACCGCGTCACTGATGGCACGGCGTTCTACGGCTGTCGAGCCTGACGGTGTGCAAACGACTACATTCGGTTTTCTGAACGACATGCCGATGCTTTTTGCGGCTTTTTTCATAATGTGCTTTAGCAAATCGGTTGTCATATCATAGTCTGCGATCACGCCATCTTTCATTGGTCTGACAGCGACAATTTTTCCTGGTGTTTTCCCGATCATGTTTTTCGCGTCAGTCCCGATCGCAAGGACTGCTTTTGTCGTAGTATCCACTGCCACTACAGATGGTTCATTTAAGATAATCCCTTTATTTTTGCTGTACACAAGTATATTAGCTGTTCCTAAGTCAATCCCGATTTCAGTTGATTGAAACATGTTTTCACCCAATCTCTATCCTGATTTTATATCATTCTACATTTAAAGTTTCTGAGAAATGAAGCGATTTTTGGGGGTGTGTGTCGGGAAAGAAATGTTTTTGTAAAAAATCATGGAGCAGTGTAACAGAAGTAATACATTTTTCGGTTTTATGGTAAAAATATCTTGTGATTCTTATAGAAAGCGGGAAACTTTTTCTGAGTTTCATACGTCTACGATATATTGAGGTTCATCCTTAAACATTACATGAGAAAAGAAACATTTAAAGGAAGAAGGGTTTTTTATGAAATCAATAGGTGTTGTGAGAAAAGTAGATGAGTTAGGGCGTATTGTCATGCCGATCGAATTAAGACGGGCATTGGATATTGCGATAAAAGACAGCATTGAGTTTTTTGTTGACGGGGATAAAATTATCTTGAAAAAGTATAAACCTCATGGGGTTTGTTTAATGACCGGAGAAATCACTTCAGATAATAAAGAATACGGCAATGGTAAGATTACGTTAAGCCCTGAGGGTGCACAGCTGCTTCTCGAAGAAATCCAAGCCGCTTTAAAAGAATAATATCATGTTGAAATAGGCGGAAAGAAACAATCTCCGCCTTTCTTTCTGCCGATTTCCGAATCCGCCGCCTAATATATGGAAAAATATACATCATGTGATGAATGATTTGGGATACTTTACATATTTTACTCAATTATTTGTTGAAGAATGGTACAATAAATAGAGAAACACAAGCGGCAGGTGGTCATATGAGAAAATATCAAGCACGTATCATTTCCATCATCTTGGCAATGATTTTTATTATGTTTTGGGATTATTTATTTTATTTTATAGGCAAAAACCCGATTAATTGGCCTGTTGATATTGTGTATACTGCAGTCACGTTAGCAAGTGTCTGGATGCTGGCTTATTATATTGATGAAAAACAGCAGCTGGTTCAGAAAATGAAGGATAATGAATGGAAGTATAAACAGCTTTCTGAAGAAAAAAACCGCATCATGGATAATTTGCAGGAAATCGTATTTCAAACGAATGACAAAGGTGAAATTACATATTTAAACCAAGCGTGGGCCTCCATAACCGGCTTTTCAATCAGTGAATGTATGGGAACAATGTATAATGATTACTTCATAAAAGAAAAGCACGTAGCCGACCACATCAGCACGCAAATTCAAAACAAAGCCTCTTCTGGCATGTTTACGGCAAAATACGTGACAAAGAATGGCACGATTTTTTGGGGAGAAGTTCATTATAAACTTTACTACGATCGAGATGACCAATTTACAGGCAGCCTGGGCACAATGTCAGATATCACTGAGCGGAAAGAAGCCGAAGATGAGCTTATTGAGATTAATGAACGGCTGGCGAGAGAATCTCAGAAACTGTCAATCACAAGTGAACTTGCCGCCGGGATTGCACATGAGGTCAGAAACCCTTTAACCTCTGTCAGCGGTTTCCTTCAGATTATGAAAACACAATATCCAGACAGAAAAGGTTATTTTGACATCATTTTTTCAGAGATTAAAAGAATTGATTTGGTGCTCAGCGAGCTGTTGCTGCTTGCAAAGCCGCAGGCGGTCACATTTAAGGCGCATCACCTCAACGAGATCCTGAAACAAGTTACGACATTGCTTGATACCAATGCAATTCTGTCCAATATCGTCATAGAAAAAAATTTCAAAGAGACAGAGAGCTGTATCATTAACGGAGACGAAAATCAGCTGAAGCAGGTCTTTATCAATATCATTAAAAATGGAATTGAGGCAATGCCACAAGGCGGTGTCGTTACCATTTCAACCGCTAAGACAGCCTCTCACGCCGTGATAAGCGTGAGAGATGAAGGAAACGGCATGCCCCAGGAAAAGCTTAAGCAGATTGGCAAACCTTTTTATTCAACCAAAGAAAAGGGCACGGGGCTCGGACTTGCCATTTGTTTAAGAATCTTGAAGGAGCATGACGGAGAATTGAAAATCGAAAGTGAAGCTGGAAAAGGCAGTGTCTTTCAAGTTGTTCTGCCTTTTAAACCAAACGGCTGAGAGGGGGGAGACGATACACATGCTGCTGTTTGTATACGGGACATTAAGAAAACATGAAAAAAATCATCATCTGCTTGCGCAGTCGGTATGTATCAATGAGCAGGCCAGAACGAAGGGATGTCTGTTTGATTCAAATGAGGGGCCTGCAGCCGCTTTTGATGATGAAGGCTATATATGCGGCGAGTTATATGAAGCAGATGAATGGTGTATACATAAGCTCGATCAATTTTATCAAGGCAGTGAAAAACATACGGTCCTTGTAGAAACGGATGACGGAATCAAAAAAGCGCTAGTTTATGATATGAACAAAACCGAATGTGCCGGCTTTTCAAAAATAAGCAGCGGTGACTGGAAAGAACATCAAATGATCAGCAAATCGCACAATCCTGTTTATTATTTTGCTTATGGGTCCTGCATGGACAATGCCCGCTTTCAAAAGGCGGGAGTCGAACACTATTTTCAAGATCCAGTAGGGAGAGCAGTTTTAAAAGGATACACAACCCGCTTCACCCTAAAAAGGGAAGACGGCTCAAGAGCGGATATGATGGAAGACGGAGGAACAACGGAAGGCGTTTTATATCGTATTCCTTTCTCTGCTCTCACTTATTTATATAAAAGGGAGGGCGTAGCATCTTTTGCGTATCGGCCGGCCTTTGTAGACGTTGAAGCAGGGGGGAGGCGCTATACAGATTGCTTAACCTTTCTCGTCCTCCAAAAAGAACCGGAAACTGCCCCGCCTCAGCACTATCAGGTTGAAATTGAACGCGGAGCGGAGATGTATTTGTCATCGGCGTTTGCTGAAAAGCTCAAGCGGCATATGAATTCCCTGCCAAAAGGGTAACGAAATTAACACTGTTACAAAAGAATATGATAAAATTTGAACAATATGAAGTCAGGTAAAGGAGCACCATTATGAAAAAAGAATTTGCGGTAATTGGACTGGGCCGTTTTGGTGGCAGTATTTGCAAAGCATTAAGCGAAGAAGGCGTCGAGGTTATGGCGATGGATATTGACGAAGATAAAGTCAACGAGTATGCCAAGATCGCATCCCACGCCGTTATCGGTGATTCAACAGACGAGTCTGTCCTGAAAAATTTAGGTCTGCGAAATTTTGACCACGTCATTGTAGCAATCGGCGAAAACATTCAAGCGAGTATTTTAACAACTCTTATTCTGAAAGAACTTGGCGTTCATACCATTACAGTGAAGGCACAGAACGATTATCATGAAAAAGTGCTTTCTAAAATCGGAGCCGATCACATCGTCCACCCGGAACGCGATATGGCAAAACGAATTGCGCATAACATCGTGTCCAACAACGTACTTGATTATTTGGAGCTGTCTGAAGAGCATAGTCTTGTTGAAATCGTAGCTAACAGCCGCCTGGCTGGAAATACGCTTCTCGATTTAGATATTCGTGCGAAATACGGTATTAACATCGTAGCTATCAAAAGAGGCAAGGAAGTCATCGTATCACCTCTTGCGACGGAAGTGATACATCAAGAAGATATTCTCATCGTCATTGGATCAGTGACAGACATTTCCCGTTTTGAAAAAAGAGTTCTTTATACAAAATAGCAGTAAAACAAGCCGTCCCCAAAGGGCGGTGTTTTTAATATTATCAGAATATAACGACTTTAATGAAATGAGCGTTAATTTCCTAACATTTTATTGACTAAGCATGGTCGTTCCGATAGCATATTGTACCATATAATAAAAAAGAGGAGGGGCCTATTTGAATAAAGGAGAGCTGGTCAATAGGCTGAATGCTTCAGCCCGAAGACAAAAAGCTGATATCGTCATTCAGAACGGAAAAATCATGGACGTATATAATCAAGAGTGGATATATGAAGATATTGCGATTACAGATGGAGTCATTGTAGGCCTCGGCGAGTATGAAGGCGAAAATGTTATTGATGCAGAGGGACAAATGATTGTTCCAGGTTTTATAGATGGACATGTACATATTGAGTCATCAATGGTAACACCGATTGAGTTCGCTAAAGCGGTATTGCCGCATGGTGTAACGACAGTTGTTACCGATCCGCATGAGATTGCGAATGTATCTGGTGAAAAAGGGATTGCATTTATGATTGAACAGGCTCGGCAAACACCGCTGAATATTCATTTTATGCTTCCCTCCAGTGTGCCTGCCGCAAGCTTTGAGCGATCAGGCGCAGTTCTTAAAGCTGCCGATTTAAAGCCTTTTTACGAAGAGAAAGAAGTCTTAGGACTAGCTGAAGTCATGGACTATGTGTCAGTTCAGCAGGCTGAGGAAGATATGGTTCAGAAACTGCTCGATGCCCGTATTGCAGGAAAGCGGGTTGACGGTCATTTAGCGGGTTTATCAACAGACCTCATTAATATTTATAGAACTGCATATGTCTTAAATGATCATGAAGTAACAACGAAAGAGGAAGCGCTTGATCGCATTAGAAGAGGAATGTATGTCATGATGCGTGAAGGATCAGTCGCAAAAAACACTCTCAATGTGCTGCCGGCAGTGAATGAAAAGAACGCACGCCGTTTCTTCTTTTGTACAGATGATAAGCATGTGGATGATTTATTGTCAGAGGGAAGTGTGAATCATCAGGTGAAAATGGCGATTGAAGCCGGACTCAACCCTTTTTTAGCCTATCAATTAGGAAGCCTTAACGCAGCTGAATGCTACGGATTAGATACAAAGGGAGCGGTTGCCCCGGGTTTTGACGCCGATTTGCTCTTTGTTTCTGATCTGGAAAACGTCACTGTCACAAAGACAATGGTAAAAGGACAAACGGTTTCTGAAGGTAGTGAAGCAGTCTATCAAGATAGTGCTTCAGCTCCCTCACCAGAACCGGCTCTGCTTCATTCTGTTAAACTCGCCGCGCCTCTTAATAAACAGAATTTTCATATGCCAATCGAACCAAATCAGCCAATCAATGTGATTCAAATCATTCCAAATCAGCTTGAAACACGGATGGTACGTGTTCCTGCTCCTGAAGGGCATGTTTTTGAGTCTGACACTGAGCTCGATTTGTTAAAGATTGCTGTTGTTGAGCGGCATAAAGGGTTAAAAGAAATCGGACTTGGTGTTGTGAATGGATTTAGATTGAAGAGCGGAGCGATTGCCACAACCATTTCGCACGATTCCCATAATATTATTGCCGTCGGGACAAACGATGCTGATATCGCGGCTGCAGTTAATAAACTCCAGGAAATTGGCGGAGGATTAACCATTGTAAATAATGGAGACGAGCTTCATTCAGTACCGCTGCCGATTGCGGGTTTACTTTCAGACCAATCAGCGGAGCAGGTGAATCAAAGCTTGATGTCGCTGCATGATCAATTGTCGAAAGTAGGTTTCACAGGCGGATTTAATCCATTTTTGACGCTGTCATTTTTGGCTTTGCCTGTCATCCCTGATATCAAAATGACGACAACGGGATTATTTGATGTAAAGTCATTCCAGCACATAACATTACAATAAAAAAAGATGCACTCCAAAGTGAGTGCATCTTTTTTTAAACCTCCATAATGATCGGAAGGATCATCGGGCGGCGTTTCGTTTTTTCATATAAGAACGGTGCAAGTGTATCTGTAATCTCATTTTTGATTTCAGACCATTGAGTCGTTTTTCGTTCCATCACTTTTTGTAAGTGGTTTGAGATAAGTTCTTGAGCATCATTAATCAAGTCGCCAGATTCTCTCATGTACACAAATCCTCTGGAAATTAAATCAGGTCCCGCTGAAACCTTAAAGCCATCCATGTCAATGCTGACAACCACGATGACCAGACCTTCTTCAGAAAGAATTCTGCGGTCGCGAAGTACGATATTGCCAATATCCCCGATGCCGCTTCCGTCAATGTATACTGAACCAGAAGGGATCTTGCCGGCCACTGCAGCTTCATCTCCTTTAAGCGCTAATACTTCGCCATTATCCATGATAAAGCAGTTTTCTTCAGGGATGCCGCAATCTGTTGCAAGCTTGACATGCATCTTTTGCATTCTGTACTCTCCGTGAATCGGCATGAAGAATTTAGGCTTGATTAAACGAAGCATCAGCTTCTGTTCTTCCTGTCCGCCGTGACCGGATGTATGAATATCATTTAGAGGTCCGTGGATAACCTCTGCCCCCGCGCGATACAGCTGGTTGATTGTCCGGCTTACGCTGATTGTGTTGCCTGGGATAGGGGATGAAGAAAATACGACTGTGTCCCCAGGATTGATTGAAATCTGGCGGTGTGTGCCGTTTGCAATTCTTGATAATGCTGCCATCGGTTCCCCTTGGCTTCCCGTACATAATATCGTTACTTTATTGGCAGGCAAACGATTGATTTCGTTATGCTCAATAAATGTATTTTTAGGGCAGCTAATATAACCGAGAGTTTGTCCGATTTCAATCGCGGATTCCATACTGCGTCCAAATACGGCAACTTTTCTTCCATTTAATACAGCTGCCTCAATCACCTGCTGCAAGCGGTGAATATTCGACGCAAATGTAGCGAAGATGACTCGGCCGTCCACCTTGCGGAAAATGTCATGGATGCTTTCGCCGACACGGCGCTCAGACATGGTAAACTCCGGGTTTTCGCTGTTTGTGCTGTCTGATAGGAGGCATAGAACGCCTTCTTTGCCGATTTCGGCCATTTTCGTTAAGTTTGCCGGCTCGCCGACTGGAGTAAAGTCGAATTTGAAATCTCCAGTATGTACAATGTTTCCGGGCGGCGTTTTTACAACAATACCGTAGGAATCCGGAATACTATGTGTAGTTCTAAAGAATGACACTGCCGTTTTACGGAATTTTACGATATCATCCTCACCGATAATATTCAGTTTCGTCTGTCGTAATAATCCGTGCTCTTCAAGTTTATTCCGAAGTAAGCCGATCGCGAGTTTACCGCCGTAAACAGGAATATTCACTTGTCTGAGCAGGTACGGAATACCGCCGATGTGGTCTTCATGACCGTGGGTGATAAAAAGCCCTTTAATTTTATCTTCGTTTTTGACTAAATACGTGTAATCTGGGATAACGTAGTCAATCCCGAGCAGCTCGTCCTCGGGAAACTTGATCCCCGCATCAATCAGCACAATTTCATCCTGAAATTGCACCGCGTACGTATTTTTACCGATTTCGCCCAGTCCTCCGAGGGCGAAAACGGCAGTCTGATCATTTTTTACAAATTTCATACCGCTCATAACTCCAATACTTTAAAATTTTCGCTCTGTTGTTCGTATTCTAGAAATGCACCATTAACAGGTGTAATAAACTCAATGTTTAATTTTTTCTCTTTTAACTTAGTTCTGACGTCACGCTCAGATACGCCTTCAATATAAAGTGAATCTGTCTTTTCCCGAACAGGTACTTCGTCAGCCTTTTCTTGATAAAATACCTTATAAATCATCCAAATCTCTCCTTAAATGCCGTATGTTAGACTCGCTTCTTCTATTATATTCGAAAACGGAATATAAGGAAAGCCTTGAGCAAAATAAGGATCCTTTGAAAAACGGAAGATCCCTTGTCAGGCAATGGCTTTCTTGCGGAGCATTCCGTTCCATTGTCTTCTGAGTTTCTTTCTTAATTTGCGCAGCATTTGTTCCTTCCTCCTTTCATCTTAACTTGTCCATAGTTCTTTTATACAAATAGTATACGGAGATGGGGGAAGACTTTTCGTGGTTATTAATGGAATTGAAATGTGTTTTTTGAACCAAATAGTTTGCTGAATGGCAATCTTTTTGTATGATGAAGGTGGGATTTGCAGATCAAGACGATAAAGGGGAAGTTATAATGGATTCAAAATTAATTTTTTTTGATATTGACGGTACGATATATGATCATGATAAGAATATACCGGAAAGTACGAGAAAAACGGTGGCCGAGCTGCAGCGCCAAGGGCACCATGTGTTTATTGCCAGCGGGCGGTCTCCGTTTTTAGTTAAGCCTATTATAGAAGAGCTGGGCATACACTCGTTTATTTCTTACAATGGGCAATATGTTGTCTTTGAAAATCAAGTGATTTATAAAAATCCTCTGCCTGAAGAGGCAGTCAAACGATTATTAAAACAGGCGGGAGAGGGCAAACATCCTGTCGTGTTTATGGCTGAGGACACAATGAAAGCGACTGTTGCGGATCATCCTCATGTCATGGAGGGAATCGGAAGCCTTAAAACCGATTATCCAGAAACCGATGACCTTTTCTATGAAGGAAAAGACATTTTTCAGCTTCTGTTATTTTGCCGGGATGAAGAAGAAAAAGCTTACGCGGCTTTTCCTGAATTTGATCTAGTGCGCTGGCATGATCTCTCGACTGATGTTCTGCCGCATGGAGGTTCGAAGGCTGAAGGAATCAAAAAAGTGATCGAGCGCCTTCCGTTTGATATTAGCGATACATATGCGTTTGGGGACGGATTAAACGATCTGCAAATGATTGAGTATGTTGGAACAGGTGTGGCTATGGGCAATGCTGTTCCAGAATTGAAAGAAATCGCGGATTTTGTAACAAAGCCGGTAGACGAGGATGGAATCGCGTACGCTGTCAAAGAATTGGGTCTTTTAACATAAAAAAATGGCTGGCACTGAATTGTGCCAGCTATTTTTTTTAGCGCTCAATCGCGATCGCATTTTCAGGTTCTTTGAAAGGGTTCTCTTTATCAATATGGTCATAGAACATCACGCCGTTCAAATGATCGATCTCGTGCTGAAACACAATTGCCGGAAATCCTTTTAAACGAATATCAATGTTTTCTCCTTCAAGGGTTGTTCCTTTTACTCTGATGCGAGCATAGCGGGGAACATAGCCTGGAATCGCTTCATCAACAGAAAGGCAGCCCTCGCCGCTTGTTAAGTAGCTTTTTTCAACAGAATGGCTGACGATCCTTGGGTTAAATAAAGCATAGCTGTATAACTTGCCGGAAGAATCTTCCGCATGAATGGCGATCATTCGTTTTTTTATATTCATTTGAGGAGCTGCGAGTCCTACGCCCGGACGCAGTTTGTATTTTTCGGCCAGTTCCGGATTTTGGCTGTTCTTAACGAACTCGATCATGTCGGCCAGCTGCTGTTTTTCTACGTCAGCCGCAGGCAGCTCAACAGGTTCAGCTGTCTCTCTAAGGGCTGGATGTCCGTCACGTACGATGTTTTCCATAGTAATCAAGAAACTTCACTCCTAAAGCTTAATATGTAAATTATATCGGATTTCTTCACAAAGGTGCAACGAAACGAATGACCAGCCGTTGATGGCTGGTCGAATTTCTTCCTGTGTGATTAGCAGCCTCCGCCTAAATAAGCAGCTCCGACAATGATTAACAGAATGAATAAAACAACGATTAGCGCAAATGTGCGGCCATATCCGTATCCGCCATATCCGTAACCACCATAACCGCAGCAGCCTCCGCCGTATCCATATCCATACATACTACAAAACCTCCTCTTTGAATTACGCCAGAGCCTTTATGAGTAGGCATAGCGTCTACTATAACCTATGTAAAAACGAAAAAGTTGTATGGTCATCTGTCCTGATTTTTCACTTTTTTGGTTTGGTTTCTGTATTCCTCATTCAGGAAAGCTATTGCCAAATCACCCGGTGAATTCTATAGTAGAAATGGTCAAGATTGGGGGATTTAACGTGAAAGACGCATTAAAACGGCGGTCTGGGATGAAAATCGGTGTCTTTTTTGCTGTGACTCTGATGTTATCAGGATGCATGGGGCAGGACCCGGTTGATTCACTGCATCAGTCATTAGAAAAAGCCGCAGAATCGGAGAAGCCGTTTTTAGAAGAGCAGAAAACGCTAAAAGAATTGGAAGCGAAAGAAAATCAGCTTTATGATGATGTAATGACACTCAATATGGATGACTATAAAAAAATTGCAGCTTTATGTAACGAAGCGCTTGAAAATATCAGCAAGCGTGAAGAACATGTAAAGATTGAAAATGACAGCATCAAAAAATCGGAATCGGCATTTGAAGAAGCGAAAACGTCTGCTCAACATATTAAGGATAAGCACATAAAAGAAAAGGCTGACGCCGCAGCAAGCCAGATGGAGAAAAGATATTCATCTTATGACTCCCTGTATGAAGAATATAATAAAGCGCTTCAGCTTGATAAAAAGCTGTATATGCAGTTGAAAGACAAAAGCTTGACACGGGATGCTCTGGATCAGCAGATCGATAAAGTGAATGCTTCTTATAAAAAGGTCCTGAAATATAGCGGAGAATTTAATGAACAAACAGAAAAATATAATGAAGCCCGAGAAGATCTATACGATGCCGCAGGCTATCAAGTGAAAAAGAGCTGACTTTGAGAACAGCTCTTTTTTAAATGCAAAAGACATTGATATTGTTCAAAATTTTCATTTCTATTGTAGTACAGTATGTAGATGTATACTAGTACAGTTTTGAGCGCAGTCGGCTTCTGTTTTTTTATTGAAAATGTAAAGCGAATACAATTATTGAAAATCAGCGATGAAAACGATTGACGGTTCTTCTTTATTTGGTGTAAACTAATCCATGTTAAGCGGTGTTGTATTAGTTTTTTACAACTTCGAAATAATACAGTTCAAAGCAGAGTGTAACTATCCTACATAAAAGGTTTTGGCAAACTGGGGATCGGCTAAAATATATACGACTTACTGATCATACTTTAGGGTACCCTAAGTTTGTATGTATAAAAGGAATGCACGTCTAATGACTGTTTAAAAGAAAGGAAGAGGTGACTTAGTATGGCTGCAAAAACGAAAAAAGCTATTGTTGATAGCAAAAAGCAATTTGATGCCATTAAAAAGCAGTTCGAAACGTTCCAAATTTTAAATGAAAAGGGAGAAGTCGTGAATGAAGCGGCGATGCCTGATTTAACAGATGATCAATTAAAAGAGCTCATGCGCCGCATGGTATTTACGCGTGTGCTTGATCAACGCTCTATCTCATTAAACCGTCAAGGGCGTCTCGGATTTTACGCTCCTACTGCGGGTCAAGAAGCTTCTCAGATTGCAACGCATTTCGCGCTTGAAAAAGAAGACTTTGTTCTTCCAGGATACCGTGATGTGCCTCAGTTAATTTGGCACGGCCTTCCATTATATCAAGCGTTCCTTTTCTCTCGCGGACATTTCAGAGGAAACCAAATGCCTGATGATGTGAATGCTCTTTCTCCACAAATCATTATCGGTGCTCAATACATTCAAACAGCCGGTGTTGCGTTAGGTCTTAAAAAACGCGGTAAGAAAGCTGTCGCAATCACTTACACTGGTGACGGCGGAGCTTCCCAAGGGGACTTCTACGAAGGAATTAACTTTGCCGGCGCGTATAAAGCACCTGCAATCTTCGTAGTACAAAACAACCGCTACGCGATTTCAACTCCGGTTGAAAAACAATCTGCGGCTGAAACAATCGCACAAAAAGCTGTAGCTGCCGGTATTGTCGGCGTACAAGTAGACGGAATGGATCCGCTTGCTGTATACGCTGCAACTGCTGAAGCACGCGAGCGCGCAATCAACGGCGAAGGCCCGACACTGATTGAAACACTTACATTCCGTTACGGCCCGCACACAATGGCTGGTGACGATCCGACTAAATACCGCACAAAAGAAATCGAAAATGAGTGGGAACAAAAAGATCCGCTAGTACGTTACCGTGCGTTCCTTGAAAATAAAGGCTTATGGTCTGAAGAAGAAGAAGCTAAAGTAATCGAGGATACGAAAGAAGAAATTAAGCAAGCGATCAAAAAAGCTGATGCTGAGCCTAAGCAAAAAGTAACGGATTTAATGAAAATCATGTACGAAAAAATGCCTCACAATCTTGAGGAGCAATTTGAAATTTATACACAGAAGGAGTCGAAGTAAGCCATGGCGCAAATGACAATGATTCAAGCAATCACGGATGCGTTACGCGCAGAACTGAAAAATGACGAAAATGTCTTAGTTTTCGGAGAAGACGTTGGTGTAAACGGCGGCGTATTCCGTGCGACAGAAGGATTGCAAAAAGAATTCGGTGAAGACCGTGTGTTTGACACGCCGCTTGCTGAATCTGGTATCGGCGGTCTTGCCCTTGGTTTAGGCTTAAACGGCTTCCGTCCTGTAATGGAAATCCAATTCTTCGGATTTGTTTACGAAGTAATGGATTCGGTTTCTGGCCAAATGGCTCGTATGCGCTACCGTTCTGGCGGCCGCTGGACGTCACCGGTAACAATTCGTTCTCCATTCGGCGGCGGTGTTCATACGCCTGAACTTCACGCTGACAGCTTAGAAGGTCTTGTTGCCCAACAGCCTGGTATCAAAGTTGTGATTCCATCAACTCCTTACGATGCTAAAGGACTTTTAATTTCTGCGATCAGAGACAATGATCCTGTTGTTTTCTTAGAGCATATGAAACTTTATCGTTCTTTCCGTCAGGAAGTTCCTGAAGAAGAATACACAATTGAGCTTGGCAAAGCTGACGTGAAACGTGAAGGTACTGACCTTTCAATCATCACTTACGGCGCAATGGTTCACGAATCATTAAAAGCTGCCGAGGAGCTTGAAAAAGACGGCATTTCTGCTGAGGTTGTCGACCTCCGCACTGTAAGCCCGCTTGATATCGATACAATCATCGCATCTGTCGAAAAAACAGGGCGCGCGATTGTTGTTCAAGAGGCACAAAAACAGGCCGGTGTTGGAGCAAACGTAGTAGCGGAAATTAACGACCGTGCGATCTTAAGCTTGGAAGCGCCTGTACTTCGTGTGGCTGCGCCTGATACAGTATTTCCTTTCTCTCAAGCAGAAAGCGTATGGCTTCCAAACCATAAAGACGTTCTTGAAACAGCAAGAAAAGTACTTGAATTTTAATCAAACTGCATAATCGAGAGGGAAGATGAATGTTTTCCCTCTATTATATATCTGTTTTCAATGCTTACGATGTAAACTTTAAAATTGCTTAATCAAACTAGGAGGTCGAAAACTGTGGCATTTGAATTTAAACTTCCAGATATCGGGGAAGGTATCCACGAAGGCGAAATCGTAAAATGGTTTGTCAAGCCTAACGATGAGGTAGACGAAGATGATGTACTGGCTGAAGTCCAAAATGATAAAGCAGTAGTAGAAATTCCTTCACCTGTTAAAGGAAAAGTATTAGAATTAAAAGTTGAAGAGGGAACGGTTGCAACTGTTGGACAAACGATCATTACGTTTGATGCACCTGGTTACGAAGACCTTCAATTTAAAGGCAGCGAAGAGTCAGATGATGCGAAAACTGAAGCACAAGTTCAGTCAACTGCAGAAGCTGGACAAGACGTTGCGAAAGAAGAGCAAGCTCAAGAGCCTGCAAAAGCAACTGGCGCAGGTCAGCAGGATCAAGCAGAAGTTGACCCTAACAAACGCGTTATCGCTATGCCTTCTGTACGTAAATATGCTCGTGAAAAAGGCGTTGACATCCGTAAAGTAACTGGTTCAGGCAACAACGGACGTGTTGTGAAAGAAGATATCGACAGCTTTGTAAACGGAGGAGCGCAAGAAGCTGCTGCACCTCAAGAAACGGCTGCGCCTCAAGAAACAGCTGCTAAACCGGCTGCTGTACCAGCTCCTGAGGGCGAATTCCCAGAAACACGTGAAAAAATGAGCGGTATCCGTAAAGCAATTGCAAAAGCAATGGTTAACTCTAAACACACTGCTCCTCACGTAACGTTAATGGATGAAGTGGACGTAACAAACCTTGTTGCACATCGTAAACAGTTCAAACAGGTTGCTGCTGATCAAGGAATCAAGCTGACTTTCTTGCCTTACGTTGTAAAAGCACTTACATCTGCACTGAAAAAATTCCCTGTTTTAAACACGTCAATTGACGATAAAACAGAAGAAGTAGTCCAAAAACATTACTTCAACATCGGGATCGCTGCTGACACTGAAAAAGGCTTGCTTGTACCGGTTGTGAAAAATGCAGATCGTAAATCTGTCTTTGAAATTTCTGATGAAATCAATGGCCTTGCAACAAAAGCTCGTGAAGGCAAGCTTGCTCCAGCTGAAATGAAAGGCGCATCTTGCACAATTACAAACATCGGTTCTGCCGGCGGACAATGGTTCACTCCGGTTATCAACCATCCGGAAGTTGCGATTCTTGGTATCGGACGCATTGCAGAAAAAGCGATTGTTCGTGATGGCGAAATTGTAGCAGCTCCAGTCTTAGCTCTTTCTCTCAGCTTCGACCACCGTATGATCGACGGAGCAACTGCGCAAAATGCATTAAATCACATCAAGCGTTTACTGAACGATCCACAATTAATTTTAATGGAGGCGTAATGTTATGGTAGTAGGAGATTTCCCTATTGAAACAGATACTCTTGTAATCGGTGCGGGACCTGGCGGCTATGTAGCTGCCATCCGCGCTGCACAGCTTGGACAAAAAGTAACAGTCGTTGAAAAAGCAACTCTTGGAGGCGTTTGTCTGAACGTTGGATGTATCCCTTCAAAAGCGCTGATCAATGCTGGCCACCGCTATGAGAATGCAAAGCATTCTGACGACATGGGAATCACAGCTGAGAACGTATCAGTTGATTTCACAAAAGTTCAAGAATGGAAAGCTTCTGTCGTAAACAAGCTTACTGGCGGTGTTGGAGGTCTTCTTAAAGGCAACAAAGTAGATGTTGTAAAAGGTGAAGCTTATTTTGTAGACAGCAATTCGGTTCGTGTTATGGATGAGAACTCTGCTCAAACATACACGTTCAAAAACGCAATCATTGCAACTGGTTCTCGTCCTATCGAATTGCCAAACTTCAAATATACTGAGCGTGTCCTAAATTCAACAGGCGCTTTGGCTCTTAAAGAAATTCCTAAAAAGCTCGTTGTGATCGGCGGCGGGTATATCGGAACTGAGCTTGGAACGGCGTATGCTAACTTTGGCACTGAGCTTGTTATTCTCGAAGGCGGAGAAGAAATTCTTCCTGGCTTTGAAAAACAAATGAGTTCTCTTGTTACACGCAGACTGAAGAAAAAAGGCAACGTTGAAATCCATACAAATGCGATGGCTAAAGGCGTTGAAGAAAGACCAGACGGCGTAACAGTTACGTTTGAAGTAAAAGGCGAAGAAAAAACGGTTGATGCTGATTATGTTCTGATCACAGTAGGACGCCGTCCAAACACTGATGAGCTTGGACTTGAGCAAGTCGGTATTGAAATGACGGACCGCGGTGTCGTGAAAACTGACAAACAGTGCCGCACTAACGTATCTAACATTTATGCAATCGGTGACATCATCGAAGGACCGCCGCTTGCTCACAAAGCGTCTTACGAAGGTAAAATCGCAGCAGAAGCTATCGCTGGAGAGCCTGCAGAAATCGATTACCTTGGTATTCCTGCGGTTGTCTTCTCAGAGCCTGAACTTGCATCAGTTGGTTACACTGAAGCGCAGGCAAAAGAAGAAGGTCTTGACATTGTTGCTGCTAAATTCCCATTTGCAGCAAACGGACGTGCGCTTTCTCTTAACGAAACAGACGGCTTCATGAAGCTGATCACTCGTAAAGAGGACGGCCTTGTAATCGGTGCGCAAATCGCCGGCGCAAGTGCTTCAGATATGATTTCTGAATTAAGTTTAGCGATTGAAAGCGGCATGACTGCTGAAGATATCGCGATGACTATTCACGCTCACCCAACATTGGGCGAAATCACAATGGAAGCAGCTGAAGTGGCAATCGGAAGTCCGATTCACATCGTAAAATAATGCTCATATCAAAAACAGCCCTCGCATAAAGCGGGGGCTGTTTTATTTATTTTGACAGCACATGCTGCAATGGTTTAATGATATCTTCTTTCTTTTTCACACATCCCTCGATTTTCACGACGACATGGCGTTGGTCAACAACCATAAGGGTAGGAACGGTTTCAATTTCATCTTCCCAGCCTTTTTTGTTATTATAAACCTTCATTTTATCTAATTGCTCTGGATAATCTTTTTCTAAATCAAGCAGTGCATCATAATATGGCGCTTCCTGATCAATTTGGTTTTCATCAGAAAAAAACAAAATTTGTGTATGATGAATATTGTCAATCCGGCTTTTTTTTATCGGATTGATGGTGGAAAGCGTACAGCCCGATAAAGCAAATACTATTATCAGCATGGGGAATACCGCGCGATATCGCATCTATCTTCTCCTCTGTATAAACAATAGTAAACTAGTTTTAGTTTATCATGAGTGGCGGATTAATCTGCTCCTTGTTACCTAATTGTTATATAATTGAAACTGTTTTTAAAGTGAGATTACATATCGTATCATTCGTTTAACATAGCGGTCTGGGGGTATAAGGAATGTGTGGATGTGTTCTTTCATGGAAGTTTAAGAAAACACGAAATCACATGAGGTATTTTGCATATGTATCGATTAAAGCAGTTTTTTGAAGGTTGAGATTGTATAGTGAAAAATAAAAAAACACTATATAGCATCGTATCTAAATTAAATGTGTTATACAGTTTGATGTTGACATTTTAAATGTGACATATTAATATAATAGCAACAAAAGAAATTAAGCGTTTTCAAAATTCAAAGAAATGGGGAATGAGAGATGGGAACGATTGTTTGCCAAGATTGCAACGAAGCCATTCATTACTTTGAAGATGAGAAAGTGACAACATTATACGGATCATGCTGCGGACAATGTCAATGTCCTGTTGATGAAGAGTAATAAAAAGCATGCGGCTTTGGCCGCATGCTTTTTATTTATTGTATCGCTTTTTGTTCTTTAATGACCCGAATCATGTTTAGAGTTGAGTCTTCAGGTCCTTGAACCGGCAGGCCTGCGTCAAGATTCTTAAAAATGTAGCTGATGTTGTCTTCTGTAATAATTTCACCTGGAATGAAGATCGGAATACCAGGAGGATATACCATGACAAATTCAGCGATAATCCGTCCAGATGCTTCTTTTAATGGAATGACCTCCGTATTGGCATAGAAAGCATCACGAGGAGTCATTGCCAATAAAGGGATTTCCGGAAGCAGTACCTCAGTTTGCTGGTGTGTTATATCTTTTTCTGACATATGATGTGCAATCTCTGTTAATGCCTCTACAAGCCGATCTGCGTCATTTTGGCTGTCGCCAGGGGTGAAAATACATAAAATATTGTACAGATCGGATAGTTCCACTTCAATATTAAAGGATTCTCGCAGCCATTTTTCAACATCATGCCCTGTAAGTCCAAGATTTTTAACAGAGATAATCAATTTTGTCGGGTCATAGCTGTAAGCTGCTTTTGAACCGAGAATCTCAGAACCGACACAATACATGCCTTCAATCTGATTGAGGCGGTCTCTCGTCTGGTTGGCAAGCTGCAGTGTCTTTTCGGCAAGCTGATGGCCTTCTGTCGCAAGACGTTTTCTGGCAACATCCAGAGAGGCAAGAAGTAAGTAAGATGTAGACGTTGTTGTCAGCATACTCAGGATGGATTGCACTCTGTCTTTAGAAACGAGGCCTTCTCTCATGTTTAAAATAGAGCTTTGCGTCAGTGATCCTCCCAGCTTGTGTACACTTGTAGCTGCTATATCCGCCCCTGCCTGCATAGCTGAAAGCGGCAATTCGTCGTGAAAGTGAATGTGAACGCCGTGTGCTTCATCAACTAGAACGGGCACATCAAACGAATGAGCGAGTTCAACAATGCTTTTTAAATCGGCTGCAACACCGAAATAAGTCGGATTGATAACAAGAAGCCCTTTTGCGTCTGGATGCTCGGTAAGCGCCCGTTTAGCAGACTCGAGCGTAATGCCGTGAGAGATGCCTAATTCATTGTCAATTTCAGGATGAATAAAGATTGGAATTGCTCCGGAAAATACAATAGCTGTCATGATTGATTTGTGCACATTTCTTGGAATAATAATTTTATCTCCAGGTCCGCAAACAGCCATCACCATTGTCATAATGGCGCCGCTTGTTCCTTGAACAGAAAAAAATGTGTGATCCGCGCCAAATGCTTCAGCCGCCAGATCCTGTGCCTGCTTGATGATGCCTTTAGGCGCGTGCAGGTCATCTAATGGTTCAATATTGATTAAATCTATGCTTAACGCGTTTTCACCGATAAATTGTCTGAATTCTGGGTCCATTCCTGCCCCTTTTTTATGGCCTGGAATGTGGAATTGAACAGGCTGTCTGCTTGCGTGCTTTTTCAGTCCTGTATATAAGGGTGTTTCATGTTGCGACAATTGTTTTCCCACCTTTGTAATCATACCTATGGATAATAGTGTGTATTAAAATCAGTTTCTCAACCGTTTTTTAGACGTAAAACAAATGAATTATATTATGAACTTGAAAGAAAGTAAAGAACAATTTATGATCTAATGAAGATGCTTTCTCTTGAAGGAAGCAAATCTATAAGGAGTGAAGAAAATGGAGTACCAATATCCAATGAATGAAGATTGGACAACCGAAGAAGCAGTGGATGTGATTGCGTTTTTCCAGCAGGTTGAGCTTGCATATGAAAAAGGCGCAGATCGTGAAGAGCTTCTTAAAGTTTACCGCCGTTTCAAGGAAATTGTACCTGGAAAGGCTGAGGAAAAAAAGCTATGCGGTGAGTTTGAAGAGCAAAGTACATACTCTCCTTATCGCACGGTGAAACAGGCGAGAGAATCTGAGCATGCGAAGATTAAGATGTAAGAAAGAGCCGGAGGCATTTCATGCCCCGGCTCTTGTTTATGCTTGTGATACCTTTTGGGTGAATCGGTACAAGAAAGCAAGTTGCTGAAAGGCATCGTCGATGCGCTGAAGGAATTCCTGGTTATTCATATTCAGCACTTCTTCTTTTTGAAGCTGAATGCCGCATAACAGCTCGGCTTTCTTTACAGTCTGCAAACGCTCAAACAACGTCTTCAGCTGTTCCTTGTCCATTTCAGACTGCTTATGTACTCCTGGTTTTGTGTGGTCTGCGGACCAAACGAAGCTGTCTGGAATATTCTTTGTTATGGTTTCCTGATTCGCTTCAAGCAATTTGCCGTACTCTTCTTTGATAGGGGATTCATAAATAATCGCGAACCACACAAATACGTGGCTTTCCCATAAACCAATCTGAAAATGCGGCAGTTTTTTATAGCCTCTTTTGCTGTTTGCAAACGCCACCCAGCTGTCGGCAGGGGGATTGACGGATCTTCTTGCGTGCTTTGCCACATGCGGAAACATTTCATCTCCGGTTAAAGCAGATAAAGTCGGGGCGAAATGTTCGCCTAGAGCTGTAAGCTTCGGACGGACCGTCTCTTTTAGTACCTCCATGCGCGCGTCTAAGCCTTCTATTGTAAATGTGTTAAAGTCTTCTTCTGTAAAACGCATTTGAGTCATCGTTTTCCTCCTTCATGCAAGTAAACATATTTTATCACAGTTCATACGAGCGTCAAAAGATTGAGCACGTTTGAAGAAAGGGGAAATGTGGTAATAAACGAATAGGTAAACACACAATTTTCAGAATCATGTTACACGTAAATAGAAGGATCATACGATATAAGAAGTAATCATTGTTGAATGGCAAAATGGGATGCTTTTTTACAAACAAATGATCTCTGGAAGGGGCGAAAGACAATGAGGCAAGTTGTGAAAGAGGGATTTAAGGAAGAGAAAGACAATCGTGTAGCTGTCTGGAGACTAGAGGTTGATTATGAATTGGCAACCCTGTATGAAGCAATGCAAAAAGAAAATGAAGAACAGATTGAACAAAGCAAAAACAAACTTGAGCGACTCAGAAAAGAATGGATTCGTCTTAACGGGTAAAAGCGATAGTGAAAACGAACCGCGTGAATGGTTCGTTTTTACATGAGAAGGGATATTTTTCATTTTCCTTGCTTTTTCACCGCCGTTATCAGTATCCTATAAAATAAAAGGTCTACATAGAAGAGAGGGCACATACGAATGGCAAATTGGACGGAAATTGATGAGATTGCAAAAAAATGGGTAAGGGAAGCAGGCGCGAGAATAAAACAATCCATGCATAAAAACCTGACGATTGAAACGAAATCAAATCCGAATGATTTAGTCACCAATATTGACAAAGAAACGGAAAAATTTTTCATTGATCGCATTCAAGAAACGTTCCCGGGGCACCGCATACTCGGCGAAGAAGGGCAAGGAGACAAACTTCACTCACTGGAAGGAGTTGTCTGGATAATCGATCCGATTGATGGGACGATGAATTTTGTTCACCAGCAAAGAAACTTTGCGATTTCAATCGGGATATTTGAAAATGGAGAAGGGAAAATCGGATTAATTTATGATGTGGTGCATGATGAGCTTTATCACGCATTTAGCGGCAGAGGAGCTTATATGAACGAAACGAAGCTGGCGCCTTTAAAAGAAACCGTCATTGAAGAAGCCATTCTTGGCATTAACGCGACATGGATAACAGAAAACAGAAGAATTGATCCGAGTGTGTTAGCGCCCCTTGTGAAAAGAGTCAGAGGCACACGCTCCTACGGCTCTGCTGCTTTAGAGCTGGCGAATGTCGCGGCCGGCAGAATAGATGCTTACATCACAATGCGGCTTGCGCCATGGGATTATGCGGCCGGCTGTGTACTGTTAAATGAAGTAGGAGGCATTTATTCTACCATTGAGGGTGAGCCGTTTACCTTTTTAGAAAATCACGGTGTTCTGGCCGGAAATCCTGCTATACATAAAACAATATTTGAGGAGTACCTTCGTGCTGGAAAGTAGGTTATTTGAACAGGACGACCTCAGCTTGTTAGAGGCGCTCGCAGAGGCTCATCCTGTCTGGAGAGATGAGGAGTTTGGGGAGAAAGATGCTGAAAGCTATATGATCTCCTACTCCATGTACAACGGCTCTTGGCTTGTATGGGAAAAAGACGGCCAGCCTGTTGCCCTCAGCTATCATCTCGAGTGGGCGCCTTCTAACGGAAAACCATGGCTGGGAACGGTGCTGGTAGACCCGGCTGAAGAAAAAAAGGGGCATGCGGGCATGATCGTTGAACGGATCAGCACATCGCTCAAGGCCCGACACAAAGCGATGTTTGCGGCAGTTCCCATTGACCGCAGTGAATGGATCTTGTTTTTGAGCCAATGCGGGTTTGAACAGCTGAAAACGGAAAAAGATGAGAAAGGCAAATCATTTATGATCTTGGTGAAGCCTTTAGCGGAAGCTGCCGTATGATAACGGCAGCTTATTTTTGTAAGCTGTTAACCATAAAAAGCCTCCCGAAAATGAAAGGCGAATCTATGATAGAAGAAACATTATTTTTTCACCGCATGAATATAATGAATCGTTTCAAACGCCGATAAATCGTCTGTTCGATTGCCAAAGAAAAGGTCATGAATGTCGTCGGGTGTTAGATGTTCATAGATCAGTAAACCTGCTGACTCTAACATTTGTTCCATTTCTTGATAAGTAAAACATGATGTCATTGGTTCTCCGCTTGCAGCAGCCATCTTCACCATATGTTCAACTCGATTTGACTTCCCTTTTGCAGTAAAAAGTGTTTCATCGGCATAATCAAAAACGATAGAACTCCCTGAGGGGACATGAGAAAATAATTGTGTAATCAGGCTTGCATTTTCTTCTTTTGTTATATAATAAGAGACTCCCAGAAGGCTAAAGAATGTTTTTATGTTTTCAAATCCTTCATTTATAAGAGGCTGATAGGAAAACGTTTTGGTAAAATCCATAGGAACATAGTGAAGAAAATCAGGGATGGTCAGCTTAGCCTCCTTCAGCTTACTCTTTTTGAATTGCTGTGTGGCCGGATGATCAACTTCGAAAACTTGTAACGTGTTTTCTAATTCAGGATGCCGAAAACAGAAAGTATCCAATCCGGCGCCAAGAATGACATATTGCTTTGCTCCCAGCATTAATTCGTTGTGCAAGACTTTTTCGCAATACGAAGCACGTGCTAAGGGCGTCGGGGAAAGCTGTACTTGTGTAACCCACTTTAATATCTCTTCTGGATCATGTTGCAGACGATCGGCGATCTCTTTGTTGAAAAACGATATTCCTTGAATCATATTCTTGCTAATGCTGGTAAACTCTTCTTCGTTAATGAGATCTTTTGCGATAAAATCATCAAAAATGAGAGATGTGTCATATCGGCTGTGATACGCACGGGCATAAGCTGAAATCAAAGACGTTAAGCTGGACTCATTTTTCTTCATAAAATGATCCTCCCATAAAAAAATAAGATTCCCCTGGCCAGGAGAATCTTATTATACAAACAAATATATTAATAGTAAATTATAGCATAAATAAATTTTTTTGTCAATATCTATTGCTCTTTTTGTTGGCAAAATTGGAAGGTCCCCTCAACCCTGATGTTTGGTTGATTCATATTGTTACATATAACGAAACAAGCCAGAGGGATCTCAGGCTTGTCCCACATTACAATCCAACAGCATTCCAGGCCGCTTCAACTTTTGCGGCATCAGTTGAGCCGTACAAGTCGCGGGCAGACTGAATAAGAGCTGCCTTGGCATCTTTGAACGTGGAAGAAGGCGTGAGGTACGTTGTTAACGCACGGTAATAGATTTGCTGTGATTTAGAGACACCAAGCTTTGTAATGGTATTGTAAGCGGCTTTATTTGGAATTCCGCTGTTTGTGTGTACGCCGCCATAATCGCCTTCATCTGTATTTGGAAGATTTCTGTAATCGGCGTAATGGTCAGGCTGACCGTATTTTGTCGGATTGGACAGGCTGCGGAGAGCCGGCTGGCTAACCGTAATGTCTTCACCGATATCCCAGTCTTCTGTATCGTTAAAGTAACCGAATACGTCAGAGAAAGATTCGTTCAATGCCCCTGGCTGATTTTCATAGATCAGGTTGGCCGTTTCTTGAGTAACACCATGTGTCATTTCATGCGCAGTCACATCTAAAGAGCCGGAAAGCGGAGAGAAGAATGAACCGTCGCCGTCACCGTAAATCATTTGGTCCCCTGTCCATGCAGCATTGTTGTATTTAGTGCCGTAGTGAACGGAAGAAACGATCTTGCTGCCTTTATTATCATAGCTGTTTCGTTTAAATGTCGAATAAAAATAATCATATACTTTACCAAGGTTATAGTGGGCGTCAACTGCTGCCCGTTGGGATGAAGATGTGAATGCTTTCGTTGTGTTTGAGACAAGCGTTCCCGGAAGGCGGCTTTGTCTGTTTTGCAAGTCATATGTGATGATTTGCGTGCCTGTTGGTTTTGAAAGATCTCTTAGAACGTATTTTCCGCTTTCATAAGAGATATTTAAAGGAACAGTTGCGCCCTTTAAAGTTGTTCCGGTTCCAGTGGCGGCAGCATGCTCTACTTTATTTTGCTGTTTTAAAATGTCGCCTGTTTCGGCATCAACTAAGACTTCCCAATTTGCGGGTTCAGGCTCGATGTAGCGAATCGTCACGTCATAAGCAAGACGATAGCTGCCGTCCTTTGTTTCTACGGCTTTTAACTCGGCTTTATCGCTGTTTTTGGCCTTTCCGTTAGAAACAGCGTCTGGTGATTTACCAATGGCTTTGAAAGCGAGTGCAAGCGCTTTGTCAGAAGAGACTTTTTGTCTGTTTTCTGTTTTAGCGGCTGATTGATTGTGTAATTCACCATTGACCGCATAGACATTATCGGATTTATCGACGTGAATGATCACTTGTGAATCTTTAATAGGCACCCCATTAACCACAGGGGCATAACGAAAGTGCTTGTATCCAAGGGCGTCGGTCGTGCTTTCAACAAGCTTCAGCCTTTTGGCAGGGTCACCTTTAAAAATGTTGCTGTTCTTTTTCAAAAACTGTTTGACAGCCTTGTCATTTGGTGCAGATAGCCCTGATTGTTCAATTGCGTTTTTGGAGAGGAAATGTGTTTGATTCTCTTTTAGCTGAGGATTTTCAGCAGCCTGAACACCTGGAAGACTGATTGACAAACTCATAAACGATGCAGCGACAACAACAGACAATTTCTTACCTAAACCCACAATAAATCCCCCTTTTAGAAAATACAGAATAATCTTTATATTGTTATATTAAACTGGCATTCTGGAATACTCAACAAAAACTAACATAACTAGACAAAATTGATAGAATTGTCCTGTGTTTATTTTTGTTGAATAATATCAAGATGAGTCGAGTGTCATGTGATGGCTCATTGCTAGCGTTATGTTTTTTACATATCAAGAGGAAGATGAGATATTTTTGTTTCTTCTTGAAACTTTTTGATAAGCCGGCTGTCTAACCGAGTGAGGCCTTAATAAGAAGTAAAGGATTGTTGTTCGTGTTGGATGTATTCAGTCATTATGTATTGCATTTTGAACGTTATTTTATATTAAGCAGACAAAGCACCTTGCTGATCCAATGGTCAATTGTAGTTTTGGCGGGTTTATATCTATTGGTGCGTCATCCTAAATTAAACCAGTACCGCACAATGTTCTTGTCTGGTGTTATCTTGCGAATTGTGTTGCTGACGGGGGTGTCTGTTGAACTCATTCACCAGGTGCAAGCAACAAATTTCATCAGCGCTTACATTAGAGAGGACGGAAATGAACTGCTGCCGATGCTGCATTTTTTGTTATACGGGTATGTGCTGCTGACGGCTTTTCACTATATGCTGATGCCTCGTGATCATGGTGGAAAAGGCATGTTTTATACGTTCGATCTTGCCGTTGTCAGTTTGCCGATCGTACAAATGATATTCAGTTTCTTTTCGTATTGGAAGGAATACCCAGATGGGGTCGAGCTGATTGTATTCGGGTTTCTGTTTTTCATCATTATTCTTCCTATTGTATTGAATCTATTGATTTTCAAGCTGTATTGGAGAACAAATAAGTTTTTACTAGGTTTATTTTATACGCTGATTATCGGACTGCTTGTCTTGCTGCTTGTCCCATTTTCTGGGCATACCTTCATTGATTATGCTGCAGTGATGCCATACTCGATTTATTTGACAATGGCGGGATTTTTGATGAGCTATCATCTGTTTCAAAAGTCAGGCAAAGTTTATGTGCGTGTGAATAAGTGGCTGACGATGGCTGTCATTGTGTTTTTTGTTTTGCTTTTAAATCCGATCTATAACGTAGGAACTGCTGCTTTCGCTGTATCAAAGCCGGCAAATGTTCATGACTCATTCAATTTTGTAGGAGAGCACATTTCATCTGAAAAAGCGGAACAGATTCTAAAGTCGTTTTTTCCTGCGGATGAGACATTGTATTTGCGAGGTACAAACATGGATGTGCATTATTTCTACTCATTTAAAAGCATGAATTATGAGGCAGATGTCGATGAAGTATCCCAGCTGATACGTAATTATCAGTATTTGAAAAAACCGCATGGGAAAACGCTGATTGATCAGGAGTACGTACGGAAGTCCATCGCTTTCCTTGAGCAGCACGGACGTGTGTTAAATAAGGATCATATCGAAACAACGGTATCTAAGGAAGACGGCCAGACAGCCGTTCGTATATTCCTGAAAAATCAATTTCATAAAAAAGATCATGATGATGGAGCTGTATTTTATTGGGAAAAGGAAACCTTAATGGGCTTTAGCGAAGACCCTTCGATTTATCAGCTTGATTCTCTTCAGCATGTTCATATCACAGAACAGGACATACATGATAAAGTGAATGAAATGTTTACAGATTTAAAAATACCGAAACAGACTTATCAAATCGCAGATATTGAAATCGACAGCATGCTTGGTAACTTGGTGCGCGTTGAAACTAGGGATGGAATTGTTTTGGAATTCGAGAGTGAATCCGGTTGCTTACATAGTCTTTCGCTTCCAATGAAAAAGAATATTTCACTGAAAAACAACCAGCTGCAGCGGCAGATATTATCGGTCTTCGATGCTGATGTATCAGAAATGAAAAAAAGCAGGCAGAGTGATGGGGTAGTGTATCATGATTCATCTAACATGTACGAGTTTTTTGAAGATCAGGGACTGTTACACGTTTATGCTTACAGTGATACATCAGATAAGACATTTCCGTATACGTATCGTAATGGCAAATTGGCTTATGAAAAAGTAGCTTCTGCATATCCGGATGTCATTTACAAAAAACGCATGCGTCCGATCATCGTTCGAAGTGGAAATGAACGCCATTATGCATGGCTGATCATTATTCAGCCGTTTGGCTCAAACCGCCATGATGCTTATGTGGTGGATGGAGACACACAAGAGGTGAAAAGTCTTTATGAATCATAAAGAAAAAGCGTCTGTATTTTTAGATTTATATGATCTATATAAAGAAGGAGAGCTAGAGGATGAATCAATGGAATGGATGAAACAGCATAAGCCGTTATTTCAAAAGAAAGCGGAAAGCTTAATAAGTGAATCTTGTTCAAAGAGAAGCCCGGGTGCTGAAGAAGAGAGCCAAATCAGACATATGAAAGTATACCTGTCTTCCATGTATATCTGTTTCATTTTATTAGCCATTTGGATGACGGTGTGGTTTTATTTTTAATGAAGCACAGGGATTCTATTGAGGACTTGTATCGACAGTATTACCAAGAAATTTTAAATTACTTATTCAGAAGGACTCATCACCTTGAAACAGCCAAGGACTTAGCGCAGGACACGTTTGTGAGAGCTCTTAACGGCTTGTCTTCGTTTAGGGGGCATTCTTCCTTTAGAACGTGGCTTTACACCATTGCCCATCACACTTTTGTCAATTGGTATCGCAGGGATGTCAAATACCAATTTACTGATATCAGCAAAAATGAAGGATTAACGCAAGCCACTTATGAGCAGCCTGAACAATATCTGTCACGGACTGTAGAAAGTGAGACCCTAAGGCAGGAGCTTCTGCAGTTAAAAGATCAGTATCAATCCGTTCTGATTTTAAGAGAATTTCAAGAGCTTTCTTATGAAGAAATCGCTGAGATATTGGGATGGAGCCTTTCAAAGGTGAAAACCACACTGCACCGGGCAAGATTAGAGCTAAAGAAAAACATAACGAAAAGAAGAGAGGAGGAGCGGATATGACCTGCTTTCTAGTAAGAGACCTGCTCCCTCTGTATCTTGAAGGTGATTGTAAAAGTGAAACGGAACACGTCATTGAAGAACATTTAAAGACATGCAGCAAATGCAGAGAAATGTATGAGATGATGGCTGAGCCTTTTGAATGGGAAGGTGGACAAGCCGTTGAGGAGGCTTTTCTGCCGGAAGAAGAATTGCGGTTTAAACAGAGGTACTACGGTTTGCTGATCGTTAAAGCTGCTTGCTGGTTTGGAGCGGCGGTTGCCGTGATGCTGATCATCAAACTGCTGATATAAAGAAAAAGCACCTCCAAATTTTAGACTGTGTCTAAAATTAGGGGTGCACTTCAATACCGGCAAGCGCTTATTTAGATTAAGCTTGAGGATGAATCATATCATAGATTCCGGCAAGCTGTTCTTGTGACAGAGCACTGAAGAGTTTTCCATAAGCATCAGCTTGCAAAGGTGTCGCCCCTGCTTGTACCGCTGCCTCTTTATCATAGCTGTATACACCGTCTTGTAATACAATGGCTGCTTGAAGAATGTGAATCTTTAGGGAAGCAGCGGAGAACAATTGTTCAAGAGCGAGTGCTTCGTTTTCTGTGAAGCCAAGTTCAACTGCTTTTTCTGTATCAAATTTGTAATTTCCGTCCTCGATATACAGACATTTTGCAACGACGCTGAAAAATTCTGATGTCGACTCCCATAATGTTGCGATTATTTGAGCCTCTTCATTTGTCATTCCTAACTCAACAGCTTTTTCGCTGTCAAAAAAATACACACCATCTTGTTCGTATATACTTTGATTTAATATATCGATGAATGCATTGAGATCTTCGTTTGTGATTGTCTCATGCTGAACATGGACAGTCGTGTTATCAGCCAGAGTTTTTGCGCTGGCTGCATCAGGGCCGAACGTGAATAGAGCAGCTGAGGATAGTGCGGCAGTCGTTAGCATCGCTTTTTTTACAAATAGTTTCTTCATGTTTTTTCTCTCCCTTTTATGAATTGTGATACAAATTCCATTATAGGGATATACTGGTTTATTAAAAATAGGCTTTAAGATATGTTATGTATATCATTGCCGAACTACTTTTTGCTGGTGACATATGTCATTTTAAGACGATTGGCGATGTATGAAATGCCGTTTTGCATCTTCCTGACTAAGAAACAGGGGAGATAAGTCTTGGTGAAATGAAAAACACCGCTATCTTTGAGGTGTTTCAGCGTGTCGACAAACCCTCGCATTCGTTGTCAGTCCTGCGCGTTGGTGCTCACGGGTTACGAAAGGAACGACGGCTAAATGCTTAGGCGTCCTGCCTAAACACCGCCGTCATCACATCCTGTGAAAGTCTATCCAATACTCGTCCTTCCTAGACTTCTTCAAGGGTTTTCAATTACGCTGAAAAGATGACAAAGTCCTAAAACAAAAACTGTTTTAGGACTTTGTCAACAATCTGAAACACCGCTATCTTTGCGGTGTTTTTTGATTATAATGTTTCCGGCCAGGCAATGCTTTTAATCAAGCAAGCCCTGCTCGCGCATTTTCTTTTTTACTGTAAATCCGCCGCCCATAACGGCGCAAACGAGTACAATGCTCCCTGCAATGCCTATGGCGCTTTTTTCAGCGATAAAGACGCCGATCAGCATTATGCTGAAAACCGCTGCAAATGCAAATAATAGGAAAAGCCAATTCGTTTTTTTCATATTTTCCATCCCCTTTTACGACTTATAGTAAGTTTACTGAAAAACGTGACGCTTTTAAAGAGGAAGTGTGGTATAATATGAAAGTTATCTAATTTTTTTAGGAGATGAAAAAGTGAAACTTCGAAACGATCTTCGCAACATCGCGATTATTGCCCACGTTGACCATGGAAAAACGACTCTAGTCGATCAGCTTTTACATCAAGCTGGTACGTTCCGTGCCAACGAACAGGTTGCTGAACGCGCAATGGACTCTAATGATCTTGAACGCGAACGCGGCATTACAATTTTGGCGAAAAATACGGCGATTAACTATAAAGATACACGCATCAATATTTTGGATACCCCTGGACACGCAGACTTTGGGGGAGAGGTAGAACGGATTATGAAAATGGTTGACGGCGTACTTCTTGTCGTTGACGCTTATGAAGGCTGTATGCCTCAAACTCGTTTTGTTCTGAAAAAAGCCCTTGAACAAAACCTGAACCCGGTTGTTGTTGTCAACAAAATTGACCGTGACTTTGCTCGTCCTGAGGAAGTGATCGATGAGGTTCTTGATTTGTTCATTGAGCTTGATGCCAATGAAGAGCAGCTTGAATTCCCAGTGGTATATGCTTCAGCGATTAATGGTACAGCGAGTCTTGATCCGAAACAGCAGGATGAAAATATGGAATCTTTATATGAAACCATTATTAAGCATGTTCCGGCACCTGTTGAAAATGCAGAGGAGCCGCTTCAATTCCAAGTTGCCCTTCTTGACTACAACGACTATGTAGGCCGTATCGGAATCGGACGCGTATTCCGCGGTACAATGAAAGTCGGTCAGCAGGTTTCTCTTATGAAGCTTGACGGAACGGCTAAATCATTCCGTGTAACAAAGATTTTCGGTTTCCAAGGCTTAAAGCGGGTGGAAATTGAAGAAGCAAAAGCGGGAGACCTCGTTGCGGTTTCCGGTATGGAAGATATTAACGTAGGTGAAACGGTCTGCCCTGTAGACCATCAAGATCCGCTTCCAGTGCTTCGCATTGATGAACCGACACTTCAAATGACATTTGTCGTGAATAACAGCCCGTTCGCAGGCCGTGAAGGTAAATATGTAACAGCCCGCAAAATTGAAGAACGTCTTCATTCTCAGCTTCAGACGGATGTGAGTTTGCGTGTTGAGCCGACAGCTTCTCCAGATGCTTGGGTTGTTTCCGGACGCGGTGAGCTTCACTTGTCAATTTTAATTGAGAATATGCGCCGTGAAGGTTATGAGCTTCAAGTTTCAAAACCTGAAGTTATCATCAAAGAAATCGACGGCGTACGCTGTGAGCCTGTTGAGCGTGTGCAAATTGATGTTCCTGAAGAGCATACAGGCTCTGTCATGGAGTCAATGGGTGCCCGCAAAGGCGAAATGATTGACATGATCAACAATGGTAACGGCCAAGTCCGTCTTATTTTTACGGTTCCTTCTCGCGGACTGATCGGATACTCCACAGAGTTCTTATCATTAACACGCGGCTTTGGTATTCTCAACCATACGTTTGACAGCTATCAGCCGATGCAGGCGGGCCAAGTCGGCGGCCGCCGTCAAGGTGTACTTGTATCAATGGAAAACGGAAAAGCGACATCTTATGGTATTCAAGGGATTGAAGACCGCGGTGTCATCTTCGTTGAACCGGGTACTGAAGTATACGAAGGAATGATTGTTGGAGAGCATAACCGTGACAACGACCTTGTCGTTAACGTCAGCAAAATGAAGCAGCAGACGAACGTCCGCTCCGCGACAAAGGATCAGACAACAACAATTAAAAAAGCGCGCATCATGTCTCTTGAGGAATCTCTAGAGTACTTAAACGAAGATGAATACTGTGAAGTAACACCTGAATCCATCCGTTTAAGAAAGAAAATCCTCAATAAAAACGAACGTGAAAAATCGGCTAAAAAGAAAAAAACAGCAGGATTGTCTTAATCTCTTGCAGAATTTGAAAAGATAGAACCCGTACGTATACAGGGGAGGGAATCTTTTTGAATGACGTAAGTGAACGCCTGTCGTTCTTTGCTGCTCTATATCAAGTAGACCGGCAGCCTGCGGCAGGCATGTGGCTTTTATACGGCACGATTTTTGTGTTGGCTGTTATTGTATTTAAGCTTGGATTTGCTAAACGGCTTCCGGTATTAAAATCAGCAATGGTGTATGTCTTTCTAGCTTTAGGCTGCACTGTTTTGACCTTTTTAGGCGTGTTTTTACCCGTGGCAGAGGGATTGGTCGTCGCTGCGCTGATTTTAATCATTTACAAAATTCGGCTATATCAGTCAAAAAAGGGACAGTCTGCAAAATCATAAAAGACTCAGCTTCTCAGCTGAGTCTTTTTTGTTCTGTATGCTAAAGCTGCCGCTTTATTTTTTGATTTTTTCTTTCTTCTGCTGTCCCGGGTGAAAAGTGAATTTTCCCGTTTTCAGCCGTTCTTCTGTTTTTTGGGTAATCCGATCGTGGCATTCCTGGCACATATATGTATGGATTGGGCGGTTTCGAAGCCGTTTCGCGATCAGGGTATCATCATCAATTGTTTCAATTTTATCGCAAATAGAACATTTGACCCTCATCATATCACCTCTTTCACTAACATGTATTATAGCATGGATCAGAAGCTGTCCAAAATAAGAAAAAGCTAAAGCGCAAGGCTATAGCTTAATCATCATTATTTTTTCATATGGTGATCAGATTGATCATTTTGCTCCTGTTCCAATTCCTGCTGTTGCTTTCTGTTTAATTGGTCATTTTGCTGCTTTGTTTGCGGCTCATCTTCATCGTCAATCACATCGTTTGGCACTTCCGGAAGCACTCGGCCGACTATTGCAGCCAATTCATCTAATATGCCTGTCACCGGCCGGCCTTCACTGATTTCTCTGCTCATTTCATTTAGGCGGCTGACCGTATCCGGGTCAGCAATAACCACTGCGTTGGCACCATGTCGATCATTTTTTAGAGCTTGTGCCACAGAGTATTTAATGGTTTCCACTTTGCTTCTGTCCAAATTATCATCGACATCAATGCCTACAACGGCATAGCCCCCCAGCACAACGGCTGTTGCATCCTTAACATCGGGGATTTTTTCAGCAACGCTGACAAGATGTTTGGCAATGTCCGTTCTTGTCCCATTGTCTTTTGTCTCCTGAGTTGTGTCCTTTACGTGAATCGGTTTGGTTTCCTGCTGCTTTGTTGATTCTTTTTCAACATTTTGATCCTGGTTTCCTTGTTGATAGGCACATGCGGACAGGATAAGCGTCAGCTGTATCATAATGAAAAGAATTCGCACTTGCGGGTTCCCTCCTTGAAATGCATTCATTAATTTTATTGTTGAATTAACCTTCTATCTTTATTCACAAAAACATATATTTTAGCAGGCAATCACCTTTTTCATCGTAAGAGGAGCAGGAAGAACTTTGACCCTTATATCAGGAGGCTGAGACTTGAGTAAAATTTATGTGTTAGATACGAATGTGTTATTACAGGATCCTAACGCGATATTTTCTTTTGAAGAAAATGAGGTTGTCATCCCTGCTGTTGTGTTAGAAGAGGTTGATTCAAAAAAACGGTATATGGACGAAGTTGGGAGGAATGCAAGGCACGTATCTAAGCTGATCGATGCTTTAAGGCAAAAGGGAAGGCTGCATGAGCACGTTCCGCTCGACACCGGCGGCACACTGAGAATTGAACTGAATCATCGTTCGTTTCACCAGCTGCAAGAAATCTTTATTGAAAAAACGAATGATAATCGTATATTGGCTGTAGCGAAAAACTTAAACCTCGAGGAAGAGACGAAAGAAGCTGGAAGGCCGGTTATCCTCGTCAGCAAGGATGTATTGGTCAGAGTGAAAGCGGACGCAATCGGGCTGCATGCTGAAGATTTCTTAAATGACAGGGTTGTGGACAATGACGAAATGTACAGCGGCTACAAGGATTTATATATTAGCCAGCAGCTGTTCGGCTCTTTTTATGGGAAAAATCAAATTTCAGTAAACGAAATGAAACAGCACACATTTTACCCGAATCAATTCGCATTAATGAAAGATGAGCTGGGAGGATCTTCTTCAGCTGTAGGGATGGCGGATAAAACAGGGACGGTCTTAAAAAGGCTTGTTTTTGATGATGAACATGTATGGGGGATCAGGCCGAAAAATGTACAGCAGACAATGGCACTAGAGCTTTTGCTGCGTGAAGATATTCCGCTTGTCACCTTAATCGGAAAAGCAGGCACCGGCAAAACGCTTTTAGCATTGGCTGCGGGACTGTTACAGACAGAAGACTTGGGAATATATAAAAAGCTGGTCGTCGCGAGGCCGATTGTTCCTGTTGGCAAGGATATTGGCTACTTGCCCGGCGAAAAAGAGGAAAAGCTAAAGCCTTGGATGCAGCCGATTTTTGACAACTTGGAGTTTCTGTTTAATGCGAAAAAACCGGGAGAGCTCGAGGCTATTTTGGCGGGTATTGGCTCAATACAGGTGGAGGCGCTGACTTATATCAGAGGGAGAAGCATTCCAGACCAATTTATTATTATTGATGAGGCGCAAAATTTGACCAGGCATGAGGTGAAAACGCTGCTGACGAGAGTCGGTGAGGGGAGCAAAATTGTCTTAATGGGCGATCCAGAACAAATTGATCACCCATATTTAGACAGTCTGAACAATGGTTTAGCCTATGTAGTTGAACGTTTTAAAGGACAACCCATCTCTGGCAGCGTGAAGCTGTTGAAAGGCGAGAGATCAGGTCTCGCCCAGCTTGCCGCCGACTTGCTGTAAGCTTACATGATTTCAATTTCTTTTATATCGGTAATCGGCTGATCGTGATCAACTGGATCTTCAAAATAAATATGAACTGGGCCGCCTTCTTGAATCGGTTTGCCTGCCTCACTGAAATGGACAATGCTGTTCAGTGCGGTTTCCAGAGGGACGGCGGTCTTTCCAGAACTTGTGAAAAATACGCATTCTGTCGCGGAGCTGAGAGGCTCAGCATTTTTCAGCACAGTCCCAAGTTTCATGGCAAAACTGCCGTTCATTAGTTTTTGCTTCTCGTATTGTTTTTCCGTCTGCAATGTAGGCGGCGTAATCCGGCCCTCTCTGATGACGCGTTCAGGATCAAGATCTGATTCATCCCCGGCTGATTGTAAATGTATGTCTTGGTTGTCCCCTTTGCTGTCAAACAAAAATTTGCGATCATCAAAAATCCACACGCTCGGATCAATGGTGATCGGATATGTAACATTGCCTTTTACTTGTATAACACTCATGATATAACCCCCTTCTCCCAAAATTATAAAAGTTTTCGCATGAATTGTCACTTTGTGTACAAATTATGTGTATTGACATGCTCAGGGAGCGAGGGTGATTGCATGGTATGCCGGCATAATGATGAGCTTGAAACCTTAGTGAAAGAGGCAAAAAAGGTGACGGACAAGGGAGAGGTGGCAAGTTATATTCCTGCCTTGGCAAAAGCTGATCAACACGATCTGTCAGTGGCGATTTATTATTCCAATCATACTTGTCTGTCAGCGGGTGACGTGGAAAAAACATTTACGCTTCAAAGTATATCGAAGGTGCTCTCGCTTGCTTTGGTGTTAATGGAATACGGCAAGGATAAGGTTTTCAGTTATGTCGGACAGGAGCCGACCGGCGATCCGTTTAATTCAATTATCAAGCTGGAAACAGTGAATCCGAGCAAGCCGTTAAACCCTATGATCAATGCCGGGGCATTGGTAGTGACCAGCTTGATAAAAGGGAAAACGGTAAAAGAGAGACTTGATTATTTACTTGCGTTTATCAGAAGGCTGACAAACAACCAACAGATTACATACTGCCGGGAAGTGGCTGAATCCGAATACAGCACGTCGATGATTAATCGGGCAATGTGTTATTATATGAAACAGTACGGTATTTTTGAAGATGATGTAGAAGCGGTAATGGATTTATATACGAAGCAATGTGCGATTGAAATGAACAGTTTGGACTTGGCGAAAATCGGATCTGTATTTGCCCTGAACGGCAGACATCCTGAGACTGGAGAGCAGGTTATCTCAAAAGATGTTGCGAGAATTTGCAAAACGTTTATGGTCACGTGCGGAATGTATAATGCTAGCGGGGAATTTGCAATCAAGGTCGGAATTCCTGCAAAAAGCGGCGTATCCGGCGGGATTATGGGTATTTCACCTTACGATTTCGGGATTGGTATTTTTGGCCCGGCGTTGGACGAAAAAGGGAACAGCATTGCGGGTGTGAAGCTTTTGGAAATCATGTCTGAAATGTACAGACTGAGTATTTTTTAATTTATGTCATCTGCTTAAATCCTCTTGCATTTTCTGCTGATACCCTTTATGATAAATAGAAGAATTAGGTACTCGCCTGGGGAACGGAGGGATACTTTTGGCTTCAGAGATGATAGTTGACCATCGGCAAAAAGCTTTTGAACTCTTAAAAGTTGACGCTGAGAAGATTTTGAAGCTGATCCGAGTACAAATGGATAACTTAACGATGCCTCAATGTCCTTTATATGAAGAGGTATTAGATACTCAAATGTTCGGACTTTCGAGGGAAATCGATTTTGCTGTCCGCCTAGGATTGGTTGATGAAAAAGACGGTAAAGACCTTTTATACACATTGGAGCGCGAATTGTCTGCATTGCATGACGCGTTTACAGGTAAATAAATGATAAAACTCAAACTTATTAACGGTTTGGGTTTTTTTATAACCGCTTATTATCACTCATTTTCTCGGAGAAGGCCTTTTTACACATTTCTTCCGAATCCTATAGAGATTCTTCATCTCGTTTGATAAATTGTAGTAAAATAAAAAAGATAAATACATAAAAACCATAGATAATGGAAGTTGGAAGCAGGGAAGAGGATGTTATGTTAAAAAAAATGCTCAAATCTTATGATTACTCACTGATATTCGCGATTGTTTTACTGTGCGGATTCGGTTTAGTGATGGTATACAGTTCTAGCATGATTACGGCTGTTTCTCGGTATGGAGTCAGCAGTAATTTTTTCTTCATGCGGCAGCTGTTTGCTTTATTTGCGGGTGGCGCACTTTTTATATTCATGGCTTTGTTTCCTTACAAGGCATTGGCTCACCAAAAGTTTCAGAAAGGAATGCTGCTTGTTTCTGTTTTTGCGCTCATCTCGCTGTTCGTATTCGGGCATGTTGCCGGAAACGCGCAAAGCTGGTTTAAAATTGGCGGGTTGAGTTTGCAGCCGGGCGAATTTGTCAAGCTAGTGGTCATATTATACCTTGCTGCTGTATACGCCAAAAAACAAAGCTATATTGATCATTTGCTAACGGGGGTTGCGCCTCCGGTCGTGATGACAATCATTCTATGCGGATTGATCGCGATGCAGCCTGATTTAGGTACAGCGGCGATTATCGGATTAATTGCGGCATGCATGATTTTGTGTTCCGGTTTCAGCGGAAAGACTCTGGCAAGGCTCGTTTTGCTGGGCGGGATTGTTTTGCTCCTAGTCAGCCCGATTATTTATCTAAATAAGGACAAGATCCTGACAGAAAAGCGTTTAGATCGTTTTGAGAGCCTTGAAGATCCGTTTAAATATGCGGATTCATCAGGTCTGCAAGTGATTAATTCCTATTATGCAATCGGATCAGGCGGTATTTTCGGTATGGGACTTGGTGAAAGCATTCAAAAATACGGGTATCTTCCTGAGTCGCATACTGACTTTATCATGGCTGTCATTGCCGAAGAACTTGGTATTTTTGGGGTATTGTTTGTGATTATTCTGCTGGGGTTTATCGTCATAAAAGGTTTTTATATAGCCAGAAAATGCGAGGACCCGTTTGGAAGTCTTCTGGCAATCGGTATTTCAAGCATGATCGCCATCCAATCGTTTATTAACCTTGGCGGTGTCAGCGGATTAATTCCCATTACAGGAGTTACGCTGCCGTTTATCAGCTACGGGGGGTCTTCTTTAGTGCTGCTGCTGGCAAGTATGGGGATATTAGCCAACATCAGCATGTTTATCAAATATTCAGATAATAAGAGAAAGAAAGAGCCTGTGGCATCAAAGGGAATGAAGAAAAAGCAGCTCGAAAAAACTGTTTATCTGTAAAAAACAACTGTGTACATGGGAAGGATATTCCTTTATGATAGATTATATTCCATTCGGGTAAGGGGGAAAAAAGTTTGTCACAGCAATCTATACAAAAAGTGTTAGTAGCAAACAGGGGAGAAATTGCAATCCGTATATTCCGGGCTTGTACAGAATTAAATATTCGTACAGTTGCGGTCTATTCAAAAGAAGATTCCGGTTCCTATCATCGTTATAAAGCAGATGAAGCGTACCTGGTTGGGGAAGGGAAAAAACCGATTGATGCTTACCTGGATATTGAGGGTATCATTGATATTGCGAAAAGAAACAAAGTGGATGCAATCCATCCGGGATACGGTTTCTTATCTGAGAATATACAATTCGCCAAACGCTGTGAAGAAGAAGGCATCGTGTTCATCGGCCCTACTTCTGAACATTTAAATATGTTTGGTGACAAGGTGAAGGCGCGTGAACAGGCAGAAAAAGCCGGAATTCCTGTAATCCCGGGAAGCGATGGCCCTGCAGAAACGCTTGAAGCCGTCGAACAATTCGGACAAACTCACGGTTATCCGATGATTATTAAAGCTTCTCTTGGCGGCGGCGGGCGCGGCATGAGAATTGTCAGAAATGAAAGTGAAGTAAAAGAAGCATATAATCGTGCAAAATCAGAGGCAAAAGCAGCCTTTGGCAATGACGAAGTATATGTGGAGAAACTAATTGAAAATCCTAAACATATTGAAGTTCAAGTCATTGGAGACAAGCAGGGCAACGTGGTTCATCTTTTTGAAAGGGATTGTTCCGTTCAAAGACGCCACCAAAAAGTAATCGAAGTAGCGCCGAGTGTCTCGCTGTCATCTGAATTGAGAGTTCAAATTTGTGAAGCGGCAGTTGCGCTTGCTAAAAATGTGGATTACATAAACGCAGGTACGGTTGAGTTCCTTGTCGCGAACAACGAGTTCTATTTTATTGAAGTAAATCCGCGCGTACAAGTTGAACATACAATTACGGAAATGATTACCGGTGTCGATATTGTACAATCACAGATTCTTGTTGCCCAAGGGCACAGTCTTCACAGCAAAAAAGTAAATATCCCGCAGCAAAAGGACATTTCCACAATCGGTTATGCAATTCAGTCGCGGGTAACGACTGAAGATCCGCAGAATGATTTCATGCCTGATACAGGAAAAATTATGGCTTACCGCTCTGGCGGCGGCTTTGGTGTCCGGCTTGACACCGGAAACAGCTTCCAAGGCGCCGTGATTACGCCGTATTACGATTCACTTCTCGTTAAGCTTTCAACTTGGGCTTTAACATTTGAACAGGCGGCGGCCAAAATGGTCCGAAACCTTCAGGAGTTTAGAATCAGGGGCATTAAAACAAACATTCCGTTCCTTGAGAACGTTGCAAAGCATGATAAATTCCTGACAGGGCAATATGATACGTCCTTCATTGATACAACACCTGAATTATTTAATTTCCCTAAACAGAAAGACCGCGGCACGAAAATGCTCACGTATATCGGCAATGTGACAGTGAATGGGTTCCCCGGAATCGGTAAAAAAGAAAAACCGGCGTTTGACAAGCCAATACACGTAAAAGCGGACGCTGAACTGGAGCCTGCAAGAGGAACAAAGCAAATCCTTGATGAAAAAGGTGCAGAAGGTCTTGCAAAATGGGTGAAGGAACAAAAATCTGTCCTTTTAACTGATACAACATTCAGGGATGCACACCAATCTTTGTTGGCGACGAGATTCAGATCACATGATTTGAAAAAAATCGCGAATCCGACGGCTGCTTTATGGCCTGAGCTATTCAGCATGGAAATGTGGGGAGGCGCGACCTTCGATGTAGCCTACAGATTCCTGAAAGAAGATCCGTGGAAGCGTCTGGAGGACCTTCGAAAGGAAGTGCCGAATACCTTATTCCAGATGCTGCTTCGTTCATCAAACGCAGTCGGCTATACAAATTACCCGGACAATGTGATTAAAGAATTTGTGAAGCAATCCGCTCAATCCGGTATTGATGTGTTCCGTATATTCGATAGCTTAAATTGGGTAAAAGGGATGACATTAGCCATTGATGCGGTTCGTGATACGGGTAAAGTGGCAGAAGCCGCGATTTGTTACACGGGAGATATCCTTGATAAGAACCGTACGAAATATGATCTTGCTTATTATACGTCAATGGCGAAGGAGCTTGAAACTGCCGGAGCTCATATTCTCGGAATTAAAGATATGGCGGGGCTGTTAAAACCGCAGGCTGCATATGAACTCGTTTCCGCATTGAAAGAGACGATCGACATTCCGGTTCACCTGCATACGCATGATACGAGTGGAAACGGTGTTTATATGTATGCGAAAGCCGTTGAAGCAGGCGTTGACATCATAGACGTGGCGGTCAGCTCAATGGCGGGTTTAACGTCGCAGCCTAGCGCAAGCGGTTTTTATCATGCGATGGAAGGAAACGCCCGCCGTCCGGAAATGGATGTCCAAAACGTTGAAACGCTATCCCAATATTGGGAATCAGTACGTAAATACTATAGCGAATTTGAAAGCGGAATGAAGTCGCCGCATACTGAAATTTATGAGCACGAAATGCCTGGAGGCCAATACAGCAACCTGCAGCAGCAAGCGAAGGGAGTAGGCCTAGGCGACCGATGGAATGAAGTCAAAGCAATGTACAGACGCGTCAACGATATGTTCGGCGATATCGTGAAGGTCACGCCTTCCTCAAAAGTAGTCGGAGATATGGCGCTATACATGGTACAAAACAACTTGACTGAAAAGGACGTCTACGAAAAAGGCGAATCATTGGATTTCCCTGATTCAGTTGTTGAGTTATTCAAAGGAAATATCGGCCAGCCTCATGGCGGATTCCCTGAAAAACTCCAAAAGCTGATCTTAAAGGGACAGGAGCCAATTACGGTCAGACCAGGAGAATTGCTTGAGCCGGTATCCTTTGAAGCAATCAAACAAGAATTTAAAGAGCAGCATCACTTGGAGATTTCAGATCAAGATGCCGTTGCGTATGCCCTTTATCCTAAAGTCTTCTCTGATTATGTGAAAACAGCAGAAAACTATGGAGACATTTCGGTATTAGATACCCCGACATTTTTCTATGGCATGACATTGGGTGAAGAAATAGAAGTGGAAATTGAGCGCGGGAAAACATTGATTGTTAAGCTGATTTCAATCGGCGAGCCCCAGCCTGATGCCACTCGTGTCGTTTATTTTGAACTGAACGGGCAGCCGCGTGAAGTTGTGATTAAAGATGAAAGCATTAAGTCTTCCGTTCAGGAAAAGCTGAAAGCGGACCGGACAAATCCAAGCCACATCGCAGCCTCCATGCCTGGAACGGTTATTAAGGTGTTGGCTGAGGCAGGTACAAAAGTCAATAAAGGTGATCATTTGATGATCAATGAAGCGATGAAAATGGAAACAACGGTTCAGGCGCCTTTCTCAGGAACAATCAAGCAGGTTCATGTGAAAAATGGCGAGCCGATCCAAACGGGAGATCTTCTTCTCGAGATTGAAAAAGCATAAAAAACAAGAGTGTATATCATTTGATATACACTCTTGTTTTTTAGATGAAAAGCGGAGTGAAACAAATCTGCATCTAACATTGGCGGATGGCAGCGGCCAGCTTCTGTCGGGACTGATGCTGTTCCGTACTTCAGGATATTTAATCCTGTCACCCAATCGAAGAGGTTTGATCCGGATGGGCTGTTTATTAGAAGGTACATTCCTGAATTGAAACATATTCCGGATGAATTTCTTCAAAAGCCATTGAAAATGACGCCTCTAATTCAAGCGAGTTCATCCTGCATCATCGGCGAGGATTACCCCAAGCCGCTCATTGATCATCAAGTTCAGCGGAGGCTTGCCATTGAGCCATATGAAACGGCAAAAAACATGGCATAAAAAAGACCAAAGCATTGGAAGCTTTGGCCTGACATCTTTATCACTGTCTGGATTCGTAACGGAACCGTGCAATCAATAATAAGAAGTAGCATAGAACTCCAAACAGGCAGGCAATAAAGAATGAGTGGGCAAGTGCAAAGCCCAGAGCCATTTCAGAGTATACGATCATAATGCCGGACAGCGCCTGTAATGTAATAAAAATAAGACATGAGATCCAGCCCCAAAAGATCTGTTTTTGATCTTTATAGGAAGTAATGGCATGAACAGCGGCCACAATAATCCATACAACCAACAGCAAGGCTGCTGCTCTGTGGCCCATTTGCACCCATTCATGAAATTGAGTCGGGAGCCCATTGTTTAGCGGACTGCACAACGGCACATCCGGGCATGCCAAACTTGATTCTGTATGTCTTACATATGCGCCTGTATACACAACGATATAGGAATATACTAATATTCCTATCATGTGAAATTGCATTCTTTTGCCGATTTTAAGCGGTTTGACCAGCTTTCTGACCGATTTGTCAGCTTCAAATATAAGCAACGTCAAAATAAGCACTGAAGCGAAAGATATCAATGAGATGCCAAAGTGAAGCGCCATAATCAGCGCGTTTGAACCGAATACGACAGCCAATGCGCCAAGCAATGCCTGTAAAAATAAAAAGATAATAGACATGATCGCGAGAAACGTTGTTTCACGGAAAATCGGCGTGATTTTTCTCCATGACCAAAACGCAAGGCTTAACACAAGGATAATAGAGATCCCGCTTGCGAATCTGTGGCTCCATTCAATAATTGAAGCCGGATTCATTTCAGGGAAAAAACGGCCGTGACACAGAGGCCACTCTCTGCCGCAGCCTTGGCCGGAACCTGTTTTTGTAACAAGAGCTCCTCCGATTAAAACAATGAGCATGACAAATGTTGTCAGAACACCGAGAGCTTTTAATGCTTTATTCATACAATATTCACCTTCTTAACATGCTGCAATTTTATATACGTTCCAAGTGTAAGCGAATATGTGTTTCGAGGCAATTCTTAGAGCCTTTTGTTCACAAAAATATAATAGAATGGCGGCTTCCGGAAAATGTACACTTGATTATTCATGCCGGGTCTGATAGAAATAAGGTAAACGCACCGCGGATTTGGCGATTGCCTTTATCTTCGGTAAAATTCATAAAAAGTTCACAAATAAATTCCTGTTTGTCGTTTAATATTTAATAGGATGTTTTTTTACAAGAGGTTATCTTGTATGATAGAGTTGCAGGTTTTTTTATTGTCCTGCGCTAGGTTTGTAAGGGAGGTTTACGTTATGGCTAACTCCAGAATCATAAATGATACGGCTATAGACGGACAAATTGAAGAAACAACGGCATGGAAAGATTTTCTTTCCCTTATTAAAATAGGGATCGTCAATTCCAATCTCATCACGACTTTTACTGGAATGTGGCTTGCGCTGCATATCTCCGGTTTGAGTTTTTTAGGCAATATAAACACCGTTCTTCTTACATTAATCGGGTCATCTTTGATTATTGCGGGCTCCTGCGCGATCAATAACTGGTATGACCGGGATATTGATCATCTTATGGAGCGCACGAAAGTAAGACCGACGGTTACGGGTAAAATTCAGCCGAATCAGGCGTTATGGTCTGGAATTTTGCTGGTTGCTTTAGGATTGATCATGCTGCTGATGACAACTGTCATGGCTGCTGTTATCGGTTTTATCGGAGTCTTTACGTATGTTGTATTATATACAATGTGGACGAAACGCCGCTATACCATTAACACAGTAGTAGGAAGCGTTTCCGGTGCAGTCCCGCCGCTTATTGGATGGACGGCAGTGGAAGGGCATATCGGTGTCGTAGCATGGGTATTATTCATGATTTTATTTATTTGGCAGATTCCTCATTTCTTAGCATTGGCTATTAAGAAAACTGAGGATTACAGAGCTGCAAATATTCCGATGCTTCCTGTCGTATACGGATTTGAAGTGACAAAAAGACAAATAATTGTGTGGGTTGCGTGCCTGATGCCGCTTCCGTTTTTCCTTGGAAGTCTGGGCCTTCCGATTGTCATCCTCGGCTTGCTGTTAAATATCGGCTGGCTGATTCTAGGCTTGATGGGCCTCCGCACCAAAAATATCATGAAGTGGGCAACGCAGATGTTCATTTACTCGCTTAATTACATGACAATCTATTTCGTTGCCATGGTTGTCTTGACTCTTTTCTAAAAAAATAGATACATTGTTTGTTTTATCGCTTCAAAATAATCGATGACAACTAGTAAATGCCGCCTTGACCTTTTCCTTCATCAGGCGGCTTTACTTTTATACATAGATGGCATTTTGAGTAAAAAAACTCATAATTTAAGAGAAGAGGAAATGTAAGTGCTTTATTGGTGATAGGCTGGATTGCGAGTCTGCTCTCCGCCTTTGTATTGACCAGAAAAGGGGTTGGGTGAAATGGTAAAGCATTGGCGTCTTATTTCATTATTAGCCTTAGTGCCGCTTCTATTAAGCGGATGTGGAAAACCTTTTTTATCCACGCTCAAGCCTGCTGGCGAGGTGGCTGATAAACAGTATGACCTGACGGTGCTCAGTACATTGATTATGGTGGTTGTTGTTGCAGTAGTATCTGTTATCTTCTTTTATGTGATTGTGAGATTCAGAAGATCACGGGTCGGTGAGAACACGATACCGAAACAGGTAGAGGGGAACAAATTTTTAGAAATCACATGGACTGTGATCCCGATTTTGCTGCTCATTATTCTTGTGATCCCTGTCGTACTATATACGCTAGAGCTTGCGGATACATCACCAATGGATAAGAAAAGCCGCAAAGCTGAGGATGCGCTTGTAGTCAATGTCCGGGCAAATTTATACTGGTGGGAGTTTGAATACCCTGATTACGGCATTATCACAAGCCAGGAGCTGATTGTGCCGACAGACCAGCGTGTATATTTTAATTTAAAAGCCTCAGATGTCAAACATTCCTTCTGGATTCCTTCAGTTGGAGGAAAACTTGATACGAATACGGATAACGAAAATAAGTTTTTCCTGACATTTGATTCAAAAAGAAGCAAAGAGGCAGGAGATATGTTTTTTGGGAAGTGTGCAGAGCTTTGCGGCCCTTCACACGCGCTGATGGATTTTAAGGTGAAAACGATGTCTGCAAAAGAATTTCAGGGTTGGACAAAAGAAATGAAAAACTATAAGTCTACAGCAGAGAGTGATTTGGCTAAGCAGGGCGAAGAACTGTTTAAAGAGAAGAACTGCCTGAGCTGCCATGCCGTCGAGCCGAATGATAAGCGGGCAGAAGCAGCAAGAACGGCTCCCAACTTAGCGACCTTCGGTGAAAGGGCAAAAGTGGCAGGGGTGAAAGACGCCAACGAAGAAAATGTGAAAGCTTGGCTCAAGGATCCTGAGAGCATAAAACCGGGGAACAAAATGACAGGAACTTATCCGAAGCTCTCAGACAGTGAAACAGATGCGCTTTATGAATACTTAAAAGGCTTAAAAACGGAAAGCAAGTAGGGAAGAAAGGGAGATATTGGGGGAGGTCACATATGTTGAATGCGCTTACAGAAAAGCGGACGCGCGGATCTATACTTTGGGATTATTTGACGACGGTGGACCATAAAAAAATCGCGATTCTTTACTTAATCGCCGGGGGATTCTTCTTTCTTGTCGGGGGAATAGAAGCGATGTTTATCAGAATCCAGCTTGCAAAGCCGGAAAATGCTTTTCTCAGTGCTCAAGCGTACAATGAAGTTATGACAATGCATGGGACGACGATGATCTTTCTGGCTGCGATGCCGCTTTTATTTGCCTTGATGAATGCGGTCGTGCCTTTGCAGATTGGGGCTCGGGACGTTTCGTTTCCATTTTTAAACTCGCTTGGTTTTTGGCTCTTCTTTTTCGGAGGCATTTTCTTAAATCTAAGCTGGTTTTTGGGCGGAGCGCCAGACGCGGGCTGGACATCATACGCTTCACTTTCGCTTCATTCGGAAGGGCACGGCATAGACTTTTTCGTCCTCGGACTACAAATATCGGGGCTCGGGACGCTGATAGCAGGGATTAACTTTTTGGCTACGATTATTAACATGAGGGCTCCTGGCATGACGTACATGAGGCTGCCTTTGTTTACTTGGACGACATTTGTGGCTTCTGCATTGATTTTGTTTGCCTTTCCGCCGCTTACGGCCGGATTGGCTCTGATGATGCTGGATCGGCTGTTCGGCACCAATTTCTTTAATCCAGAGCTTGGCGGGAATACGGTCATTTGGGAGCATTTATTTTGGATCTTTGGCCACCCGGAGGTTTATATCTTGATTTTGCCTGCATTCGGTATTTTTTCAGAGGTCATCCCTGTGTTCGCCAGAAAGCGTTTGTTTGGGTATTCATCAATGGTTTTTGCCATCGTGCTCATTGGCTTTCTGGGTTTTATGGTTTGGGTGCACCATATGTTTACGACAGGTCTCGGACCGATTGCAAATGCGATTTTTGCAGTTGCCACAATGGCTATCGCGATACCGACCGGGATTAAAATTTTCAACTGGCTATTGACGATTTGGGGAGGAAATGTAAAGTATACGACCGCGATGCTGTATGCCGTCTCATTTATACCGTCCTTCGTGCTCGGCGGCGTGACGGGAGTCATGCTGGCAGCCGCTGCTGCTGACTATCAGTTCCATGATACGTATTTTGTGGTGGCGCATTTCCACTATGTCATTATTGGCGGAGTGGTATTCGGCCTTTTAGCCGGTGTTCATTTTTGGTGGCCGAAAATGTTCGGTAAAATTCTGCATGAGACCATGGGTAAAATTTCATTTGTATTGTTTTTTATCGGCTTCCACCTCACGTTTTTCATTCAGCATTTTGTCGGATTAATGGGGATGCCGCGCCGGGTTTATACATTTTTACCGGACCAGGGTCTTGAAACAGGCAACTTGATCAGTACAATCGGGGCGTTTTTTATGGCGGCAGCAGTTATTCTTCTGCTGGTCAATGTCATTTGGACATCGGTAAAAGGCCAATATGTCGGAGCTGATCCATGGCAGGACGGACGTACCCTTGAATGGACCGTTTCTTCACCGCCGCCTGAGTATAATTTTAAACAGCTTCCTTTTGTCAGAGGGCTTGATCCGTTTTGGATCGAGAAGCAGGCAGGACACAAATCAATGACACCGGCTGAACCGGTTGATGATATTCATATGCCAAACGGCTCAATCCTGCCGTTCATCATTTCCTTTGGCCTCTTTGTCGCAGCGTTCGGGCTGCTGTACAGAACCGATCACGCTTGGGGGCTGCCGGTGATCTTTATCGGGCTCGGCATCACATTTATCACGATGCTGCTTCGCTCAGTCATTGATGATCACGGCTATCATATTCATAAAGAGGAACTGCCGAACGATGATAAAGGGGTGAAGGCATAATGCAAATTGAAGAAAAATTCACTGCGGAAACCTTTCCAGCTTCTCCCGAAAAAGTAACAATGGAAGGGAAAAATAAATTTTTAGGATTTTGGCTTTTTCTTGGGGGAGAGACAGTTTTGTTCGCGTCTCTCTTCGCCACGTTTCTCGCACTCCGGAATTCAAACGCCGGTGACCCGCCTACGACGGAAATGTTTGATGTGACGCTTGTGTTTATCGCCACAATGCTCTTATTAACGAGCAGTTTAACGAGTGTGTACGCGATGTACCACATGAAGAACTTTTCATTCGGAAAAATGCAGCTTTGGCTGGGAATTACGCTCTTATTGGGGGCGGGATTTTTAGGACTTGAAATCTATGAATTTAAGCATTACATCCATGAGTTTGGCTTTACGATCACAAGCTCTGCGCTCGGTTCCGCGTTTTACACGCTTGTCGGCACACACGGCGCCCACGTGGCATTTGGGCTTATGTGGATCAGCACGCTGATGATCCGCAATGCCAAAAGGGGACTAAACCTGTATACGGCGCCTAAGTTTTATGTTGCAAGTCTTTATTGGCACTTTATTGATGTCGTGTGGGTCTTCATCTTTACCGTTGTATATTTAATGGGGATGGTGGGATAAACATGGTCGGTAAAAAAAGCAGAAGGCATATCAACAGCGGCCTTGAATTTAAGAAAAAGAAGCACGCTCAGGAGATGAAATATCAGGTTCTGTCTTTTGGCTTAATGATCGGCCTTACGATTGTGGCCTTTCTGACTGTGGCAACGGATGGCATCGGCAGCTGGTTTACGATTCCTTTCATTATTCTGCTAGCTGCGATTCAAGTCATCTTCCAGCTTTATTATTTCATGCATATGAATCAAAAAGGGCATGAAGCGCCGGCACTGTTTTTGTATTCAGGCATGTTTGTCGCGTTCATCACTGTGCTTGCGTTTGTCACAATTATATGGTGGTAATGTGAACAGCCGCCGGAGGTGAAATAATGGATCAGTTAGACGTGTTTGGGTTTCGCGCGATGTGGAGCCCTTATCTTTTTTGTATCCTGTTGAGTATTACGGTGCTTTATCTCTATTTTTACTGGCGAATGTTTTCTAAGCCAGAACGGATAACAGGTAAAGAGATGGTGTGCTTTCTATCGGCGATGCTGTTTTTATATGCAGCGGAAGGGAGTCCGGTAGATCTGCTCGGACACATTATGTTCAGCGCTCATATGGTGCAAATGGCTGTCCTGTATTTGGTCGTCCCGCCATTATTGATTGCGGGAATTCCCGCATGGCTCTGGGAAAAAATCATTTTCAGGCCTGCCATTAAACCGGTTTTTTCATTTTTTACGACGCCTTTAATTGCTTTGCTTTTGTTTAACGGCATTTTTTCTTTATATCATGTTCCGCTTATTTTTGATACTGTCAAAACGGACCCGTTTTATCATACAGTAATGACTTGGCTTATCTTTGTGCTGGCGTTTTTCATGTGGTGGCCGCTTGTTCATAAGGTAGAGCGCCTTCGGCAGCTCAGCGGCTTAATGAAACTGGGATATATTATGGCGGACGGTATGCTGCTTACGCCAGCTTGCGCGCTGATCATGTTCAGCGGTGCGCCGTTATATGCCACCTATACAGATCCATCTGCGTGGGCTGAAGCAATGAAGCTTTGTGTGCCTGCGGATATGATGGGGCAGATCCCATTAACAGGACCAGAGATGTTCAATACACTCCCTTTGTTGGAGGATCAGCAGCTCGGAGCAGTCATGATGAAAATCATTCAGGAAATTGTATACGGCACTTTTTTGGCGATTGTTTTTTTCCAATGGGTGAAGAAAGAAAGAGAAAAGGACGGGCAGGAAGAACCGCCGTATATTCAGCAGACCATATTATAAAAGGTACAGCAGAAGATGCTGTACCTTTTCGTTACATTTGAACTGTTTTTAGCGTGTCGGTTATGTCCTGAATCAGTGCCTTGCTCTTTGTTACAACCTGTACGGGGAACAATTCCGTTTCTCCATATTCTACGCCGTGCGGGTAGTAATGCTTGCCTAAGAGAGGGGACATTAATTGAATCACGGCGCGGCCGCTCCCTACATCGCCCTCAGCCGCAATGCCCGGTATCCGCAGGTAAAACGTACCCTCAATCGTCGAAAACTTTCTGTCATAGGTGACTCTTTCATAATCCCATTGACCCGCTCTGATGAGACCTTTGCTTTCCATCAAGTCGTCTAGCCAGCTGAGCTCAGCCTTTACCCCTTCAAGCCCGCTTTCAGTAAACTTCAACACTGACCCCTCCTTATAAAATTTACCTTTCCTGACAATCATAGTATGAAAGCGTTAAACTTTCAATGGATCTTCTTCCTTTGAAAGTATGCAAAAAATAAATTTTGACGACAATAGCACTAGACTAAAGGAGGTTATACGGATGACAAAAATAAAAGATCTGATGACAGCCGACTTGCAATATTGCACGGTATTAGATAATGTATATGAAGCTGCAGTAAAGATGAAGGACGCGAATATAGGTGTGGTTCCGGTAGTTGATAAGGATGGAGAAACACTTGTTGGCATCGTGACCGACCGTGATCTCGTGTTAAGAGGGATCGCGATAAAAAAACCGAATTCGCAAAAAATCACTGACGCGATGACCGAAAAACCTGTCAGTGTGGAGGAAGATGCTTCAGTTGATGAGGTTCTTCATTTGATGGCATCACATCAGCTCAGAAGGATACCTGTTACAAAAAACAAAAAGCTGACTGGAATCGTCACGCTTGGTGATCTATCTTTATCTGAGCAAACGAATGAACGTGCAGGCACCGCCCTATCGGATATCTCCGAGGGTGATGACAGAAGAGAAGGCTTTTTTCATTAACACATAAATCTTTGACATGTTAAATAGGCTGTATTGTAATGAGATGTAAGGCAAGACATGTGATGGCACGGGGGTGATAGATTGAAAAATATATTGAGAGCAATGGTTATCCTCTTGATTATCTGCGGAACTTATGTTCTGTTTATTCAATATGGAGCTTCTCCTGAAAAAAAATCAAATGACAGCGAACCTCAGGTGTCTAATGAGGAAGCGCAAAGCGGCAAACGAATACATATGCCAACATCAGGGTTATTATCCTTTATGGGCAAGTCCGCCGAAGAAGTAACGAAAAAGCTTGGGGAACCTGAACGCATTGACCCTTCCGCTTATGACTACAATTGGTGGATTTACAGTCAAGGAAAGGACCAGTATGTCCAAATCGGAGTATTAAATCATAAAGTAGTCACATTATTTGCAGCTGGGAATGATATTAACGCAAAGCCATTCAAAATTGGCGAATCAACCGGAGAAGTATTCAAGACGACTCAGGTTGCACCGTTTGTGAATGTAGAGTATAAAGGAAATTCCTATCGTTTTGAGTTTTCGGAAGAGGATATCAATACAAGGCCGACTGTAAAGATAGGAAAAATGTATGTCCAGCTGTATATGGACAAATTTGAGGGGAAGCTATCCAGCATCAGGGCGTTTGATGCGCAAACCTTTGTCAAGCAAAGGCCTTATGAGGTTGTATACCGCGGTGAATTAATGAAACCAGAAGCTGTTTCAGATGATAAGTGGAAAAAGATCCAAACGACGAGTGAAAAGCAAATATTTGATCTGACGAATGTGATACGTGTCAAGCATGGGCTTGCGAAACTTGAGTGGGACCAGCCGACGGCAGAAGTGGCTTTTGGGCATAGCGAGGATATGAAGGACAATAACTATTTCTCCCATGTTTCTAAAAAATACGGGACATTGAAAGACCGCTTAGAAAAAGGGAATGTTGACTTTCAGCAAGCGGGGGAAAATATCGCATACAATTATGTGGACGGTCCGGCCGCTGTAGAAGGCTGGCTCAATAGTGAAGGTCATCGAAAAGCGCTTTTAAATGCAGATTATACGCATCTAGGTGTCGGAGTAGACCGGAAATATTACACTCAAAATTTTATAAAGCGATGGTAATGAAAAGCCGCGGCCAAATGGTTCCGCGGCTTTTCTAATTACAAAGGCATGTTGATCTGAATGCATCCTTCAATAAGGCTTTTTCACGAGTGTATCGAGAAAATCTAAAAATTTATTTTGTGAATGAATATAGGCGAACACAATGCTTCGCAAAACGATACATTGTAGTAGGTATCGATTTTCGGAGGGGGTGAGGATTGTGGCGAATCAACATGCCAATCATTCAATCAACGACTTTAAACAATTCGTCAAAAAGCATCCCAAGCTGATAAAAGAAGTGCGTAAAGAACAAAGAAGCTGGCAGGACGTCTATGAAAATTGGGTTCTTTTCGGGGAGGGCGACCCGATCTGGGATCCATATCGGGAACCGGAAGAAGCTGCTAAAGCTGTGCCGGAAGCATCGGAAAAAAATGATTTTGTCTCTAAAATGGTGACAGCGGTGAAAAAAATGGATGTCAATCAAATGAACGAACAAATCGATAAAATGAGCCAGTCAATTTCATCACTGCAAAGTCTTCTCCATACATTTTCCGGGAGCGGCCAGAAGCAATCTCAGCCAGGATCTGGACAGCATCCTTTTTCGTTTCGAAAGGATTAAAAAAGGGGAACTCGTATGCGCAAAGAGGTTCAGGAATTTATTCAAGCCAACGAACAACGGAAACGATTCATCAGAGAACAGCCGATATGGTACCGCAGGCTTTCGAGGAAACCGGATGATCTGTCCTCCTTTCAGCTTGAGATGATGAACTTTTATGAAAAAACCATACCGCACAGGGTGAATCAATTTACAAACGGGATTCAAATGGCGCAAATGATGATGCAAATGTTTCAAGCGATGCGGACAAAAGATTAAAAGGCCCGAAATAGGGTCTTTTTTCATGCTGTAAATGCAGAGAGACAGATTGTTTTCGGGCTGCGGATTAAGCATTTTCCAATTGGCTGGTTTCGTGGTAAACTAACAACTGGAGGTGCGTGCTATGTATGCGACGATGGAATCCGTGCGGCTTCAAAGTGAAGCTCAGCAGCTTGCCGAGATGATTCTGCAGTCGGAGACGGCTGAGAACTACCGCAATTGTTACAAGCGTCTCCAAGAAGATGAAGAGGCAGGGCGGATTATTCGTTCTTTTATCAAAATAAAAGAGCAGTATGAGGATGTACAGCGTTTTGGCAAATATCATCCTGACTATAGAGAAATATCCCGGAAAATGAGGGAGATCAAGCGGGAGCTGGACCTGAACGATAAGGTGGCTGACTTTAAGAGAGCTGAAAATGAACTCCAGTCTATTCTTGATGAGGTCAGCGTCGAGATTGGAACAGCTGTTTCAGAGCATGTGAAAGTGCCGACTGGGAACCCTTATTTTGACGGTTTGTCTTCATGCGGAGGCGGCTGCGGTTCAGGCGGAAGCTGCGGATGCAAAGTGTCCTGACGAGACTGGCCGTCTCGTCTTTACATATAAGAGAAATCAGGCAGGTGATTGTATTGGAGAATAGGCGCCAGGGCATGATTGTGTATCTGCATTCCCTAAAACAAAGCAAAATGCTGAGGAAGTTCGGAAATGTGCACTATGTATCAAAACGCTTAAAATATGTCGTGCTATATTGCGATATGAACCAAATTGAAAAAACAATGGAAAAGATCGCATCTTACTCATTTGTAAAGAAAGTGGAGCCTTCTTATAAACCGTTTTTAAAATTGGAATTCGAGTCAAAGCTTGATAAAGCGAAGGAATACGATTATAAAATCGGCATATAGCTATAAAAAAATCCCCGCAGACTTCTGCGGGGTCCTTCTATTCCTTAACAAGTTAAGGAGAAGGCAAAGGGAGAGGAGAAACCGGAGGAAGAACTTATGGGGAAACGTAAGTCTTCTCCGCGGTTGGCAACAACATCCTCTAGATGCTGTTGCTTATAGTATGGACAAGGATCAACCTGCCTATACATATGTTTGATCAAGATTAGCGTTCATTGTTTGAAAGAATGCTTTATGTTAAGATAGGGTTGATTTTTTTCTATGTACATAGCGGCGTCCGGCCGGATAAGAATACAAAATAGCTTTTAGAAAAAGTGGTGTGGAACATGAGAGTAATTTCTGGATCGAAAAAAGGCCGTTCACTAAAGGCTGTCCCGGGAACGTCAACAAGACCGACAACCGATAAAGTGAAGGAATCCATTTTCAATATGATCGGCCCTTATTTTGACGGGGGAAGGGGACTGGACTTATTCGCGGGGAGTGGAGGTCTTGGAATCGAAGCGCTTTCACGCGGGTTTGAGCATTGCATATTCGTTGACCGTGATTTTAAAGCAATTCAAACGGTTAAATCAAATGTAAAAACGCTAGAGCTTACAAAACACGCACAGGTATACCGCAATGATGCGGAACGGGCTTTGCAAGCTGCTGCAAAAAGAGAAACCGGCTTTCGGGGAATTTTTCTTGATCCGCCATATAAGGAACAAAGGCTGAAAGCGCTTTTAACGATGATTGATGAATATCAAATGCTGGAAGACGGCGGCTTTATCGTTGCTGAACATGACAGAGAGGTCGAGCTTCCCGAAACCGTAGGGAATCTTGTCATGACAAGAAAAGAAATCTATGGACTAACAGGTGTAGCGATTTATAAAAAGAGGGGGTAAATGGAGTGGCGAGTATAGCTGTCTGTCCCGGCAGTTTTGATCCGGTGACCTACGGGCATCTGGACATCATCAGACGCGGGGCGCATATTTTTGAACAAGTGTATGTGTGTGTATTGAATAACTCTTCAAAAAAACCTTTGTTTAGTGTTGAAGAGCGGTGTGAGCTTCTGAGAGAAGTGACAAAGGACATTCCGAATATAACAATTGAAACGTCGCAAGGACTGTTAATTGATTATGCCAAACGAAAAAATGCGAAAGCGATTCTAAGAGGCTTGAGAGCAGTGTCTGATTTTGAATACGAGATGCAGGGGACATCTGTTAACCGTGTGCTTGATGAATCCATTGAGACGTTTTTTATGATGACAAACAATCAATATTCGTTTTTAAGTTCAAGCATCGTCAAAGAAGTGGCAAAATACAATGGCTCTGTATCAGAATTTGTGCCGCCGGAAGTAGAGCTGGCGCTTCAGCAAAAATTCAGGCAAGGATGAGGAAGTTGGACTCATCCTTTTTTTGTGCCGTTTGTCAGTCTGTAAGAAAAAATGATAATGTACGTAAACAGCGCGCATAATGTGACAGCAGGTCCAATTTGTACAAGCAGATTCCAGCCGTTTATCAGTGCTGTTGGCATTTCGCCGCTATGAAGAGATTTGAACACATTCTGATACGGATCATTCCATGCCGTGTATAGAGGCTCCCATAAAAGCATGACGAAGACGGCGGCATACACGCCCTGCAGCAAACGCGCGATAAAAAATGGTTTAAATCTGATATCGGTTTCCGATAAAATACCTGCCACCTGAGCTTGAACGGAAAAGCCGCTAAACCCGAGAATAAAGCTGACGATAATGGCTTTTTGCAGAAGGGTAACGTCTGTCTCGCTGACAAGTTTGCTTCCTAATGTGATTTCAAACATTCCTGATAATAGAGGGATGTCCAGTTGAGCCGGAAGCTGAAACAAGGTCAGCGCGCCTTTTGTGAATACAGACAGAATATCAGTCAGCTGCACCACGGATAACAGCCTGTTAAAGACAGAAAACAAAATAATAAATCCGCCCACCATAAGAAGGGTTTGAACAGAAGAGGTCACGGCATCGCCTAAAATTTTGCCCAGGGGCCGTTTTTCCGCAAGTCTGGCGGTATGCAGAGCGTGTAAGGCATCTTTGATCGAAGGAAAAGGTATTGTATTTTTTCCTCTGAGATGCTGCTCTTCCTTTCGTCCATAGGAACGCATCGTTAAACCGACAGCCAGATTCCCCAAATAGTGTGCAGCGGCTAATAAAATGCCCAGTGACGCGTTTTGAAAGAAACCGACGGCAACAGCGCCAAAAATAAAGAGCGGATTTGAAGAGTTGGTAAACGACGCAAGCCGTTCTGCTTCTACTCTTGAAATCTGTCTTTCCTGACGAAGACGGGCAGTGAGTTTTGCTCCCGCCGGATTTCCTGATGCCATTCCCATAGCAAGAACGAAGCCGCCGACACCCGGCACGCGAAAGATCGGCCGCATAAAAGGCTCAAGCAAAACCCCGACAAACCGCACAATGCCAAAACCAATTAAGAGTTCAGACAGAATGAAAAATGGCAGCAATGACGGAAACACAACCTCCCACCACATAGAAAGCCCGGTTTTAGAGGCTTCGAATGAAGCCTGCGGATGTGAGATGACAGTCGCTGTTAAAAATAGAAAAAACGAAGCAATTAAAAGTGTATGAATCTTCGACAAGTTCATTCTTACCTCCCCGATGCTAAAAATGCCCAATCACATGTATATCATGATAAAATAGGTATGACACGAAACGGCCAAGCAGTACCTGTCCTTTTGAATCTTTGTACTAATATACGAGCATAGGGGTTCAGTTTAGACCATAGAATTCGGTATACAGGGAATTCAGGCAGGAGGTTAACGCGTTGGCTAAACCTAAAATCGGCTTGGCGTTAGGATCGGGAGGGGCCAGAGGGCTCGCTCATCTCGGTGTGCTCTCCAGTTTACATAAGCATCACATTCAAGTGGACATGATTGCGGGGAGCAGCATGGGCGCTTTAGTAGGCAGTTTCTATGCAGCCGGCCATGACGTAGCCACGATGAAAAAAGTCGCTAAAGCCTTTAAACGTCGGCTTTATGCTGATTATACGGTTCCAAGACTCGGTTTTTTAAAAGGCGATCGCGTCAGGCAGCTTGTCCATGCTTATACATTCGGAAAGCCGATCGAAGAGCTTCAAATCCCGCTGGGCATTGTTGCGTGTGATTTACAGACAGGAGAAAAGATTGTGTTCCAAAAGGGTTCGGTGTCAGATGCGGTGCGGGCCAGCATCAGCATACCGGGTATCTTTATTCCGCAGAAGCTGGACGGGCGGCTGCTTGTGGACGGCGCGGTCGTCGACCGAATTCCGGTTTCGGTTGTCAAAGACATGGGGGCTGATGTTATCATCGCTTCAGATGTCTCCAGAGTTCGAAAAACCGAAACGGCGGGGCATATTTTTGATGTGATTATGCAAAGTATGGATATACTGCAAAATGAATTGGTGCGGCATCAGACGATCGCCGCGGATATCATGATTCGCCCTTCTCTTGAAACATACAGCTCAAGCTCGTTTGCCAATATTGAAGCAATGATAGCGGCGGGCGAGGAGGCGACAAATCGAATGATCAGCAAGATAAGAAAAGAAATAGAGAATTGGGAGGGCTCATAATTTGCTTCGTAAAAAACATTTTAGCTGGATGCTTGTCATCCTCATTCTGATTGCCGTTTTATCATTTATAAAACTTCCATACTATATTACAAAACCGGGAGAAGCGACAGAGCTTGCTTCACTGATAAAAGTGGAGGGAGGCTATCCGGAAACGGGGAGTCTGTCGTTAATGACTGTCAAAGTGGGGCCGGCTAATCCGTTTACATATGTGTGGGCAAAGATGCACCCTTATTATGAAATTGTTCCTGATGAAAGCATCAAGGAAGAAGGGGAATCAGATAAGGAGTATATGAAAAGGCAGCTCCAAATGATGCAGAGCTCGCAAGAAAACGCGGTTATAGCCGCCTATCAAAAGGCAGGAAAAAAAGTCAGCTATTCGTTTAACGGCATATACGCCAGCTCAGTTGTAGAAAACATGCCTGCAAAAGGGAAAATAGAAGTCGGTGATAAAATCATCAGTGCAGACGGCAAAAACTATCAGTCTGCTGAAAAGCTGATTGATTATATCAGCAGCAAAAACGCGGGAGATAAAGTACGGTTGAAAATCGAAAGAGAAGAAAAAGAAAAGCGTGTCACCCTTACGTTAAAACAATTTCCTGATGAGCCGGATCGCGCAGGAATCGGCGTTTCGCTCTATACGGACAGAAACGTCAAAGTGAAGCCTGATATTGATTTTGAAATCGAAAATATCGGCGGCCCGTCAGCAGGGTTAATGATGTCTCTTGAAATCTATAATCAGCTCACAAAACCAGACGAGACAAAAGGCTATGAAATTGCGGGAACAGGTACGATTGATGTTGACGGAACAGTAGGCCCGATCGGCGGCATAGATCAAAAAGTCGTCGCCGCAGACAAAGCCGGAAAAGACATTTTCTTCGCGCCAAATCAAAACGGCGCCAGCAATTCCGATTATAAAAACGCAGTAAAAACAGCAAAAGATATTGATTCAGATATGAAGATTGTGCCTGTTGATAAGATGCAGGACGCGATTGATTATTTGAATAAGCTGAAAGCGAAAAGCACCTGATATTCTCAGGTGCTTTTCTATATATTAAAAAAACGTTGTTCATCCTCGTCATATCGAATCGGTGCATGCCCGTATTCCTGCAGGTCAAATTCAGTTCTCAGCGGTTCTTCTATCGCCAGGCTGTAGATTCTGCTTGCTTTTATGTCCAGATCGAGTGCGGGATGGGAGAATGAGGACAGTTTGCTGACAAGCGGAATAGACAGCGCTTTTTTCTTTTCCGCTAAATAAGCCTGTCCTTTTTTCGTCATGCCGAGAAGCCTAATATACGGCACCTCTTTATCGGCAAGCAGATTATGCATCTCCTGTTTGTTTGCCCTGTTTAAAATATGTGTGTTCATCCGCTGGAGCCTTGTCCACGTATAACGTTTCGTTTTCAGCAGCTGCATAAATTCCTTGTAGGAGCTGGCTTTTCTGATCGAACGAAGAATTCTGTGCTCTAAGCCTTCCTCCACCTCGTATACTTGCTGTAATTCCTGTGCTGTTACGATCGACAGGCTGTATTTTAAGTAAGAAAAATAGCTTTCAGGTGTATGCCACAGTCCGAAAGAATTTCGGTAATGTGCTAATTCACTTACAGATGTATCAGGAAGAAAACGAAGGCAGGCTTCAAGACTCTGTTCAAACATGGCTTTTCTGATGCTTGTGGCGCTTGCGATATGGTTTTCGCCTCCAGGAAGGTCAGCATCATGATAGCCCGAGGCAATACGCGCTGTGGTAGAAGGTTTCATTGAGTATCCCCCGGAAAGAATGGACGTGACATAATGATATCCCAGAATGTTGTTTGGTTTTGACAAATCAAGTGCGTTTTCAGTATGTAAAACGGATCTGAAGGCGATAGCTGCCGCGGCTGGGTAACTGGCCCCTTTTTTAAGCTCTTCCTTGACACATTGATCAAACGTATCTTTATGCTCATCAATAAGCTTTGCTGTTTCTAAAAACGGCGCAATATCACCATTTTCACTTCCGAAAAAAAGCGCCTCGCACCCAAGTTTATTCAGGGTGGAAACACTGCCGCGCGCAAAAATCTCCGCTTTTTGCACCGCATAAAGATAGGGCAGCTCAATGACCAGGTCGACTCCGCTTTGCAGAGCCATTTTTGTACGAACCCACTTTGACACAATCGCCGGCTCGCCGCGCTGTAAAAAATGTCCGCTCATGACAGCGACAGCCGTGTCACATCCGGTTTGCCGCTTTGCTGTTTGGGCATGATAAAGGTGACCGTTATGGAAGGGATTATATTCAACCACCAATCCGACAGCTTTCATATTTTTTCCGCCTTTCTTGCTATGTTTCAAAACGTATGGTACATTTGCAGATGAAAACTCTTACGCCTTATCTTTATTTTAAGTGTATGCATCGCATATACCGCTGTCAACGATACGTCAATGGCAGCATTATGCTGTAAAGAAAAAATATTGACAAAAACAATCTTAAAAGCTATAATCATGTTTGTTGCTTTTATGAGGTGATACAAATGAAATGGACGATTTATCAGCTGCATCAAATGCCGAACCAAAGTTTTGAGTTTGATGAAACAGTTGAGTTACATGAGCTGACAAAGGTGAATTCTGACATTCGCCGCATTTCTCCCGTTCGGGTGAAGGGCAGAGCGGATATCAAATCCAAACAGGTTTCGTTTGATTTTACAATTTCAGGCGAAATGATTTTGCCATGCTCAAGAACACTCGTTGATGTTCCGTATCCATTTGAAATTTCAACAAAAGAACTGTTTATATTTCATCAGACGGATGATATAGAAGATGATGACGTTCACATTGTTGAGGACGATACTATCGACTTAACTCCGATCGTGAAAGAAGAAATTCTTTTAGAAATCCCTATGCAAATCTTTTGTGAATCTGAACAAGAAAAAGGAGCTGCTCCTCAAGAAGGAAAGGACTGGCAAGTCATTTCGGAGGAAGACAAGAAGAATCAAGTTGATCCAAGACTTGCAGCCCTAGAAAAGCTCTTAAAACAAGATGATGAATCTTAACTCTTTAAGGAGGTGGGAATAATGGCTGTACCTTTTAGAAGAACTTCTAAAATGAAGAAAAGATTGCGCCGTACACATTTCAAACTTAATGTACCTGGTATGACAGAATGTCCGTCATGCGGAGAGATGAAATTGTCTCACCGTGTATGCAAAGCATGCGGATCATACAACGGCAAAGACATAAATGTAAAAAGTAACTAATCAGAAAAGCGCAGGGTGAAAGCCCTGCGCTTTTTCTTTTTCTCTCCTTGTCAGCTTGCGGAAAATTTGTGAGTGCAAATAGTCTATCTAATCTATTACCGGCATATGTATGAGATAAATAAGCTGACATGGAGGGAGATTGAATTTGACCATTACAAGACAAGATGCTTGGACTCAGGATGAGGATTTGCTGCTGGCAGAAGTGGTGCTTCGCCATATTCGAGAGGGAGGAACACAGCTATCAGCCTTTGAGGAGGTTGGAAGAGCGCTGACCAGAACCGCGGCAGCATGCGGGTTCAGATGGAACTCATATGTGAGAAAGCAATACCAATCAGGCATAGAGCTTGCGAAAAAGCAGAGGAAAGAACTGAGAAAACAAATCGGCGTTCATGCGGTCAATATGCCGAATTCCGTCAAGCAGACTGCCGCGGCACCGTCATCAGAAGGAAAACGAGATTTGTCCATTCAGGATGTCATTCAATTTCTTGAACAATTCAAAGAAACGCCGTCTGTGCATGAATTTCAGCTTGAAAAGGAGAAATTGCAGGAGCAAATCCAATCGCTGCAAAAAGAGCTTGAGGATGTACGGAGTGAAAACCAAACATTGAGGAACCAGCTAGAGATGACAGAAGAGGATTACAAGGCACTGATTGATATTATGGATCGGGCCAGAAAAATGGTTGTTTCAAAAGAAGACGGAAGAATGAAAAAAGCGGCTCAAGAAACGTAAGGAGCCAGAAATGAACCGGCCATAGAGTGTGTATAGGCCGGTTGTTTTTATTTCTATGCAGACTCTCCCGGTGTCATTTCTTGGTCCATATCAGGATGCCAGATGAGCGGGTTTTCCCCTTTATCCCGCGCCATATCATATTTAACAGCTTCAAAATTCATTTTATTCCAAAATTCCGCTGATTTCATTCGCGGATTTGTCCGAATCGGCATGTTGAATGATTTTGCGAATTCAACCAGCGCTTTCCCATATCCCCTCTTTTGGTAGCCCGGAAGAACCTCAAGCTTCCACAGCTCCAAATAATCCTGGCGGTTGTCGAAATAAGGATTCGATTTGCCGTTAACTTGATATAGGCTCATTCGCGCTACAAGTTTATCCCCAAAATAAATCCCGTAAAAAGGCGAGGTGCTGTCATTTTCAATAATATTATCCTGAAGATCTTCAAGCATGGACAGCTCCTGAATGCCGTATTCTTTGAACCTTTTGAATTCTTCAAGCGTTTTATAGTTGACGAGCAGACGTTCTACCTTTACCATTCCCATATCCCCCTTTGTTGTTCCTACATATATTGTAAACGCTTTATTTAAAAAATCCAAATATTAAAATTTTGATTTTGAGCACACGGAATCTTTGAGAAGTAATTTTTTCGTACTTCTGCTATGATAATACGTAAATGTTAAATTGGGTGTGACAACATGAAAATTGGGATTATCGGCGGAGGCTCCGTCGGTCTTTTATGCGCCTATTATTTGTCACTTCATCACGAGGTGACTGTTGTGACGAGGCGGGAAGAGCAGGCTGCGGCTATTCAGTCGGAAGGGGTTCGGCTTAATAAAGGCGGAGAAGAATTCAGCACTGATTGCAATGCGGACACGAGTCTGAATTCGGATTTCGATCTTCTTGTCGTGACAGTGAAGCAGCATCAGCTTCAGTCTGTTTTTTCGTTGCTTGAACGGGTCGGGAAAACGAATATATTGTTTTTGCAAAATGGCATGGGGCATATCCACGATTTGAAAGACTGGGGCGTCGGCCATTCCATTTATGTTGGAATCGTTGAGCACGGAGCTGTAAGAAAATCAGATACAGTTGTTGAACATACTGGCATGGGTGCGATAAAATGGAGCACGTTCGACGACGCTGAACCAGATCGACTCAACACTTTGTTTCAGCATAACCATTCGGATTTTCCAATTCGTTATGAGACGGATTGGTGCCGCTTGCTGACGGGCAAGCTGATTGTAAATGCTTGTATCAATCCATTAACCGCGTTACTGCAGGTGAAAAATGGAGAGCTGCTGACAACGCCCGCTTATCTTGCTTTTATGAAGCTGGTTTTTCAGGAGGCATCCCGCATTTTAAGGCTTGAAAACGAAGAAGAGGCTTGGGAGCGGGTTCTGGCCGTTTGCGGGCAAACAAAAGAAAATCGCTCTTCTATGCTGGTTGATATTATCGAAGGCCGGCAGACGGAAGCTGACGCCATTATCGGATATTTATTGAAGGAAGCAAGCCTTCAAGGCCTTGATGCTGTTCACCTTGAGTTTTTATATATGAGCATTAAAGCTTTGGAGCGAAATACAAACAAAGTCTTTTGAGCTTTTTTGGTAACATGCTATACTCATTTCGGATAACTAACTATTTATTGGAGAAAGGAAGTTCTAGAAGATGCAGCTAACTGAACTTTCCATCAAAAATCAGAACGTGTTTGTACAGCACTATATAGATGGCAAAGAAGAAATGTCTTCTTTTTTTGATTACAGCATTCATCATAAGGACTTGTGGCGCGACAGACTGAAAGACTTATCTTCCCGGTTTTTCGCAAGAGAGGAATTGGCGGCGTACTTATCCTCCTACCATCATAAATTCGGTTCGAGTGCCATGCAGTCTGCTATTGAGAAGCTGAAGGATCCGTCAAGTGCCGCTGTTGTCGGCGGGCAGCAGGCCGGACTTTTAACAGGGCCGCTTTATACGATACATAAAATCATTTCAATCATTGTGTTAGCAAAGGAACAAGAAAAGCAGCTGCAAGTGCCTGTCATACCGATTTTTTGGGTGGCCGGAGAAGACCACGATTTGGATGAGATTAATTTTGTCCATACATCTGAAGAGAATGGTCCTGCGAAGACAAAGCTGGCCCAGTCTTTTTGGAAGAAATCTTCGGCAGCGAGCACATCGCTTGATCAGGAAAAATGCGCCGCGTGGATAGATGATGTATTTGCCGCTTTTGAAGAAACAGATCATACGAATGCACTTCTCGACAACGTGAAACGATGTTTAAGGGAATCTGTTACATTCACTGATTTCTTTGAACTGCTGATCGCGGATCTGTTCCAAGAGGAGGGATTGGTTTTGTTAAATTCTGGAGATCCGGGGATTAAAAAGCTGGAGACGGCCATGTTCCAAAAAATTCTTCAGGAAAATGATAAACTAGCCCTTGCCGTTTCAGATCAGCAGGCCTTCATGCGTGAAGCTGGCTACAAACCCATTATTGAGTCCGGAAAAGAGCAGGCGAATCTGTTTTATGAATATGAAGAAGAGCGTTTTTTAATTGAAAAAGACAACGGCCGTTTTGTCATCAATGAGCTTGATCTCGCATGGACGATGGATGAACTTTATACACACATAGAAGAACATCCTGAGCGCTTCAGCAATAATGTTGTAACGAGACCGTTAATGCAGGAATACCTCATTCCGACTTTAGCCTTTATTGCAGGACCCGGAGAAATCAACTATTGGGGCGAGCTCAAACAGGCCTTTCGGGTGATGGGCTTCAACATGCCTCCTGTTGTGCCGAGGCTGAACATCACGATACTTGAACGGCATATTGAGAAAAAACTGCTTGAACGGAATATCTCATTACAAGACGCGATTGAACGCGGAACGGAGGATCAAAGAGAGACATACTTTGAGCGCCAGGTTCCAGAAGAGTTTACCGCGGTCATAGATCAGGCAAAAAACCAAATTGAAGCGATTCACAAAACAGTCCGGCAGGAGGCGTTAAAGGTTGACCAAAGCATGGAGCCTTTACTCCTGAAGAATGCCGCTTTTATTCAGGATCAGCTACAGTTCATAGAGCGGACAGTGACAAAGCGAATTGAAGAAAAAGAAGGCTGCGTCCTAAAGGATTATGAGAGAATCCAAAATAGCATTAAGCCGATGCTTGCGCCGCAAGAGCGAATTTGGAATATCATGTATTATTTAAACAGGTACGGCCCAAAATTCTTCATTTCATTCAAGAATCTGCCATTTTCTTTTCAAAATCAACATCAAGTTGTCAAACTTTGAAATAAAGTTTTAAAGAACCTTGACTAGTTCAGGGTTTTTTTTATGGGTAAACAGTGTAAAATGAAGTAGTGGAGAGAAGTGGTGGATAGTGGTGAGTTAAGGAGAGAAAGTGGGGCAAGAGATCATGTTTATGGGTGAATATCAGCATACTATCGATGCGAAGGGCCGCATGATCGTACCCGCTAAATTCAGAGATGGCCTTGGTGAGCAGTTTGTGCTGACCAGAGGGCTTGACCAATGTCTCTTTGGCTACCCTATGCACGAATGGAAACAAATTGAAGAAAAACTAAAAGCTCTTCCTCTCACTAAGAAAGATGCCCGCGCGTTTACCCGTTTCTTCTTTTCAGGGGCGACCGAATGCGAACTGGACAAGCAAGGCAGGGTAAATATCGCATCATCTCTATTGAATTACGCCAAACTGGAAAAAGAATGTGTTGTTATCGGGGTTTCTAATCGAATTGAATTGTGGAGTAAAGTAATTTGGGAACAATACACAGAAGAGCAAGAAGATTCATTTGCTGAAATTGCTGAAAACATGATTGGGTTTGATATATAATGATTCTTCGTGTATAACACTCTACAAATAATTTCAATTCATCCTGATAAAAGGTGGGACCAACACAATATGTTTCAACACAAGACAGTACTTCTTCGTGAAACCGTAGACGGGCTCAATATTCAACCGGACGGTACATATGTAGACTGCACACTCGGCGGAGCTGGGCACAGTACATACTTATTGCAGCAGTTATCCGAGAAGGGGCGTTTAATCGCTTTTGACCAAGACGATACGGCGTTACAGCATGCGAAAGAAACGTTGTCCGATTATAAAGGGCAGCTCATTCTGATCAAAAGCAATTTCAGGTATTTAAAAGAATGTTTGAATGAACAAGGCATTACAGAAGTAGACGGTATTTTATTTGATTTAGGGGTGTCCTCGCCGCAGCTGGATACACCGGAACGCGGATTCAGTTACCATCATGACGCACCGTTGGACATGAGGATGGACCAGTCGGCCACGCTTACGGCGAAAGAAGTCGTTAATGAGTGGCGCTATGAGGATCTCGTCCGTATTTTCTTTAAATACGGCGAAGAGAAGTTCAGCAAACAGATCGCCAGAAAAATTGAGGAGGCAAGAATCAAATCTCCTATTCAAACTACGGGCCAACTGGTCGATCTAATAAAAGACGCGATTCCCGCTCCAGCGAGAAGGAGCGGAGGACATCCCGCGAAACGCGTGTTCCAGGCAATCAGAATTGCCGTGAACGATGAACTGAAAGTGTTTGAAGAGGCATTGGAGCAGGCGATTGAGGTTCTGAAACCAGGGGGAAGGGTATCAGTCATTACCTTCCACTCGCTTGAAGATAGAATCTGCAAAACCACTTTTAAAGAAAAGTCGTCGCTTCCAGATCTTCCTCCGGGTCTTCCTGTCATACCGGAAGAGTTTGAACCAGAGTTGAAGCTCATCACACGTAAACCGATTACGGCATCCCAAGAAGAGCTTGAAGAAAACAACCGGGCCCGTTCTGCGAAGCTTCGGATTGCCGAAAAAAGAAAATAACGAAACGCGAAGGCAAATTGAAAAGGAGGTCATCAGCCTATGAGCAATTTAGCTTACCAACAAGAGAAACAGCAGCGGCATGCGATCAGACCTGAGAAAAAAGTGATTGTCAAGAAAAGGGCTTCCATTACTCTCGGAGAGAAAGTGCTTCTTGTCCTCTTTGCTTCGGTGGTGCTCTGCGTATCGCTTTTGATCGTATCGAAGGCGTATGCAGCATATCAAACCAATATTGAGGTACAAAAACTTGAGGAGCAAATTTCCTCCGAAAACAAGCAAATTGGTGACCTCGAAAAAACCGTTGCTGATTTAAGCAAACCGCAGCGCATCATGGACATTGCGAAAAAAAACGGCTTGAACTTAAAAGATAAAAAAGTGAAAAACATACAGGAATGATCCAAATGCCAAAAAAGAATAAATTTATGAATAGAGGAGCGGCGATTCTAAGTATTTGTTTCGCTCTCTTTTTCTTTGTCATCCTGGGGAGAATGGCATACATTCAAATAACCGGAAAAGCAAACGGTGAAGTGCTTGCGACAAAAGCGACAGAACAGCATGAAAAGAAACGGACCATCGAAGCAAGCCGCGGCTCGATTTTAGACCGAACTGGAAAAGTGATTGCAGAGGACACAGCGACGTATAAGCTGATCGCTATTCTCGATAAAAAAATGACCACTGATAAAAAGCACCCTCAGCATGTTCAAAACAAAGAAAAAACGGCAGAAGCGCTGTCTAAAGAGATAAAGATGGACAAAGCTGACCTCCTTGATATCTTAAACAAGGATGCGAAACAAGTGGAGTTCGGTTCAGCGGGTCGGGATATCACGTATTCTCAAAAGAAAAAAATTGAAAAGCTAAAACTTCCCGGCATTTCATTTTTGCGAGATACAAAACGTTTCTATCCAAACGGTGTTTTTGCATCTAATTTAATCGGCTATGCCGAGGTTGATCGAGATACAAATGAAATTTCCGGCGCGATGGGACTAGAAAAGGTACTGGATAAGTATTTGAAAGAGCAGGACGGATATGTGACTTATGAAAGCGACAAATCCGGCTGGGAGCTCCCGAACAGCAAAAATAAAATTACAGCGCCAAAAAATGGAGACAATGTTTATTTAACCATTGACCAGAAAATTCAAACTTTTTTGGAAGACAGCATGACAAAAGTGGCGAAAAAGTATAAACCGAAAAAAATCATGGCCGCGGTCGTCGATCCGAAAACAGGAAAAGTGCTTGCCATGGGACAGCGACCAAGCTTTGATCCGAACACGCGTGATGTGACAAACTACTATAATGATTTGATTTCATATGCGTATGAGCCTGGTTCAACAATGAAGATTTTTACACTTGCTGCTGCGATGCAGGAAAATGTGTTTAATCCGAATGAAAAATACAAATCCGGTACGTTTGAAGTTGGCGGGGAACCTGTGAAGGATCATAATCAGGGTGTAGGCTGGGGGCCGACAACGTATCATGACGGCGTACTAAGATCGTCAAATGTTGCATTTGCGAAACTGGCGAAAGAAAAGCTGGGGTACGATCGCCTCAATCAGTATTTACACAAATTCAATTTGGATCAAAAAACAGGTATAGATTTGCCGAATGAGGTCTCAAGTAAAATCAACTTTAAGTATGAATTCGATAAAGCATCAACCGCATATGGCCAAGCATCTGCTGTTACACCGATTCAGCAGCTTCAGGCCGCAACAGCAATTGCAAATGATGGCAAAATGATGAAACCTTATGTCATTGACCATATTATTGATCCAGATTCAGATAAAACCGTCTATCAAAATAAGCCGGAATCAGCTGGAACTCCAATTTCTGCAAGCACTGCGAAAGAAGTGCGAGATATTTTGGGAGAAGTTGTAACATCGAAAATTGGAACAGGGAAGCCCTATAAAATCGAAGGATTTGATGTTGCCGGAAAAACAGGTACTGCCCAAATAGCAGGGAAAGGCGGATATCTGAACGGAACAGGTAACTATATCTTTTCGTTTATGGGGATGGCTCCGAAAGATGATCCTGAGCTTTTAATTTATGTTGCTGTGCAGCAGCCGCAGTTAAAAGCGGGACAAAGCAGCTCAGACCCTGTTTCTGAAATCTTCAACCCAACAATGAAAAACAGCCTGCACTACCTGAACATCGAACCAACTGAAAAATCTGACTCGGATAAAGAAGAAACAAAAGCGCAAACGATGCCTGATTTGACAGACCAAACGGTAGCTGGTGCTCAAAAGAAAGCAAAGGAAGAGAATCTCACACCGGTTGTTATCGGCAGTGATGTCGCTGTAAAAGAACAGTATCCGAAAGAGGATGAGGAGGTTCTGACCAATCAGAAGGTCTTCCTGAAAACGGGCGGCAAAATCAAAATGCCTGATATGACTGGCTGGTCGAGAAGAGAGGTTCTTCAGTACGGCGAACTGGCGGGTATTCATATGGAAGTAAGCGGACAAGGCTACGCTGTCAGCCAAAGCGTTAAGAAGGACAAAGAAATAAAAGACAAAACCGTCATCAAGGTGACGTTTAAAAACCCTGATTAAATAGAAAGAAAGCTTGCTGGGGATTTCCCTATATGCAGGCTTTCTTTTTTTTATACCTTCAGAGGAGCATCGTTCTACCTGTCCAAGTTCAGGCATAAAATGAAACAAGCTTAAATAAGGAGTGAACGGTCTCTTGCGCGTCTCGAATGTAACGGTTAGAAAACGTTTATTATTTGTTTTGCTTTTTGGCGTGATCGTGTTTCTGATCATTGATACAAGGCTGGGGTATGTTCAGTTTGTGATGGGGGAGAAACTGACTTCACTAGCAAAAGATTCCTGGAGCAGGAACTTGCCGTTTGAGCCGGAGAGAGGCGAAATCCTGGATCGGAACGGTGTGAAGCTCGCAACAAACAAAAGTGCGCCGACCGTATTCGTCGTGCCGCGCCAAGTCCAAAACCCGATGAAAACGAGCAAGCAGCTTGCGGCAGTTTTAAACATGTCAGAAGAAAAAGTATATAAGCATGTGACAAAAAAAGCATCAATCGAAAAGATAACTCCTGAAGGGAGAAAGATTTCAAATGAAAAGGCGAAAGAAATCAAAGCGCTCGATTTAAAAGGAGTGTATGTTGCGGAGGACAGTATCCGCCATTACCCGTTCGGCAGCTTTTTATCTCATGTGCTCGGATTTGCTGGAATTGACAATCAAGGTCTCCTAGGTCTGGAAGCTTATTACGATGATGATTTAAAAGGGGAAAAGGGCTCTGTTAAGTTTTATACAGACGCCAAGGGGAAGAAAATGCCTGATGAAGCGGACGATTATACACCGCCTAAGGACGGGCTTGATCTGAAGCTGACGGTTGATTCAAAGGTTCAGACGATACTGGAAAGAGAGCTTGATAACGCTGAAGCTAAATATCACCCAGACGGTATGATTGCAGTGGCCATGAATCCGAAAAACGGAGAAATATTGGGAATGTCCAGCAGGCCTGACTTTGACCCGGCCGCTTATCAATCAGTCGATCCGTCCGTCTACAATCGGAATTTGCCGGTATGGAGCACGTATGAACCGGGATCTACCTTTAAAATTATTACACTTGCAGCAGCTCTTGAAGAGCAAAAGGTAAATTTGAAACGTGATCAATTTTATGATAAAGGGCATGTGGAAGTGGACGGAGCGAGACTGCGGTGCTGGAAAAAAGGCGGGCACGGACTGCAGACGTTTCTAGAAGTTGTACAGAATTCCTGTAACCCGGGGTTTGTTGAATTGGGCGAGCGCCTAGGCAAGGATACGCTTTTTAAATATATTAAAGACTTTGGTTTCGGCCAAAAAACAGGAATTGACCTGCAAGGTGAAGGAACAGGAATCTTATTCCCGCTTGACAGAGTTGGCCCGGTCGAGCAAGCGACTACAGCTTTCGGACAGGGGGTATCCGTCACGCCTATTCAACAGGTTGCAGCCGTATCCGCCGCTGTAAACGGAGGAACGCTTTATACACCTTATATTGCAAAGGAATGGATTGACCCTGTAACGAAAAAAACGGTCAAAAAACAATCGCCAATCTCAAAGAAACAAGTCATTTCTGAGGGAACGTCCAAACAAATCCGCTATGCTTTAGAAAGTGTTGTCGCAGAAGGCACCGGCCGCAACGCATTTGTAGAAGGATATCGTGTTGGCGGTAAAACGGGAACGGCACAAAAGGTTAAAGATGGAAAATACCTTGAAAACAACCACATTGTATCATTTATCGGTTTCGCTCCGGCTGATGATCCGAGTCTTGTCGTCTATGTCGCGGTGGATAACCCGAAAGGCACGATTCAATTTGGCGGAACGGTTGCAGCGCCTATTGTCGGGAATATGATGAGAGACAGCCTGCCGGGGCTTGGTGTGAAGCCTCGTAAAAATCAAATCGAGAAAAAGTACCAATGGAACGACACAAAAACAGTAGAAGTTCCGAATGTTGTAGGGATGTCTGTCTCAGATCTTGAGTCGATTTTGGTGAATCTCAATGTGGATGCTTCCGGGAAAGGAAGCAAAATTGTGAAACAATCGCCGGCTGCCGGAACGAAAGTAAAAGAGGGCTCAAAGATACGTGTTTATTTGACTGAAGAGGATGAAAAGGAGGCAGCCGATTGATTCGGGCTGCCTATTATTTTATTGCAGAAAAATGCTGATATCTTTCAAGATTAGCTGGATGTATCCTTTTATTTACGCTAAAATATGAACTGTATGCTTAAAATCATTATCACATCATTTGACGTGACTTCAATGATAAAAAGAACGAATTAGAATGTTGAGAGGTTTGATACGATGAAACTAACAAAGCTGCTACGATACTTAACAACCGAACCTTCTGTAAACGACTCACAAGACCCTGAAATAACTTCAATTGAGATGGACTCCAGGGAAGTAAAGAAAGGGAGTCTTTTTGTATGTGTAAAAGGGTATACGGTGGATGGACATGATTTTGCCCAAAAAGCAGTAGAAAGCGGCGCAGCGGCTATTGTGGCAGAAAGAGAGCTTGATGTGGATGTGCCTGTCATTATTGTCCGGCAGTCACTGCGGGCGCTCAGCGTTCTGTCTGATGCGTTTTACGGACAGCCGACGAAGAAGCTTCAGCTGATCGGGATAACAGGCACAAACGGAAAAACATCAACGACCCACATGGTTGATGAGATTCTGAAAAAAGCGGGAAAACGCACAGGCTTGATCGGCACCATGTACATGAAAATCGGCGATGAAACACTTCCCGTTAAAAACACGACACCTGAAAGCGTCACGCTGCAGAAAACGTTTAAGAAAATGAATGACAAGCAAGTTGACACTGCCATCATGGAAGTTTCTTCTCACGCATTGTCTTTAGGACGTGTTCATGGCTGTGATTATGACATTGCTGTGTTTACGAATTTAACGCAGGACCATCTGGACTATCATAAAACGATGGATGAGTACCGACAGGCAAAAAGCCTGCTCTTTTCTCAGCTGGGCGGGGCTTTCAACCATGAACGTCCAAAGTGTGCCGTACTGAACGCTGACGATGAGGCGAGCGCTTATTTTGAAAAGGTGACCGCAGCGCATATTTCTACATACGGAATAAAAAACGACGCTGATGTAATGGCGAAAAACATCACGATCACGGCACAGGGCACAAGCTTTGATCTTGTGACCAACAAAGGCACTACACATATCACCATGTCGCTCGTTGGACAGTTTAACGTGTATAACGTGCTGGCAGCTGTTACAACATGTATTGCAGCAGGCATACCGTTTGAAACGATCACTGAAGCGGTTCAAGAATTGCATGGTGTAAGAGGCCGATTTGAATTGGTGGATCAGCAGCAGGAGTTTCCGGTTATTGTTGATTACGCGCACACGCCGGACAGCCTTGAAAATGTCCTGAAAACATGCAAAGACATGACAGAAGGAAAGCTCTTTGTCGTTGTCGGCTGCGGGGGAGACAGAGATAAGTCGAAACGCCCGAAAATGGCTAAAATCGCTGTGGAGCTGTCTGACGAGCCGATTTTCACTTCAGATAACCCGAGAAGTGAAGATCCTCGCGCGATTTTAAGAGATATGGAAGCCGGAGTAGAGAACGCATACTACCATAGCATTGCAAACCGCGAACAGGCGATCTTTTTCGCGATTGCCAATGCCAAAAAAGGCGACGTAGTCCTCATTGCAGGAAAAGGACATGAAACCTATCAGCAGATCGGAAACAAAACTTTCGATTTTGACGATGCTGAAGTGGCGGCGAGAGCGATTGTCGAACTCAATAAGAATAAGACAAATTCATAGGAAAGAGATGTTATTGAATAATGGAGCTTGAAAAGATTTCTCATATGGAAAAAAAACATGAATATGATAACTACGTATGTCGTTTGAAAGAAACAGGAGGAGAAAAGGACAATGCTTGAGCAAGTCATTCTGTTTACAATTTTAATGGGGTTTTTAATTAGTGTTCTGCTCTCTCCGATTCTTATTCCGTTTTTAAGAAGATTAAAATTCGGCCAGAGTATTAGAGAAGAAGGACCGAAATCACATCAGAAAAAATCAGGGACGCCGACAATGGGCGGGGTCATGATCATACTTTCTATTATTGTCACAACAATTGTGATGACACAGAAGTTTTCAGAAATAAGCCCGGAAATGGTGCTGCTTCTATTTGTAACACTCGGCTACGGTTTGCTTGGCTTTTTAGATGATTACATCAAGGTCGTCATGAAGCGTAACCTTGGATTGACGTCAAAGCAAAAACTGATCGGACAAATTATCATTGCGATTGTATTTTATGCCGTGTACCATTACTACAATTTTGCGACGGACATTCGCGTGCCTGGAACTGACTTATCATTTGATCTTGGCTGGGCTTACTTTATCCTGGTGCTATTTATGCTTGTCGGCGGATCAAATGCAGTTAACCTGACTGACGGTCTTGACGGTTTATTATCCGGCACAGCTGCGATTGCTTTTGGCGCCTTTGCCATCCTGGCATGGAATCAGTCTCAATATGACGTAGCAATTTTCTCAGTTGCCGTCGTCGGAGCGGTGCTGGGCTTCCTCGTATTTAATGCTCATCCAGCCAAAGTTTTTATGGGAGATACGGGATCGCTGGCATTGGGAGGAGCCATTGTTACCATTGCTATTTTAACGAAATTAGAGATCCTGCTGGTTATCATCGGCGGTGTATTCGTTATCGAGACATTATCGGTTATTCTGCAGGTCATCAGCTTTAAAACGACTGGTAAACGAATCTTTAAAATGAGTCCATTACATCACCATTATGAGCTTGTCGGCTGGTCTGAATGGAGAGTGGTCGTAACGTTTTGGGCTGCGGGACTTTTGCTTGCCGTTTTAGGAATTTACATCGAGGTGTGGTTATAAGTGGAAAACGATCAATTTTTACAGAATCAGCATTTTTTAATCCTGGGACTTGCGAAAAGCGGGTATGCGGCGGCATCTATTCTTCATGACAAAGGCATTTATGTTGCAGTCAATGACCAAAAGCCTTTTGAAGAAAACGAACCAGCGCAAAAGCTTTCTGAAAAAGGAATTGAGGTTGTTTGCGGAGAGCATCCTGTTTCTCTGTTCGATCAGCATCAAATCACGGTTCTGATCAAAAATCCTGGCATTCCTTATGAAAATATTATGGTACAGGAAGCGGAAAAAAGAGGCATTCCGGTTTGGACGGAAATAGAGCTCGCTTACTACCTGACAAACGCCAAGTTTATCGGGATTACCGGATCAAACGGAAAAACGACCACGACAACGCTGATTTATGAAATGCTCAAAGCTGACTCGAAAAAAGTACTGATTGCCGGAAACATCGGCACAGTCGCAAGTGAGGTTGCCTATCATGCTGATGGGGATGAATGGATCGTTACTGAACTGTCATCGTTTCAGCTGATGGGAACACACGCTTTCAGACCGGAAATCAGCTTGATTTTAAACATATTTGACGCTCATTTGGATTATCACCATACGCGAAAAAACTATGAAAAAGCGAAACAGAAAGTGTACCTTCATCAGACTGCTTCAGATAAAGCCGTTGTCAACCAAGATGATGAAACCGTCGTGCGACTGGCTGAGGCCGGAAAAGCCGCCATCATTCCTTTTTCAGTCAGCAAAAGGCTTGAAAAGGGCGCTTACGCAAAAGACGGTATGTTGATGTTCAACGGAGAAGCTATTCTTCCTCTTGAAGAGGTTGTGCTGCCCGGCGCTCATAACATGGAGAACATTCTAGCTGCCATCGCAGTTGTGAAAACGGCAGGAGTGTCAAACGAAGCTGTCAAAAAGGTGCTGACAAGCTTTACTGGCGTGAAGCACCGTCTCCAATATGTCACAACAGTGAAAGACCGCAAGTTTTATAATGACAGTAAAGCAACAAACATTTTGGCGACAACCAAGGCGCTTTCAGCATTTGACAAACCGGTCATTCTGCTTGCGGGCGGACTGGATCGCGGAAATGGTTTTGATGATTTAAAACCGTATATGAAGCATGTCAAAGCGGTGCTTACATTTGGCCAGACAGCACCGAAACTCGAGGAGCTCGGCAATGAGATGGGAATACAACATGTCAAACGTGTCGATAATGTTGAACAAGCAGTATCTGCGGCGTTTGCGCTCTCAAATGAAGGCGATGTCATCCTGCTGTCACCTGCGTGTGCGAGCTGGGATCAATTCAAAACATTTGAAGAACGCGGTGACATGTTTATAGATGCCGTGCATATGCTTAAGTAAGGGCTTGTCTTGAAGTAAATCGGCAGCCCTAATGACTTTAAGCTTGGGGTGTCGGTTGCTTTGACTACTAAAAAAACATCGCCTGATTTGTTATTGGTCATCATTACGTTATTATTATTAACAATCGGATTAATTATGGTGTACAGTGCGAGTGCTGTATGGGCGGATTATAAATTTGACGACTCTTTCTTTTTCGCGAAACGGCAGCTGCTGTTTGCGGGGATCGGCGTCATTGCCATGTTTTTTATCATGAATGTTGATTATTGGACTTGGAGGACATGGTCCAAATTACTGATGGTTATCTGCTTTTTCCTCCTGGTGCTTGTTTTGATACCAGGCGTCGGCATGGTGCGGAACGGCTCCAGAAGCTGGATCGGAGTCGGGGCATTCAGCATACAGCCTTCAGAGTTTATGAAGCTTGCGATGATTGCATTCCTTGCTAAATTTCTCTCTGAAAAGCAAAAAAACATAACATCATTCAAACGGGGGTTTATCCCGGCACTTGGCATCGTGTTTTCAGCGTTTTTGATTATCATGTGCCAGCCTGACCTTGGAACGGGGACAGTCATGGTCGGAACTTGTATTGTCATGATTTTTGTGGCCGGCGCGCGCATCGCCCATTTCGTCTTTCTCGGGCTCATCGGACTCAGTGGATTTGTTGGGCTCGTCCTATCAGCTCCATATCGAATAAAGCGGATTACCTCCTACTTAAATCCATGGGAAGATCCGCTCGGCAGCGGTTTCCAAATCATTCAGTCGCTTTATGCAGTGGGGCCCGGCGGATTGTTCGGAATGGGGCTTGGGCAAAGCCGACAGAAGTTCTTTTATTTGCCTGAGCCGCAAACAGACTTTATTTTCGCCATACTGTCAGAGGAACTTGGGTTTATCGGGGGGACCCTTATTTTGCTTCTCTTCAGCGTTCTGCTGTGGAGAGGGATCAGAATTGCGCTCGGTGCGCCTGATTTGTACGGAAGTTTTGTCGCAGTCGGCATTATTTCAATGATTGCCATTCAAGTCATGATTAATATAGGTGTAGTAACAGGCCTTATTCCGGTAACAGGCATCACGCTGCCGTTTTTGAGCTATGGAGGTTCTTCATTGACCTTGATGCTGATGGCTGTCGGCGTTCTGCTGAACGTGAGCCGATACTCGAGGTATTAGTGGAATGTATTGCTAAGCGTCCTATGAAACAGGAAGCTGGGAAACAATTGATGCGATAACCCTGTCGAATAAAACAGGGTTATCGCTATGTTATAGAGAACATAGACTGGGGGAAGAGATATGCGAATAGCAATAAGCGGAGGCGGTACAGGAGGACACATTTATCCTGCACTTGCTTTTATTAAAGAAGTGCAACGCCGCCATCCTGAAGTGGAATTTTTATATATCGGAACAGAAAACGGGCTGGAGAAAAAAATAGTTGAGCGGGAGAATATACCGTTCCGTTCAATTGAAATTACAGGCTTTAAAAGAAAGCTGTCATTTGAAAACGTCAAAACTGTGATGCGTTTTTTGAAGGGTGTAAAAAAGAGCAAATCGTATTTAGCAGAATTTAAGCCCGATGCTGTCATTGGAACGGGCGGTTACGTATGCGGGCCGGTTGTCTACGCTGCAGCGAAAATGGGAATTCCGACTATTGTCCATGAACAAAACAGCCTGCCAGGCATCACGAATAAGTTTCTTGCAAAATATGTTAATAAAGTAGCGATCTGTTTTGAAGAAGCAAAATCACATTTTCCTAACGAGAAAGTTGTATTTACGGGAAACCCGAGAGCCTCTGAAGTCGTCTCAATAGAGACGGGCCGTTCAATGGCTGAATTTGGGCTTTCTGAAGAGAAAAAAACGGTCTTAATTTTCGGCGGAAGCCGAGGCGCCGCACCGATTAACCGTGCTGTCATTGATATGCAGGACGCGCTGAAAACAAGAAACTATCAAGTGCTGTATATCACCGGTGAGGTTCACTATGAAAAAGTGATGAGTGAGCTGAAAACCAAAGGTGCCGCTGATCATATGGTCACAAAGCCGTTTCTTCATCAAATGCCGGAGTATTTAAAGGCCATTGATGTCATTGTGGCCAGAGCCGGTGCGACGACGATTGCTGAAATTACTGCGCTTGGAATCCCGAGTGTGCTGATTCCAAGCCCATACGTAACAGCGAATCACCAGGAGGTCAATGCGAGGTCTCTCGGCCAGCAAGATGCGGCGATTGTTCTGAAAGAAACAGAGCTTACCGGGGAAAAGCTGATTGGTGCGCTTGACCGGATTGTGCTGAATGAGCAAACGTTAAAGGAAATGAGCGAACGGACAAAGTCACTCGGCGTTCCTGACGCGGCTGCCCGTTTATACAACGTACTCGAAGAATTGAAAAAATAATAGAAAAGCAATGGAATGCGGAGGTTTACGATGGAGAAAGTGATACAGGAATTAAAAGAACGCGAAGTCGGCAAGGTTCTTGCAAATGAACCGCTCGCGAATCATACAACGATGAAAATCGGCGGCCCTGCGGATGTATTGGTGATTCCAAGCAGTGTAGATGCTGTCAAAGATATCATGGACGTTATTAAAAAATATGATGTGAAGTGGACAGTCATCGGCCGCGGATCGAATCTTCTTGTTTTAGATGAGGGAATCAGAGGCGTAGTGATTAAACTGGGTGCCGGTCTTGACCATCTGGAGCTTGAAGGGGAACGAGTGACGGTCGGAGGCGGTTATTCCGTGGTCCGTCTTGCCACATCATTGAGCAAAAAAGGCCTGTCCGGTTTGGAATTTGCTGCGGGTATTCCAGGATCAGTCGGCGGAGCGGTTTATATGAATGCCGGCGCTCATGGTTCTGATATGAGCGAAATCCTCGTTAAAGCGCATATTTTATTTGAAGACGGTACGATTGAGTGGCTGACCAATGAGCAGATGGATTTCAGCTACAGAACTTCTGTATTGCAAAAGAAACGCCCAGGCGTTTGCCTAGAAGCTGTTCTGCAGCTGGAGCAGAAGGATAAGGAATCAATCGTTCAGCAAATGCAAAGCAATAAAGACTACAGAAAAAATACACAGCCGTATTCAAGCCCTTGTGCGGGAAGCATATTCAGAAACCCGCTTCCGAATCATGCCGGAAACCTTGTAGAAAAAGCAGGCTTAAAAGGATATCAAATCGGCGGTGCAAAGATATCGGAGATGCACGGAAACTTCATCGTCAATGCGGGCGGCGCATCAGCAAAAGATGTGCTTGATCTCATTGACCATGTGAAAAAGACAATCCGTGAAAAATACGAGATTGATATGCACACAGAGGTTGAAATCATCGGCGAAAATCGCTGATTCAAGTTCTGACTGAAGCTGTTCATATGATATACTGTAAGCAAACGACAAACGGCATCATAGTATGCCGTTTGTTTTGGAATAGACAGACTTTAACAGCTGTTTCATTTGAATGAGGTGAACAGGGAATGAACCCGGGGCATGACCGAGAAAAAATTGTAAACATTGAAGAACGGATTCCCAAAATTAAAGAGCAGCGGAAACAGAAGGCAAACCGCCGTCTCATTTCTTTTATTATGCTCTTTTTTATGATGGTGTTGATCATCGTGTACCTGCAGACGCCAATCAGTAAAGTATCAACAATCTCTGTTACAGGGAATGAGAATGTATCCAAAAAGGAAATTATCGACCTTTCCGATATTAACAGCGGAGATACTGAGTTTTGGAGTTTGGACAAGAAAAAAACAGAAGAGAAGATTCAGCAAAATAAATTAGTGAAAAAAGCGGTGATCAGCAAATCGCTTCCTAATAAAATTAACATTGAAATCAAAGAATATAAGGCGATTGCTTATTTACAAAAAAACAATGTGTACTATGAAGTGCTTGAAAATGGTTCTGTTCTGCCAACCGAAGTAACACCGGATGATGCCGGGCCGATTTTGGTGAATTGGACTAACGCGAAAAAACGGTCTCAAATGGCCAAGCAGCTTAATGCCTTGTCAGATTCTTTAAGTCAGTCAATTTCAGAAATTTACTATACACCTGTAAAAATGGATGAAAACCGTATTAAATTGTACATGAACGACGGTTATGTTGTCACTGCGTCTATAAAAACCTTCGCAGACCGAATGAAAACGTACCCTTCTATCATTTCACAGCTTAGCAGCAGTAAAAAGGGAATTATTCATCTAGAAGTTGCCACCTATTTTGAAGAGTTTGGAAAAAATGATAAAGCTGCTAAAAAGGAAGATGAAAATTGAGGGGCAAATCAGCAGTCCTTCTTTCATTAATCATGCTGATCGCAGGCTTTTTGATTTCGTTTTCTTTTCAAACGACCAAAGAAAACGAGACAGGCGCGGCTAGGCCGGAAGAGTGGAAAAGAGAATATGCGCTTAGAGATGAACTGTTGAAACAGGAGAAAGAAAATAAAAGTCTTGAAAAAGAATTGTATCAAAAGCAAAACAAAGTCCGTGAGGAAGAGAAAAAGCTGAAGAAAGAAAAGACGGAATACTATAACGTCCTGGAAGATACAGAAAAATACAGAATGTATATTGGCGAAGTCGGTGTGCAGGGAGAGGGTGTTCAGGTGACCTTGGAAGATGCGTCCTACATACCGGAAGGGGAGAATGTGAACAGTTACATCGTTCACGAAAGCCATATCTTTCAAGTGGTAAACGAACTCTATATTTCGGGTGCGGCGGCCGTTGCTGTTAATGGCCAGCGTTTGACACATGATTCCTATATCAAGTGCAACGGTCCTGTTGTAACGGTAGACGGAGTGCAGCATCCCGCTCCCTTTACGATATCCGCTATTGGAGATCCTGATGTCCTGTTGCCTTCATTAAATATAGCAGGCGGCTTGATCAATCAGCTGTCAATGGATCATATTTCTGTTTCCGCAGAAAAAAAGAAAAACGTACAAATGAAACCGATTCTGAAAACGAAGGAATGACTGTAAAAAGCGGGTGAAACAGATTGAAAATAAAGCGTTCCTTCATGAGCATCAGTGTGCTTATGGTCATCTTCGGGCTCATGATATCTGTTCAGTTTAACTCGTTAAAACGCCCTCAAGTCCGTGATACGAGAGATATGTGGGATATAAGGGAAGAACTGACATCAGAGCAGAAGAAGCAGGAAAAGCTGCTGGATGAAATAAACAAATATGATAAATTACTGAATAGCTATTCGCAAACGAAAGAAATGGCAAAAGAAACCGCGCTTAATAATACACTGCAAACCTTAAAAAAAACAGCCGGCATGACCGATATAACAGGTAGCGGAATTGTCATCACCATATCCCCGCTTTTTTCTGAAAGCTTAACAGGAGAGCCGATCGAAAATCCGCCTCCGGATTTGCTGAAAAAGCTGATCAATGAACTTAACTCCTTTGGTGCAGAGCATATCTCGATTAATGAGCGAAGAGTTGTGAATCATACGGTCATTAGGGATATAAACGGCACAACGAAAATAGACGGATACGGCCTTGACGATTATCCTTTAACAGTAAATGTGCTTGCCGAAGATCCGGACATGCTGTACAGCAGAGTGAAGGGATCAGGTCTTGAGGATCTCTTTGCATCTGAAAATTTAGCATTAAAAGCCGGCAAATCTGAAAGCGAATTGACATTAAAAGCATATGACAGACCACTGGATGTACAACAGCTAACACCGCTTAAAGACTGAAAAGGAGGAGAACCGTCATGTGGCTGCCCGTGCTGGGGCTGGTGCTCGGAATTGCGATTGGACTGATGACAAACTTAACGATCCCGAGTGAATACTCAAACTATTTATCGCTTGCGGTGCTTGCCGCACTTGATACATTAATCGGCGGAATCAGGGCGCATTTACAAGGTACATATCATGAAATGGTATTTGTTTCCGGTTTCTTTTTTAATATTATATTGGCAATAAGTTTAGCTTTTCTGGGAGTCCATCTTGGTGTAGACTTGTATTTAGCAGGTATATTCGCATTTGGTGTCAGATTATTTCAGAATATTGCCGTGATCAGAAGAAATCTACTAACAAAGTGGACTCTTTCTAAAAAAAATAAAAAAAATGTGATATAAAAGAGGATATACATAGGATATAACGAATATTTTCAATAAACATAAAATGTGAAAAGCACATAAGGAATATTCCGTTGTTATTTTTTGTTACACACTTGTAAAGCCACATTCATTGTATTGTTGTTCCGCAAATAATAGAATAGAAATGATCGAAATGTGAGGAGGTGCCATAGAATGAACAACAATGAACTTTACGTCAGTCTTGACATCGGTACGTCCAATACAAAAGTGATCGTCGGAGAAATGACAGATGATTCCCTAAATATTATCGGTGTGGGAAATGTGCCGTCTGAAGGGTTGAAAAAAGGCTCAATCGTTGATATAGATGAAACCGTTCATTCTATTAGAAAAGCGTTTGACCAAGCTGAAAGAATGGTAGGTTTTCCGCTTAGAAAAGCTATTGTCGGCGTTAATGGAAATTATATCAATATTCAAGATACAAACGGTGTTGTAGCAGTTTCCAGTGAAAATAAAGAAATTCAGGTTGAAGATGTGCGCCGAGTGATGGAGGCGGCACAGGTTGTTTCAGTACCGCACGAACAGCTGATTGTGGACGTCATTCCTAAACAGTTTATTGTAGATGGAAGAGATGAAATCACCGACCCGAAAAAAATGCTGGGTGTGCGTTTAGAAGTAGAGGGCACCTTGATCACCGGTTCAAAAACAATTTTACATAACTTGCTACGCTGTGTTGAAAGAGCCGGTGTTGAAATCACTGATATTTGCCTTCAGCCGCTGGCAGCCGGTTCTGCTGCATTGTCAAAGGACGAGAAAAATCTTGGTGTGGCTCTCATTGATATAGGGGGAGGGTCAACAACCATTGCCGTATTCGAGAATGGACATCTCACTTCTACCCGTGTCATTCCACTCGGAGGCGAAAATATCACCAAAGATATCTCCATCGGACTGAGGACGTCAACAGAAGAAGCAGAACGCGTGAAAAAGCAATTTGGACATGCCTACTATGACGAAGCCTCGGAAGATGAAGTATTTGAGGTAACCGTTATCGGCACCAATCAAAAACAAACATTTACACAGCAGGAAGCAGCGAATATCATTGAAGCAAGAGTTGAAGAAATTCTTGAAATTGTTTCAGAAGAGCTTCGCAGTATGGGAATTACCGATCTGCCGGGAGGCTTCGTGCTGACAGGGGGACAAGCAGCAATGCCGGGTGTCATGTCATTGGCACAGGATGTTTTGCAAAACAATGTCAGGGTGGCAAGCCCGAATTATATCGGTGTAAGAGACCCTCAATACATGACGGGAGTGGGCCTGATTCAATTCGCCTGCCGAAATGCAAGAATCCAAGGCAGAAAAATAGGCTTCAAGATGCCTGAAGAAGCGATACAGGAAATCGCAGTCTCTTCAATTGAGGAACAAGAGCAGCATCATCACCAGAGTGAGATGCAGCAGCGGCCAAAAGGAAAACAAAAAACACAAGCCGAACATAATAAACAGAGCAAAATGAAAAAACTATTAAGCATGTTTTGGGAATAGATAGATAGTCATTCGGCAGATTAGGAGGATTTAGCATGTTGGAGTTCGAAACAAACATAGACGGCTTAGCATCAATTAAAGTAATCGGAGTAGGAGGCGGCGGTAACAACGCCGTTAACCGAATGATTGAAAATGAAGTGCAAGGAGTAGAGTATATCGCGGTGAATACCGATGCTCAAGCTCTTAACCTGTCAAAAGCAGAAGTGAAAATGCAAATCGGCGCAAAGCTGACTAGAGGATTAGGAGCAGGTGCGAATCCGGAAGTCGGAAAAAAAGCTGCTGAAGAAAGCAAAGAGCAGATTGAAGAAGCGTTAAAAGGCGCTGACATGGTATTCGTGACAGCTGGTATGGGGGGCGGAACAGGAACAGGTGCCGCACCGGTAATCGCACAAATCGCGAAAGATTTAGGCGCTTTAACAGTCGGAGTCGTCACAAGACCGTTCACATTTGAAGGACGCAAAAGACAGCTTCAAGCTGCAGGCGGAATTACAGCAATGAAAGAAGCGGTGGATACACTAATCGTGATCCCGAACGACCGAATTCTTGAAATTGTTGATAAAAACACGCCGATGCTTGAAGCATTCCGTGAAGCGGATAACGTCCTCCGTCAAGGGGTTCAAGGTATTTCAGACTTGATTGCTACACCTGGTCTCATCAACCTTGATTTTGCTGACGTGAAAACAATCATGTCAAACAAAGGATCTGCTTTGATGGGTATCGGGATTGCGACTGGAGAAAACCGCGCGGCAGAGGCAGCGAAGAAAGCAATCTCCAGCCCGCTGCTTGAAGCGGCTATTGACGGCGCGCAAGGCGTCCTTATGAACATCACTGGGGGAACAAATCTCAGTTTGTATGAAGTTCAGGAAGCTGCAGACATTGTCGCTTCGGCGTCTGATCAAGATGTAAATATGATTTTCGGTTCTGTTATTAACGAAAATCTAAAAGACGAGATTGTGGTGACAGTGATTGCGACTGGTTTCATTGAACAAGAGAAGGACGTGACAAAACCTCAGCGTCCAAGTTTAAACCAAAGCATTAAAACACATAATCAAAGTGCTCCAAAGCGTGAGCCAAAACGTGAGGAACCTCAGCAACAAAACACAGTAAGCCGCCAGACCTCACAACCGGCTGATGATACACTTGATATCCCGACATTCTTAAGAAACCGCAATAAACGCGGCTAATAGAAAGGGCAAAATCGTTTTCGATTTTGTCCTTTTTGTTTTTCAACCTTTTCTCCTTATTGAAGACCTTTTTCCTATATATTCCTTCATATTGCCGCCAAGCGAACCATAAGACTCATTCGAATTTCATGACAATTTTATCATTTTCATATATATGGAAATAAAGTGACATAAAACGACAATATCTGTAATGCGGATTGTCTACAGTTAACGTACAGCGATGTTCTGACAAACCATTCATTTGGAAAAGGAGGGACGACATTTTTTTGGCAAAGCATGTTGAAAAAGGGGGATAAAAATGAGGAAACAAACGAAAAACAGACTCATTAGCTCTGTTTTAAGTACGGTTGTCATTGGTTCACTGCTGTTTCCGGGTGCAGCCGGGGCAAGCAGCAAAGGTGCCTCAACTTCTGTTAAACAGGAGCTTCAATCTGCTGAATCCATTCAAAACAAGATCTCGAGTTCATTAAAGAAAAGCTTTAAGAAGAAAGAAAAAACAACCTTTCTGATTAAATTTAAAGACAAAGCTAACACAGAAAAAGCGGCAAAAGCGGCTGTTAAAAAAGCGAAATCGAAGAAGCTGACTGCCGCTAAGACGGAATATCAAAAGCGTTCTGCCGTTGTGTCCTCTTTAAAAGTCACAGCCGATGAATCTCAGAGAGATGTCTTAACATACTTGAACAGCCAGAAAAATAAGGGAAATGCAGACCGAATTCACTCTTATTATGTAGTGAATGGGATCGCTGTTCATGCCTCAAAAGAAGTGATGCAAAAAGTAGCGCAGTTCCCTGAAGTGGAAAAGGTGCTTCCAAATGAGAAACGGCAGCTGTTTAAGTCATCTTCTCCATTTAATATGAAAAAAGCGCAAAAAGCTGTCAAAGCAACTGACGGTGTGGAATGGAATATAGACCAAATCGACGCCCCGAAAGCTTGGGCGCTTGGATATGATGGAACTGGTACGGTTGTCGCGTCCATTGATACAGGCGTGGAATGGAACCATCCGGCATTAAAAGAGAAATATCGCGGATATCATCCAGAAAATCCTGATGAGCCTGATCATGAAATGAACTGGTATGATGCCGTAACGGGCGAAGCAAGCCCTTACGACGATTTGGCTCATGGAACTCACGTGACAGGAACGATGGTGGGATCTGAACCCGATAGTACAAATCAAATCGGTGTAGCGCCAGGCGCAAAATGGATTGCTGTTAAAGCGTTCTCCGAAGATGGCGGCACTGATGCTGACATTTTGGATGCAGGTGAATGGGTTTTAGCTCCAAAGGACGCAGAGGGCAATCCTCATCCGGAAATGGCTCCTGATGTTGTCAATAATTCATGGGGTGGAGGCTCAGGACTTGACGAATGGTACAGAGACATGGTCAATGCTTGGCGTGCGGCCGATATTTTCCCTGAGTTTTCAGCAGGAAATACAGATATCTTTATTCCGGGCGGTCCCGGTTCTATTGCAAACCCGGCAAACTATCCGGAATCGTTTGCTACGGGAGCGACTGATATGAACAAAAAGCTCGCTGACTTTTCTCTTCAAGGACCATCTCCATATGACGAAATAAAACCAGAAATTTCTGCCCCGGGTGTAAATATCCGGTCTTCTGTTCCTGGCCAGACATATGAGGACGGATGGGATGGCACATCAATGGCAGGACCGCATGTGTCTGCTGTTGCTGCATTGCTGAAACAGGCGGATGCTTCACTTTCTGTTGATCAGATGGAGGATATATTAACGAGTACGGCTGAACCGTTGACAGATTCGACATTTCCCGATTCTCCGAATAACGGATACGGCCATGGTTTGGTGAACGCTTTTGATGCTGTGTCAGCTGTTACAGATGGGTTAGGAAAAGCAGAGGGACAGGTTTCTGTAGAGGGAGACGATCAAGAGCCCCCTGTCTATCAGCATGAGAAAGCAACAGAAGCCTATGAAGGCGCGAACCTGCCGCTGACTTTGGTAGCTGAAGACAATGTAAGTGTGACATCTGTCAAACTGTCCTATAAGCTTGATCAAGGGGAGTGGACAGAAGTAACGGCTAAACGAATCAGCGGAGATCACTTGAAAGGAACGTATCAGGCGGTGATCCCGAACGTAAAAGGAACTGCCCTAAGCTATAAGTGGATGATTCAGGATTTTGGCGGCCATAGCGTTGAATCTGATATATACGATGTGACAGTGAAACCAAGCATCACAACGGGCTATAAGCAAGACTTTGAAACTGAACCCGGAGGCTGGATGTCAAGCGGAACAAATAACAGCTGGGAATGGGGAGTTCCGTCAGTAGGACCAGCTACAGCAGCTTCGGGAGAAAAAGTATATGGAACAAATCTGGCAGGAAACTACGCCAACTCAGCAAATATGAATCTCATGATGCCTCCTATTAAAGTGCCGGATGACGGAAACCTGTATCTCCAATTTAAAAGCTGGCACAATGTAGAGGATGATTTTGATTATGGCTACGTTTTTGTTTTGCCTGAAGGTGAAAAGAATTGGGAGCAGGCTCGTGTTTATAATGGAAAAACATCAAGCTGGATGGATGAAGAAATTGATTTATCAGCTTATAAAGGTCAAAACATTCAAGTCATGTTTAACCTTCAATCCGATGATAGTATTTCAAAAGAGGGCTGGTATATTGATGATGTAGTGCTTTCTGACAAATCAGCCGGAAAAACAGTCAAAAAGAATAAACTGGGTGTTGAAAAAAAATCGCCTGGAAAGCAAAAGAAAAAGACGGTGAATCCGAAAAAAGCTAAGCCATCTGCTAACCAAGCGGTAAAGCCTCAGAGCAAAGCGATACAGCCTCAAGTTTTGCCGCTCAGGGCGCAAGTCAGTGTTGCAGAAACGGGAAAATCAACATATTCTGATCAATCCACAGGGCAGTATACGCTGACGCACAAAGCGGGAGACTATACGCTTATGGCAGAAGCATACGGCTATCAATCGAAATCGCAAAAGGTTTCTCTGCAGGCAGATCAGACGACACAGGCTAACTTTACGTTAGAAGAATTGAAGAAAGGCACCTTAAAAGGCACAGTCATTAATAAAACGACAGGAGAGCCGGTAAAAGGAGCCTCCGTTTATGTTGTGGAGGATGCTGCGGTAGAACCGGCTACGACGAACGACAAAGGTGAATATGCGCTTGAGGCCTATGAAGGCTCCTATACGATTAAAATAGCTGCATCGGGTTACTATAGCGATGAATTTACCATTGATTTAAAAGGGGATGTTACGAAAGAAACTGTACTAAAGCCTTTCGTCGGTTATCCGGGTGAGATTGCATATGATGACGGGACAGCGGAGAATGCGAATTCTTATTTTGCAGCCGGTAACGGATGGGCGGTCAAAATGACGCTGGCTGACGGCAAGGACAAAGGCATGCTTACAGGAGGGCTATTCAGATTCTGGGATACAGAGTTCCCTGATCCTGGAGGGACAGAGTTTAAGGTTGAGGTTTATGATGCTACAGGAAAAGACGGAGCACCGGGCAAGAAAATTGCCGGGCCAGTTAACGCTGAAGCCCTTCGCAATGGCGAATGGACTAAGGTTGATCTCAGTTCAAAAGGGATTATGGTCGATAAAGATTTTTATCTCGTATACATCCAATCGAAACCAGACCCATATTCACCAGGACTGGCAATGGATGAAACCGGTCAGAATTCGGGCCGCAACTGGCAATATATAGACGGGGAATGGCTGCCGGGTGATGAAGCCGACGGAAACTATATGATCCGCGCATTAGTTGATTATGAAGCGGCTGTACCTGAGATCACTTCACCGGCAGACAAATCATACACAAATAAGGAGAACATCACCGTAAAAGGAAAAGCCTCTCCGGGAACAACAGTACACCTTTATAATGGAGAGAAAGAAGCAGGGGAAACGAAAGCTGGGGCAGATGGCACGTTCCAGGCAAGCGTCTCACTCAGCGAGGGTGAAAATGAGCTGACGGCCACTGCATCAACAGACAAAGGGACTACGGATGCTTCCAGCCCTGTGACAGTTACGCTTGACCAAAACAAGCCTGAATTAACGCTGTACAATCCAAAGAATGGCGAGAAAACAAACAAAGAAGCGCTGACTGTCAAAGGGTCTGTATCCGATGACAATCTGAAAGATGTCAAGGTGAATGGCAAAAAAGCAACGGTAACTGATGGTTCATACTCAGCCCGTATTCTTTTAGAGAATGGAAGCAATGAAATCAAGGTAATTGCTACAGACTTAGCAGGCAACAAAACAACGAAAAAGGCTGTCATCGATGTCAACTTTGACAAGCCTGTCATCTCCGGTTTGATTCCGGGAGAGGACAAAACCCTAAAAGCTGGTGAATCTGTAAAAATCGCATTCTCAAGCGCAGAAGATTTGGATGCAACGTTTGTCATTCGTATGCCGCTGACAAATGCAAGAGCGAGTGTGCAAAACGCCACAGAGCTCCCGTTAAGAGAAATTTCTCCGGGGAGATATGAGGGCTATTGGACAGCTACTTCTTCTATTAAAGCTAACGGAGCAAAAATAGAAGTGATTGTACGTGATGATTATGGAAATGAAGCAAGAAAAACAGCGAATGGAAAACTCTATATCAATACTGAAAATTAAGAGTAAAAAGCTGCCGGTCAACGGCAGCTT